>JASFYR010000024.1:0-32536 GCA_045047115.1 Sulfurospirillum sp.
GATAAATGATAGAGTTACTGATATGCTCGCGCGAGTCAGTCTTCAAGGGTTTGAAAAAAAGAAGGTTACTGAACTCTCAGGGGGTCAGAGACAAAGAGTAGCAATAGCGAGATCTTTGGTGATGAAGCCATCTATTCTTCTCCTTGATGAGCCACTTGGTGCACTTGATAGAAAACTTCGGGAACATATGAAGATAGAGTTAAAACTGCTTCAAAAAGAGCTTGGAACTACATTTATATATATAACTCATGACCAATCGGAGGCACTTGTGATGAGTGATAAAGTTGCTGTTATGAATAAAGGTCGATTTGAGCAGATAGATACTCCCAGGAATCTATATAAAAATCCAAAAACTGCTTTTGTGGCAGGTTTTGTCGGTGAAAGTAATAGACTCGAGTTAAAGAGCAAAGACGGTGATTTTATCACTACAAAAGATGGCTGGAAGCTTGAAAAAAAAGGCTTGAATTTCAATCCGGAAGTTTTATATATTCGACCAGAGGCTTTTATATTGACCCCAACAGGTGATCTTGGAGATATAAGTAGATTTCAAGTCAAGATAAAGACTGTTTTGTTTGATGGTTCAAATACTAAAGTTTCTGCAATCGAGACGACAAGTGGAGCTGAGATCTTGATATCTCTTCCTCAAAATGCAAAGTTTGAAAATTTACAAGAGGGTGATACAGTCGAAGTCGGTATAAATTACGATAATCTAAAATGTTATTAAGGAGACTATGGTGAAAAATAAAAAAAGCTTTAATATTACATTTTATCTGCTGATTTTACCAGTGCTTTTATGGCTTATAATTTTGATTGTGTTGCCACATCTGGATCTTCTTATAAGCTCATTTCAAGTTGATAGTGATACGGGTGGCAAGGTGTTTTCATTTGAGCATTATGCAACATTTTTTGAGAGTAAGATATATTGGTTGACATTTGTAAATACGGCTGCTTATGCTATTGGGATAACAATTTTAGCATTTATCGTGACTTTCCCTGTGGCTTTTTATCTAACAAAAGTTATATCTAAAAAATACTCTAGTTTTTTGGCTTTGCTGCTTCTTATTCCTCTATGGGTTGGAGAGTTGGTAACTGTATATGGATGGATGATTATCTTGGGAGACCACGGTATTATCAACCAATTCCTTATATATATAGGTTTAATTGATAAGCCTATAGATATGCTGTATACAAACTTTAGTATGACTATAGGATTGCTTTATGTCTCTATGCTTTTTATGGTTGTTCCGATTATGTCAACACTTGAGAGTCTGGATGATTCACTCATAGAGGCTGCAAGTGATTTGGGTGCATCAAAGTGGACTATTTTTACTAAAATTATTATCCCCTACTCTATGCCTGGTATCACCTCGGGTGGAATTATAGTTTTTATGCTTGTGATTGGTGATTATGTTGCACCTGATATTTTGGGAGGAAAGAGTTCCTTGTGGTTTACGGAACAGATTTACAATGAATTTTTATCAACATTTAACTGGGGTGAGGGAGCGGCGTTTGGTTTCTTGCTGTTGATGATATCTTCTAGTATAATTTGGGTTGCACTAAAGTTAACCGGTCAAAAGCTTGAAAGGGTTGGATCATGATTCGTTCACTACCAAATTCACCATTATATAAGTATACATATAGATTTTATATTACATGTTTTTTCATCTTTTTGGTTATGCCACTCATTGCGATTTCCGTTTTGGCATTTAATAATTCAGACTTTATAGCCCTGCCATGGAAAGGTTTTACGCTAGATTGGTTTTTTGCAAATACAGATCAGAGGACAGGACTTTTAGCAGACGACGGCTTAGTCCAAAGTATTTTTATAAGTATCAAGACAGCATTTTATGTTGCGACTATTTCAACTGCGGTGGGTACCGCTGCGGCATTGCTTTTTGAAGAGGAACAGTTTAGGTTTAAGGGTTTGTTGTATTTCTTAGCCCTATCTCCGCTTGTAATTCCAGGGGTGATTCTTGGTATATCGATACTTCTATCTTCAACTCTTGCAGGAAGCTATCTTGAGCAAAAATTTGGCTGGGATATTGGGTTTTTAAGTCCTAGTTTTTGGCTTGTTGTTTTGGGACAGTTTTCTTTTGGAGCTACTTATGTCATGCTATTAGTTGGCGCAAGATTAAAAAAATTTGATAGAACTCTTGAAGAAGCCGCACTTAGTCTGAAAGCTACAAGATTGCAGTCCATTTGGTATGTTACTATTCCATTTCTAAGACCTGCAATTATAGGAGCATTTGTTGTAGCATTTTTAATCAGTTTTTCAAACTTTAATACCACTATATTTTTGATTGGTTCAGATCCAACATTGCCAGTTGATTTGTATTCTCGTATCAAATTTAGCTCTACTCCTGTATTAAATGCAGTCTCTTTTTTAATAGTTGTATTTATAACAGTGACAGCGCTTATATCTCTGTTTGTAAATAGAGATAAAAAGCAGTAGAAGAAAATAAATTGAAATTTATTCAGATAAGTGACCCTCATCTAATCGGAGATGAGCGGCCGTCTTTATACGGAATTGATCCTAATTTTAGACTAGATAAAGCATTTGAAAGTATAAAAAAATGGCATAGTGATGCTAAGTTTGTGGTAATAACCGGTGATTTAAGCAATAGCGCCTCAGACTTGGCTTATGCCAAACTGCAAACAGTTATAAAAAACAGTAAATTTAGTGTGTATCCAATTTTGGGAAATCATGATAAAAGAGATATTTTTAAATCATATTTTTCAGAGTTTACAAATGATGGTTTTATCCAATATGCAAAAAAGATAGATGATAAAGCTTTTCTTTTTTTAGATACTTTGATGGAAGATAAATCGTATGGTGAATTATGTGATAGTCGTATAAAATGGCTTAAAAATCAGTTAGAAATTTATAATAATAAATTTTTGTATATATTTATGCATCACCATCCAATTTCTTGCGGGATGCACGAGATGGATACTGTGGCAAATTTTAAAACTCAGCAAAAATTTTGGGATTTACTCAAGCCATATAAAAATATAAAACATATCTCTTTTGGACATATTCATCGCATAATGCATTCATCTAAAAACGGCATATCTTTACACTCTACAAGAAGTACAACTTTTCAAGTAGCTTATAAGCCTGACAATAAGGTGGAATATTTAACAAATGAAGAAAACCCTACCTATGCGATTATCAATATAGACAAAGACGGTAACACAAGAGTGCACCATCACGAATACTTGAGCGAAGATAGATTTTATCTAGGAGAGTGCTGATTACTCAAGAACCCTAGCTCTTTAAAATAGACATTTCAAAATACCATGCAGACGATACAAATAAATAAACATTTTAAATTGAAATTCACATCCAAAGGTGATATAGTGTCCACTAATAAATAGAGTTGTTCGTACCCGCTACGCGGGCGCGACCGTTAGCATCACATTTGAACATTAAGTCTTAATTCGGCACAATAAAAAGACTAAAGGAGATTTTATGCAAATTGTAAATGATATAAAGCCTGTTACCTATCTAAAAAGTAGAGCAGCTGATGTTCTAAAATATATCAATGAAACTCATAGACCTATGATAATCACACAAAATGGTGAAGCTAAAGCTGTTATACAAGATCCAAAGAGTTATCAAGATATGAAAAATGCTCTTACTATAATGAAGCTTCTTTCATTTGCAGAAGAAGATATTAGAAATGGAAATCTTCATACCCAAGAAGATGTTTTTAACTCTATTGAAGAACTCCTTATCAAATGAGTAAAACTTATAAAGTTAAATGGACTTCAAATGTAAAAGAAGACCTTTTAAATATTGTTAATTATATCAAAAAAGATAGTTTAAGTACTGCAAGAAAAGTTTATGAACAAATAAAAGAAAAAGCACAATCTAGCAACTTTTTTCCTTTCAACAGATTGAATAGTAAAGATATAACAACCGTTATATCACACAAGGGAGTTAAATGAATTCAATTCAAAAAACATTTGATATTAAAAGTGCAATTCAAAATAATTTATTTACACTATATTATCAACCAAAAATAAATCTAAAAACAAAAAAAGTAGAGTCATGTGAAGCACTGATACGATTAATAATCAATGGAAAGATTATCTCTCCAGACAACTTTATTCCACAAGCTGAAAAAGATGGGAGTATTGTCGAGATAGATAAATGGGTATTTAAAAAAGTTGTAGAAGATGCAAGAAGGATTTTTACTAAAACTTTCGAGGAAGAAATTATAATCTCTTTTAATATCTCTCCAATTCATTTTAGCAAAGATGATGTTTTTAAAAATTTAATGAATATTTTTGAAAAAACCAAAGATTTCAATTCCCACTTTGAGGTTGAAATAACAGAAAGTGCATTTATAGAAGATAAACAGAAATCTTTTGAGATTATAGATAGACTAAAAGAGGAAGGTTTTAAGTTTGCTCTTGATGATTTTGGAACAGGATATGCTTCTTTATCATATCTCAAAGACCTCCCAATTGATACACTTAAAATTGATAAATCTTTTATTGATGATATGATAATAGATGAAAAAACTCTTGCTATCGTCGATACTATCCTGTATTTATCAAAAAAGCTCAAAATAAAAAGTGTCGCAGAAGGGATAGAAAATATTGAGCAAGCCGATCTACTATATCAGATGAAGTGTGATGAGATACAGGGTTATTACTACTCCAAACCACTGCCGATTGAGAAATTTATCCTCTTTGTTCTCTCTACAAACAAAGCAGAAAAAGAGAACCAATTTATCCGCTGGTCAGATAAATATGCTACTCACCTTATGGCAATTGATTCGCAACATATAATTATTGTTAATCTTTTAAATAAACTTTATACTGTGTTAAAAGATAAGGAGTTAAGAGAAAAAACTACGATAAAAAATTATCTAGATATTGTCGACGAGTTCATTCATATGCATTTTGGAACAGAAGATAACTATATGCAAAAATATAACTATCCAAAAACAAAAGAACATATGATTCAACATAAAAATTTTATAAAACTATTCCAAGAGTTTAAAGATACCCTATCTACCACAACAAATGAGAGAAATATTTTTAATCTATTCAAATTATTGAAGAAGTGGTTTTTAGAACATGAGTTCATAAGTGATAAAAAATTGGCTAATTTTATAAAAGCTCACATTAGAAATGTAAAGAAATAAAAACATACGAGCCAATAAGTTACCCAAGGGCAACTTATTGGCTATCTTTAGTTGTTAGCCCAAAATGATGAAAATATCATATTGCCAATAAATCTGGTGAAAAGTGTCTGACATGCTTTCATCATCAAGAATATATGAATGAAGATAAGTCTGTCTAGGAGAGTGCTAATTGCTCACAAACTCTAGCTTGATTACATCTTTTGGTTTTAATTCTATATCTTTCCATGGTATATTTATGCTCATAAACGGAAATGCATGTATATTTTTCTTGTAAATCATTCTGCCATTTAGCAGAACTTTTATCACCCCTTTTGCCCTTTTTTTCAATCTGAGTGCGGTCAAATGTTGTTTTGTGGGCGATTTTAAATCTATCATACTTGGATAATACCAAGATAGATTTTCATCAGCCTCTATTTTGATGAGCTCTGGCTCATGTTTAAATCTTATAAAATCATGAATGCTTTTTGCTACTTTTTTACCTTCAAAATAGCATTTAAAAGCTGCCAAAGCACCTCTTAGGGCATTTCCTGCGACAAAGAAACCATCATTTTTGGCTTGAAAATTTTGTGAAATGTAGAGCGAATTATTGCTAAGGTTAAAATCATCAAAAGATTTTTGCATGATTGAACTCTCTGGTATAAATTGACCGGTAAATATAACGCCATCACATGGTATTTCTCTTTCGCCCTCTTCAGTTGATACAGTCACGCTGATCACTTTTTTGTCTTCCCCATTTATATTTTTAAGTTTTGTATTTGTAAGCACAGGAATTTTCAATAGATACTTAACCATATATTTGACGATACAAAAAGTGTCTATTTTATCTTTTTCTTCTATGATTGCTTCGATTTTTATACCGGCATGTTTTGCACTCATGATAGCTGAAAAACTGACTATCTCACTTCCGATTATAACAGCTCTGTCAAATGGTTTGATTTTTTGCAGATAAGCAAATCTTTGCAAAGTTCCCGTGGTGATGATATTAGGACTTCTAGTGCCTGAAACGAGTCTGTCCGGTCTTGGAGTCTCTCTAGCACCAAGAGCAAAAAGTGTACATGTGGGTTCATATTGCTTGACACCATCTGGTGTACTAAAGGTGAGCACTCCGTCTTCTATCTTTGTAAGTGTAGATTTTAATTGTATGTTGATGCTGTTTTGTGAAGCTAGGCTAGCTAATTTTTTTGCATAGTCCGGTCCAGATAAAATTCTTTTGAATTCAAATATTCCAAAACCCAAATGTCCACAATGTCTCGGTGTGCCGCCTATTTCATCTTCTCTTTCAAAAACAATCAAATCACTATACCCTAGCTTTTTTAATTCCAGTGCTGCACTGATTCCGGCAGGTCCTGCTCCAACGATAGCTATTTGTACATTATTCATGATTTTTCACCTCATTTTCGCAGATTTGAGTCACAGCTGCTTCACAGTTGAAACCTTGACATCGTCCCATCATAGCTCTCGTTCTTCTTTTTAAGCCACCGATATTTCCAGCTCCGCTTCCGCCGTGACACGCATTTTTTATTTCTCGCTCAGTTACGCATTCACAATGGCAAACTATTTTTCCATAACCTTCTTTTTGATTATCTCTAGGGGCAAATTCACTTATATTTGGAACGGATATTTTTTCATCGGCTTTTGGACTTTTTTTATATTTTGTATTATTAAGTTCAAATATATGTTTCGCGAGTCCCAAAGAAGAGGTAAGTCCGGTTGACCTTATGCCACCCACTGTTATCCAGTTTTTGTCATCATTGATTCTTACTCGATAATAAGTTTCATCAGATGCCGGTCTGAGTCCTGCGAAAGTTGCAGTAATTTTATGATTTTTTAAAGAAGGTAACATGCGAAATGCTTTAGTTTTTAAATCTTCGAGTGTTTCTTTGGTTGTTTGAGAGTCTGTTCGACTCTCTTGGTCCTCCGCAGTAGGCCCTACTAAGATATTACCAAAAGCAGTTTTGGTGATCACAACTCCTTTGGTTCTTTTTGTAGGAACAGGTAAAATTATAGAGTTTATAAGGTTGTAAGCAGTTTCGTCAAAGATTACAAACTGCCCCTTTCTAGGTATAATCTTAAAATCTTTTGTTCCTTTTATGCTGTCAACTATATCACCATAAAGTCCTGCTGCATTGATAATAACTTTTGCTTTTATAGGTTTTTGTGAAGTTAAGAGTTCCCAGCATTTGCCATTGTGATGTCCATCTTTCACTTCATGAGAAAATGCAGTCTTTCCACCGCAGTTGACACCTTTTTTAAGATATGCAAGAGGTGCACTCCAAGGGTCTATCAGAGATTCGCCATGAACTAATATTGCTCCTTTTGCATCAAGAGAAAGATTTGGTTCGCGTTTTATAATTTGCTCATGAGATAAAATTTCTAGCTCTTTTACGCCATTGCCGATACCTTTTTTAAGTATGCCGTCAAGCTTTTCTAATTGTTCATTATTCCAGGCAACTACAAGGGCTTTTGTATTTAGAAAAGGCAGATTGTAATCATCTTTTATCTTCATATATTCTGCGTATCCTCTTTGAACACACTCATGTTCTAGAGTATCTGGTGGAGCATCAAATCCTGTATGCAAGATAGCACTATTGCCTTTGCTAGCACCTTCTAATATATCATTTGCTTTTTCAACAAGTACACATTTTGCACCTTGTTCGCAAAACTCCTTAAAGATAGCGCACCCTACAACACCAGCGCCAACGACTGCCACATCGAAAATTTCATTTTTACCAAAATTAGATGTTTTAGTGGGAAAAAGGTGATTTAAGTCAATAGATTCCAAGAGAGACTCCTTTTATAGAAGAAAGGATTATAGCACTAGAAGTATTAATCTTCAAGATAGGTATAAAATTAATTGTCTAAATTTAAGTTTTGGTTGCTTATTTGTTTGAGTAACCAAGAATCAGCAGGTTGTAAAAAAGAGACTTTAAAAGTCTCTTTTTTATGCTAGACTTTTTTTCATATCCTCAAACTCTTCTTTTGAGATTTCGCCTCTTGCATATCTTTTTTTGAGCACTTCCAGTGCCGACTCGCTTTTTGTTCCAAAATTGTTATTTATGTTTGTTCGATTGAAAATCATATAAACAACATAAAGAAATATCCCCAATCCAATTAAAGGAAACAACCACATAAATCCACCTCCCATTCCATAGTATCCTTCAGCCATCATTTTTGACTCCTTTTTTGTTTTGTGACAAAATTATATATCTAGGTTTTAAATACAGAATCAATCAACTTTAACAGAAAATAACAAAAGTAAAAATTTTGTATGAAAAGTATATAATTTGTAAATAATAAAATGCTACAATACTCCCATTTTATTGCATTAGGATTGCTTATGGGATTTTGGGAAAATTTTGATAAAAATAAAAAGCTTATAGTTGCACATAGAGGAGCTAGGTCTATTAGGCCGGAAAATACTATGTCAGCTTTCAAAGAAGCTATGAAAAACAGTGATTTTATAGAGTTAGATGTTGCGTTCAGTAAAGATGGAGTTCCTGTCATCATACATGATAATACGCTTGAGCGAACCAGCAATGTAAAAGAGTTTAAAGAGTTTAAAAAACCTTATAGAGTTAGAGATTACACATATAAACAGCTCTCAAAGTTGGATTTTGGTTCTTGGTTTTTAAGAGATGATCCATTTAAGACGATAGAAAACGGAACTGTTACGATAGAAGAGTTAAAAGCCTTGAAAACCCAAAGAATATTGACATTAGATCAAGTTTTGAAAGTTTTGAAAAAACATAGTTTTCCTGTAAACATAGAGATAAAAGATCTCTCTAGAACAGATTATGATAAAACAGCTGTAAGAACTGTAATAGATCTTATTGAAAAACATGTTATGGTAAATCTAGTTCTGCTCTCATCTTTTAATCATAAATATTTAAAACAGGCTTTTAAAATCAATCCAAATATTGATACAGCGGCACTAGAAGAAAAAAATTATTCAAAAGATTTGGTGAAACGCTTAAAGCGACTAAGAGTAAGAAGTTATAATCCTGCTTTAAAAATAGTAGATTCGGATTTGATAAAAGATCTCAGTAATGCTGGAATTTTTGTGAATATATTCACGGTGAATGATAAGAAAGATAGACTTAAACTTTTTGAAGAAGGGGCAAAGGCAGTTTTTACTGATGTGCTAGAATGAAAATTTTTATCTCCACTTTTTTATTATATTGTGGAGGTATTAGCGGTAGCGAATTAAGGTCTTTGGCAAAACAAAATGACTTGGAATCTACCCCTAAAAGTTATAATCAGCTGCCAAAATTATTAGATAACCCAAAAAATCATATGACTGCAAAAGAAATCAGCTTTGAAAATATCAAAAAAGCTATAGGCGCATATGAGAGGATACTTCTCACAAGAGGAAAATATGATGATTTTTTAGATGGAGACAACTTAGGCCATCTCTGAAAAGGCGAAAGATGGTTGAGAGCTTATTTAAACAGGCTCTCTATCTCTTTGTAAGTTTTTGTTTTATTCCAGTCAACAGCCCCGATATAAACTCTAAAAATTTTACCTTTTTTGTCCACTATAAATGTTTCAGGAACTCCAGTTGTATTGTATCTGTTTTTGACAGTACCATTTGTATCAAGAAGTATAGGAAATTTAAGTTTTAAATCCAATGCATACATCTGTACTGTCAGGGGCACATCTTGAGTATCGATATTTACAGCAAGCATTTCGAATTGATTTGGATATTTGGCATTTAGTTTGTTATAAAGCGCTTGCATTGAAGGCATCTCTTCTTTGCATGGTGCACACCAGGTTGCCCAAAAATTGATAAAAAGAACTTTTCCTTCCAAATTTTTTGTATCTATCGTACCCCCTCTTAAAGTAGGCAGTGAAAATGCGATATAAGGGTCATTTGTCTCTAAAAATTTTTTGACCTCTATTTTTTTAAACATAAATCATCCTTATTGATGAATTATATATTTAAATAATAAATAGAAAATAAATATTTACAGTCATTTTTAAAAATGACTGACGAAAAAATATTATATATTTCCCTCTAAAAATCCTTCAAAAATCTTAGTTGAAAGATTAATCCTTTGGGTAAAACTACTCTTTAAAGCTCTCTCATGTGAAGTGTGGTCGCCATCTCCAAAAGGACCAAATCCATCAATCGCCGGAGTTCCGTTTGACGAGACTATGTTTGCATCACTCACTCCGCCTCTGGATTCTGTGAGAAGTTTTTCTCCTATGTAATTTTCTATGTTTTTTAAAAATATACTCTGGGCAACATTTTCTTCCATCACATCTCTTTGGATACCCCCACTCAGATATGCGCTGGTGCCTCTTACATGTGAACTGTTTACAATTTCGTTTATGCCCCCAAGTATGCGGTCCCTTTCGCTTATATGGGTGTATCTGGCTTCAAAGGTGAGTTTTGCGCAAGGTGAGATAGTGTTTGCTCCGACACCACCTTCTATCTTGCCTACATTTACAGTGGTTCCCTCTTTTAGATTTGTAAGTTTGATAATCTCCTGGGTTTTATAGGCTGCTTCAAGATTTGCATCGATTCCTAGTTTGTAGTTATTGCCTGCATGTGCTGCTTTACCTTCTATGTCTATATAAAATGTTCCTGCGCCTTTTCTTGCAACCACGACTTCAAGATTAACCCCGGCAGCCTCATAAACCATACAGTAGTTATAATTTTTGGAGATACTCGCAGTTGCAAATTTTGAATCGTCACTTCCACCCTCTTCATCACTGACAAGCATAAAGTCGATATTTTCAACCCTGCCAAATTTTTTATATATATTTCTGAGAGCCTCAACGGCCACAATATTTCCACCTTTCATATCACATACTCCCGGCCCGTATATCCACTCTTCATCTTCTTTGAAGTCACAAAAAGAGCCTTTTGGAAAAACGGTATCCATATGTCCTAGAAGAAGTAGCTTTTTACCATCTCTCTTCGGAGATTGAAAAAGCAGATGATTGCCTATGTGCTCTCTTTCAAATACTCTACATGTAAAGCCTAGTTCACTCATTATTTTTTTATAAATCTCACCATTTTTGTCTACACCCTCTTTATTTTTAGTGTACGAGTTTATCTCTATAAGTTTTCTTAGTTCTTCAAAGTTTTTCACCGGTGATGCCTTGCTTTTTTCACAATTATACTCCCTTTTCTGTAAATTTTAGCATAATGAGACCATTGTGTAATGGTCTCATAATTTATCTATATAAAATATAAAATTTGCTATAGTCTATAGAGGGTATCTCTCAAATTAAAAGTTTAGGATTCTTATATGAAAAAGGCATTTTCTCTTATAGAGCTTATGATCGTCATCATAATACTTGGTCTTTTGGCGTCTTTGGTATTGCCAAATCTTTTAGGGCAGAGTGAGCAGGCAAAAAGAAAGCTTACCTGCGTGCAGATGCACTCTTTGTCAGATGCTCTAAAGTCCTTCAAGCTCTCAAACGGAACATATCCTACCACAAGTGAAGGTATGAAAGCTCTAATAAAAAATCCAAACCCATCTGTTTATACATCTTATCCTGTCGGAGGTTTTATAGACAGTAAAAAAGTACCGCTTGATCCTTGGAAAAGCCCATATATCTATATAAAGACTTCAGGTTTTTTCGATATTATCTCGCTTGGAGGCGATAAAAAAGAGGGTGGAGACGGCAATGATGCAGACATAAAACTATCCACATGCGAGTAAAAGCTTTTACTCTTATCGAATTATTAGTAGTTATTTTACTGCTTGGTATCATTTTTTCTTTGGCTCTTGGTACTTTTAGCTCTAAAAAGAGCATCTTCAAAAGTCCAAATATAGATAACCTACCCCAATACATAAAAAAAATTGAATTTCAAGGTAGCTCAATTTTTTATATATATGGAGATAAATGTGATAAAAATACTATATTGCATCTTGAAAAAATTTACAGTGACAGTACTGTTGCTCCATTTTCCAATACCTATAAGATTTATAGCGAAGATAAAGCGGGATTTTTGAAAATTATTGATTATCCACCTGCTATTTTAAATAAAAAAAGGCAACATATCTGCTTTAAGCTAAATTTATATGCCGGAAAATTTATTGATAAGTTGATAGTGGATACAGGCACTAAATTTCTTCTTTTTTATCCTTTTTATCAGAAGGTGATCAGTTTTAATACTCTGAAAGAGGCCCGTAAAGCTTACTTTAAAGACGATATGTTTCCCAGGAGCATAGATGATTACTACCACAAATAACAAATCAGCATATATATTGATGGAAGTAATCATAAGCATCATTATTCTCAGTGTTGTCGGAATTTCGCTTTTGAGAGTAAATTCAAATGAAAAGCGACTCTATATGATATCTGACTCGAAACTGAAGTTTTTAAAGTATGTATCTATTCCGCTTAATCAGCACTCTATGGATCTACACAATAAAGAGTCAAATTTGTATGATTTGCTTAAAAACAGGTATGATTTTAAAAGTGACCTTTTGATTAAAGAGCTAAAAAATACAAAAGTGATGTACAAACAAAAATACAAATCTATGGTCAATTTTATCCATGATGAGAGCAGTGTCAATCTTCTTATAGATCAAATAACACTAAAAAACAGAAGTGCTACATCAAATTTTTTGACGGTTAAAAAGTGATGAAAAGAGCTTTTACACTTATAGAGATTTTAGTTTCTATTGTACTTTTGGGGTTGATTAGTATATTTGTTACATCTACTATCTATCAAACAAAAACAGGTATCGAGATTTTTAAGAACAAAGTGGAAGAAACCAGTAAAATAGAAAAATTTCAAGATGTTTTATATAGAGATCTCCTGCAATCTAATGAGCTAAATACACAGGAGTACAAACGGTACTCGGTTGTCTATTTTAGAAGTAAAAATACAGTTTACGGCATAAGCAATCCTTATATCGTTTGGTTTGTGTCAAAAAAAGACGATACTTTAGTGAGAATTGAATCTTCAAGGCAGATACAACTGCCCATATTGGAGGAGAATCTAAAGTACATGTTTCTAGACAGCACGCTGAAAAACTGTAAAGTATTTTTAGTGAAACTCTCAAAAGACAAAAAAGATATCCTGGTATATATAAAAATCAAAAATCAAAAATCAACCATTTTTGAAATAGCTAAAATATAAAAATAATCTTATGCTCATAATAGAAGTTAATAATTAATGTAAAATTAATAATTAACTATTTTGTAAAAAGCAACCTCTGCTTTTTTTTGAGATTTTGGTACTCAATTGCAAGATATTGTTGTGCTGAAGGAGAGTTGGACTTTTTTTAGCTTTTTGCTACAAGTTTTTTTGATAGTTATAAAAAAATATTATATATTTGACTAAATTATATACATTATAATAAACTATAATACACATATAATATAACTGTGTTTGTATTGCTACTTATCGTAACATCATATAGTAAAATATATATTTATAAATTATCTATTTTTTACATTATATCTGTATCTTATGCCTTTATATCGTACTTTAGACAGCTTTAATATGATATTTCCTTATAAAAAAGTATTTTTAATTATAATCTTTTCTTAAGTTTAAAAATGATAAAATAGTGACATTAAAATATTTCAATATTAATTATTATTATATTTTTATATGAAAGGAGATGTAATTGAAAGAGATAAAAATAGATACAAAAAATTCTAGTTCTTCTACTTCTGATTTGATTAGAGAAGTTGCAAAAGAGATAGAAAAAACTCCTAAAGAAGGCAGAAGAGATTTTCTACGAAAAGGATTTTTCTTTTCTGTAACTGCTGCTGCAGCCTTAGGAGGTGTCGGAGCGACAAAACTTCAGGCGGAATCACATGTAAATCCAAAAAACTTACCGCCAAATAATCCTGAGTGGGGTTTAAAATGGGGCAGAGACAATAATGCATTTCCATATGGATTGCCATCTAGATATGAACAAAATGTTGTCAGAAGGGATGTTCCTTGGTTAACAGCTGATCAAAAAGCATCTATCAGCTTCACCCCGTGGCAAGATTTAAAAGGAATTATAGTTCCAAATGGATTGCATTTTACAAGATGTCATGGAGGCGTTATAGATATAAATCCACTTGAATGGAGACTTTTAATACATGGTCTTGTAGATAAAGAAGTTGTTCTCACGCTTGAAGATATCAAAAGATACCCAAGTGTAAGTGTGATTCACTCTTTTGAGTGTGCTGCAAACAACGGCATGGAATACAGAGGTCCGGGTCTAAATTCACTTCAGGTTACGCACGGTATGCTTGCCTGCTCCGAGTGGACAGGAGTTCCTTTGAAAGTTATACTGGAAGATATCGGACTAAAACCAGAAGCCAAATGGATGTTTCCTGAGGGATCTGATCCAGCAGGTGTAGGGAGAAGTGTTCCTATCGAGAAAGTTTTAGATGATGCAATGTTGGTATATGCGATGAATGGTGAGGCACTCAGACCTGAACAAGGCTATCCTGTAAGACTGTTTCTTCCTGGTTGGGAAGGAGCTATCCAGGTTAAATGGTTAAAAAGATTGAAGTTTGATACAAAATCATGGATGGTAAGAGAAGAGAGTACAAAATATACCATGCTGGAGTATGACGGACATGCAAAGATGTACAATTGGGTCATGGAGGCAAATTCTGTTATTACTTCGCCTTGTCCTGAGCGAAACTGGAAAGGCCTTAAAAAAGGTGTGGTAAAAGTAGAAGGAATCGCATGGTCAGGAAGAGGAGCTATTACTCATGTTGATGTCTCAACTGATGGCGGTAAAAATTGGAAAGAGGCTAAGTTTACCAGTTTGGTTCTTCCAAAAGCAGTCACAAGATTTGCGATAGAAATCAATTGGGATGGAAAGCCGATGATGCTGCAAAGCAGAGCAACTGACGATACCGGCTATACTCAGCCGACAGCAAAACAGATAGTTGCAGCCCGCGGAAGAGAGGCGGTATATCATAGAAATGCCATTCAAACCTGGGAAGTCAAGAGCAATGGGGAGGTAAATAATGTACACATCTATGCGTAATCTTACACTGTTGATAGGCTCAGTTGCTTTTGTAACGAACTTAGGAGCCGCAAAACTTGACTATACACCAGCTGGACCAAACCACTATCCTTACCCTAGTGTTGAAAAAAATAAACAGGGACTTGAAACAAATGTAGATGGTGCGATAATCAGAAAAAAAGTTATCAAAGTAAAAGAAGTATATAAATCACAAATAAGTGGAAAAAATCATAATTTTGGAAAAAAAGCATCAAGAGAGATTATAAAAGCATGGAATACTGATGTCAGACCAGATGGCAAAGGCTTACCTGATGGCAAGATGAGTGTTGAAGAAGGGGCGCAGGTATTTGCAGCAAAATGTGCAGTTTGTCATGGTGACTTCGGAGAAGGAGTAGATAGATTTCCAGTCTTAGCAGGTGGAATCGGTACCTTGAAGCTTCACCCAAAATCAGGAGGAGACCCGGGGCCTCTGAAGACAATAGGAAGTTATGCTCCTTATATCGCACCGTTTTTTTGGTACATACAGACAGCTATGCCACTATCTGCTCCAAAATCACTTAGTAATTCTCAGGTTTATGGGATACTTGGATATTTACTTCAGTTAAATGAGATAAAAGTAAATGGTGTTGATATAGAGGATAACACCATCATAGATAGAAAGTTTATCAAATCTGTTCACCTGCCAAATGAAAAAGGATTTGAGTATAACAACCTTAGAAAGCCTGATACCCACAATACAAGATGTATGAAAGATTGCACAGAGAAATCGAAAATGATAGTTATGCATATCAAAACAGATGCTACTGTAGTAGACCCGCCATTTGGCAAAGGAAGATACTATTTTGGTACAAATTATAGCAGGACTGTAGAAGCAAAATATCCAAACCATACTAAAAAAATCTCAAAAGATGATGGAATTGGAAAGAGTGTGTACGAAAATACTTGTGCAGGATGCCATAATTCAGGAGTGGCAGGTGCTCCAAAATTTGGAAATAAAGCTGATTGGGCACATGTTGGAAAAGAGAATTTAAAAACAGTATTTGATCATGCTATCAATGGCTTTAATTCAATGCCTCCAAAAGGTGGAGATACAACACTTAAAGATGCTGATGTAAAAGATGCCGTTAAATATATGCTGAAAAATAGTAAATAGAGTAGATAAGAGACCGCAAGGTCAAGCTTTAGTGCAATGAATTTATCAGTAATTTACTTCCTGATAAAGAAAACAATTAAATAAAAAGGAGAAAAGATGATAAACGCAAAGAAATTATTAGCGATAGCCATAATGGGTACAGTCATTACTTCTGCGGCAAATGCTGCAAGTAATGATGCACTAATCAAAGAAGGAAGAAAAGTATTTGTTACTAAAAAACTTGGTAACTGTCTAGCTTGTCACTCGGTTCAAGGTGATCCTAATATTCCCCAAACTGGCAATATTGGTCCAAAACTTGCAAACTTGGATACCTATCCTAAAGCATATCTGTTTGATAAAATTTGGGATCCAAATAAAACAGTACCAAATACTCTTATGCCACCTATGGGTAGAAATCATAAGATAACAAAACAACAAATCGATGCAATAGTAGTATATCTACAAGCAACAACAAAAGCAAAATAAGGAGAGTTAAATATGAAAAGAAGAAATTTTTTAGGATTAGGTTTTACAACAATGGCGGTAGCAGCTCTACAAACAATAAGTAGTGCAAACATACTAAAAGAGCATCCGGCTGCTTTTGATGCTACAAAAGGAGATGCTGCGATAAAGGGAGTTTATGGCACAACAACTGTAGTAAAAGACGACAAAGCAGTACTGAAACTGCCAGATATCGCTGAAAACGGAGGCGCTGTTCCTGTAACAGTATCTACTAGTTTGGATAATGCAAAATCAATGGCTCTTATAATAGATGGAAATCCTCGCCCACTGGCAGTTGCTTGGGAACTGCAAGAAGGTACAATTCCAAAATTTTCAACCAGAATAAAAATGAGAAAAACAGGAAAAGTAAGACTAATTGTAGAAGATGCAAATGGAAAACTGCATGAAGCAATCAAACAGGTAAAAGTTACAGTTGGCGGCTGTGGCGGTTGATACTGGTCATCAATAATAGTTCCAAAAAGTTCTTATCCAAAGAGTTGTTCTTTGATAAGATGACAATTAAATAAAAAAGTTTCTGACCGTAAGGTCAAGCTTTAGTAGCGTGTGAATTAACTAGGAATTTACTTCCTAGTTAAGATGACAATTAAATAAAAAAGTTTCTGACCGTAAGGTCAAGCTTTAGTGCAATGAATTTATTAGGAATTTACTTCCTAATAAAGAAAACAATTAAATAAAAGAGGAAATTAAAATGGGAATAAAGGCGATAGCAAAAGTTAAACATGATATAGCAACAGTAAAATTACTTGTAAAACATCCGATGGCATCAGGTAAAATTGGCGGTGGCAAAGGTGATCCAAAATACATAAATCATCTTACAGTAAAACATGGTAGCAGATTGGTATATGATATGTACCCTACATCAGCAATATCAAAAAACCCCTATATAAAATTTGCATTTAAAGGTGCAAAAAAAGGTGATACAGTTACTGTAGAGTGGAAAGACAATACGGGAGCAACGGAAAAAAGAGATATCAAGCTAAAGTAAAAAACTTTAATTTTTACAAATAAAAAGGAGAACAATATGTTAAAAAAATTGATAAAAATTGCCATTATATCTATGATAAGTGGCTCAATTTTGTTTGCGGCAAACTTTAATGCTCAAGCAGAAAAAGACAGACATGCATTTGTAAACTACTTCTTAAAGAAATTTGCAAACCCTCTTAAAAACAGGGCAGAGTATTTCCCAAATGTCTCAGCTGCAGAAATTAAAAAGGACTACATATATCCTCTGAAGTTTCAAGATTTTCAAGATGGCACCATGAGTTGGTATAGGCCAAGTAAAGAACAATTTGCAGAGATTAATGATTTCCCTCCGTACGAGATTCCGCTAGATGATGGAGAGGCATTGTTTAAAAAACCTTTTGCAAATGGAAAAACATACTCTAGCTGTTTCCCAAATCCTGCTATCAGACAAAATTATCCATACTATGATATACATAGAGATGAGATAGTTACAATTGGTATGGCGGTAAATGAGTGTAGAGTGATAAATGGAGAAAAGCCACTCAAATATGGAAAAGGAGATCTTGCAAAAGTTGTTGCATATATTGCTTTCAAATCAAGAGGCAAAAAAATAGATATAAAGATACCAAATGCAAATGCCGCAAAAGCCTATGAAGAAGGCAAGAGAATGTTCTACAAACAAAGAGGTTATCTGGCTTTAAGCTGTAATGAGTGTCATGTAAAGAGTGCCGGTAAAAGACTAAGAGCCGAAGCTTTGAGTCCAGCTCTTGGTCAAACTACACAAATGCCTGTATATAGACTTAAGTGGGGTGGACTAGGAACACTTCAAAGAAGACTTGTGGGCTGTATAAAGCAAACAGGCAGTGAAAAACCTAAAATACAAAGCAAGCCGCTCAAAGAGTTATCATACTTCTTGACATATATGTCAAACGGTATGAAGCTTAATGGCCCAGATACAAGAAAGTAAAGGAAAAAATATGAAAAAATTACTTTTAATAAGCACGATAACGGTAGCATTTCTAGCTGGCTGCGCGATGAACACCCCGTCTGCATCAAATGAAGCAGATAGTGCCATAGCAAACGCACAGATGAAATATAATGAAGCCCACAAGCAGGAAGTTGCTTGGAAAAATACAAAAAAAGAGTTGGAAAATACAAAAAAATTGGCAAAAAGTGATCCAAAAAAAGCTATAGTTTTGGCAAATGAAGTAGCATATGAAGCACAGACTGCTATGGATGAATCAGCAGAGTTTGAAAAAACCTGGCGTGCAGAAGTTCCGAAGTAAAAAAGGTAAATAATGAGTTCATTAAATAGAAGAGAATTTTTATATATGATGTCCGTTTTAGGGGCATCATCTATGTTTGCAAAATCACATCAAAAACTTTTTGATGTAAAAAATTTGAATGATTACTATAAGATTCAAAATTTTGGTAATGCCAGATTTTTGCACATGACAGACTGTCATGCGCAGTTGATGCCGGTACATTTTAGAGAGCCAAGTGTAAATCTTGGATTTGATTCAAATTATGGAAAACCCCCGCATATTGTAGGGAGCCACTTTTTGAAGTATTATGGCATATCTGAAAATTCAAGAGCCGGTTTTGCTATGACTTGTATGAATTATGTCCAAAATGCACATAGGTTTCATAGAGTTGGCGGTTTTGCACATATAAAAACTTTAACCGACCACTTAAGAGGAAATTTTGGAAAAGATAAAACTCTGTTTTTAGATGGTGGCGATACTTGGCAAGGTAGTGCAACTTCGCTCTATACCAGAGGTAAAGATATGGTTGAGGCTATAAATATACTAGGGGTTGATGTCTGTACAGGGCACTGGGAATTCACATACAAAGAAAAAGAGATTCTAGCGAATATCAAAGCACTAAAGTCCGATTTTATCGCTCAAAATGTATTTGTAAAAGATGAAGCACTTATGAATGGTGCCGAAGCTTACAATGAAGACACAGGAAGGGCATTTAGACCATATGTTATGAAGAAGATGGGTGATCACATGGTAGCTGTTATAGGACAGGCCTTTCCTTATACAACTATCGCAAACCCTCAGAGATTTATACCTGATTGGTCATTTGGCATCAAGCCTGATGAGATGCAAGAGCTTATAGACGAAATAAAGATAAAAGAGAAACCGGATGCAGTGATGGTTATATCTCACAATGGATTTGATGTTGATAAAAAGATGGCACAAGTTGTCAGTGGTATCGACTTTATACTTGGAGGTCATACTCATGACGCTGTTCCTGAAGCAGTTCCTGTTAAAAACTCAAAAGGTGTAACACATGTCATAAACTCCGGTTCAAACGGTAAGTTTATAGGTGTGCTTGACATCGACATAAAAGACAAAAAAGTAAGAGACTTTAGATTTACTCTTATGCCTGTTTTCTCTGATCTTTTACCAGAAGATGCTGAGATGAAAAAGTATATCGAAAAAGTAAGAGCTCCTTTTATTGATAAACTCACCAAACCGTTGGCAACAACTGACAATCTCCTTTACAGAAGAGGAAACTTCAACGGGACATTTGATCAGATCATTTGTGATGCTCTTCGTGAAGTAAAAGGGGCTGAGATATCTATGAGCCCTGGCTTTAGATGGGGAACTTCTGTTTTACCGGGGGAGGCTATTACATTTGATGATTTGATGAACCATACATCTATGACCTATCCTGAGACTTATGTAAGAGATGTCAAAGGTGGAGATTTGCACGGTATCTTGGAAGATGTTGCAGATAACCTTTTTAATAAAGATCCATTTTTGCAACAGGGTGGAGATATGGTGCGAACAGGCGGTCTTTCATATAAGATAGATCCTAGAAAAGATATAGGTAAAAGAATCACAAATCTTGAACTAAGCTCAGGAGAGAAGATAGATGCAAACCGAATCTATAAGCTCGCAGGC
The DNA here is from genome assembly GCA_045047115.1 of Sulfurospirillum sp. Classification (GTDB taxonomy): domain Bacteria; phylum Campylobacterota; class Campylobacteria; order Campylobacterales; family Sulfurospirillaceae; genus JAADIZ01. The sequence goes on from JASFYR010000024.1 coordinate 20,639, forward strand.
TGGTCAACAGTCGGAAGTGCCTCTACGGGTGAGCCTGTTTGGGATACTGTTGAGAAGTATCTAGGAGATCACAAACATATTAAAAATTTAAAACTTGAGACTCCGGATATCATAGGTGTTAAAAATAACCCCGGTATCGAACTCTCACTTTACAAAAATTAAACAATTTTCAGCAAGGCGATTGCCTTGCTGAAAGAATTCGGAGCTATAATGAAAAAAACCATACTTCTTCTAACTTTACCAATTTTTTTATTTGCAAATTTTTTTGAGTTTAAACCACTTGAAATAACAAAAGATATATCTTGTTTTATAGGCGACTATAACCCTGTTTTAAAATCAAACAGAGGTTTTGTGTCAAATGTATGCTACATAGATATGGGAAATTTTTTGGTTTTACTTGATACAAGTGCTACTTATAATTTTGCAAAAGAGTTAAATGCTTTTATAGAAAAATCTACAAATAAGAAAATCAAATTTGTTATAGTTACAAATTATCATGATGATAGACTTTTGGGAGCTTCATACTTTAAGGAAAAAGGTGTAAAGATAGCAGGTGCATCAAGTTTGCCAAAGCTCATCAAATCTCACCCCGATACATACAGGAGAACAATGACTGCACTGCCAAAAGATTTGACCAAAAATACAAAAGCTGTCACTCCTGATTTATTGATAGATAAAGAGCTTGAGATAAAAGGAAGCAATAAGAGAATCTATGTCATAAAGCCTTCAAAAGGCACACAGAGTGCTGCAGATTTGATAGTCTATAGTCCAAAAGACAGTTTTATCTTTACAGGAAATACGATATTTAACGGAAGATTCGTAAACTACGCGAGTGACAGCAATATGAACGAATGGATAAAAGCCCTAAAACTCATAAAGAATAAAAACGCAAAGTATGTGATGGGCGGGCATGGAAAGAGATTTGATGCAAACTCATACAAGCCAACTTTAGAGTATCTTCTTATGTTGAGAAAACAAGTCAAAAAGGCTTATGAAGAAGATATTGATCCAGCAGATTTGGAAAAATATGTGCATACGGACAAATTTAAAGATATACCCCATTACAAAGAGTTATATCTAAGAAATGCCAGACACTATTTTGACCAACTAGAGTGGCAATAAGGATATGTGATGAAAAAACTGATACTGATTTTATTGATAGGAATTTTTGCTTTTGCAAAAGTCGATTTTGCTACACCAAAGCCTAGTTTTGAAAATCCAAGACAGTGGCTTATAAGAATAAACAGCAGTGAAACAAAAAAGTTAAATCATATACTAAATGCCGTAAACAATGTCCTGAAGGGTTACCCACAGGAGGCTCTTCATGTTGAGCTTATTTTTTATGCAAATGGTATAAGAGCTGCTAGGAAGGATTATAATAAAAAAATCTTAAAAAGGATAAAATCCCTGATGCTTTATGACAATATAGATTTTGTAGTTTGTAAAAATACGATGGATACGATGGGTTGGAAAAAGAAAGATTTTATAAGCGGAGTGACATATGTTCAGATAGGTATAGCCGAAGCTATCGAGAGAATAGCTGATGGGTGGATAGATGTTTCACCATACTAAAAAGAGATTTGTCATAATCTTGTTTCTATTTTTGTCCATAAGCCTGTTTGCTGACTATAAAACAGGTAAAAAGATTTTTGAGCAAAAATGTGCATCTTGTCATACAGGTTACATTGCAGGAAAAGTGCTTGAAGATAATTTTTACAAAAAAGACAACAAAGTTTTAAAGCTGAAAGCACCAACTGTAAATATGCTTGCATACTTTATGAAAGAGGCACCGATACACATAGGTGACAAATCTGATCCTGAGATGCAAAGAGTTGAGATTGGTGATTTTATCCAAGATTATGTCTATAATCCAAATAAAAACAACAGTGTCATACCGCATAGATTTCTAAAATATTTTGGTAAAAAAGAGAGCATGAAGGGTATAGTAACTCAAGAAGAGCTATCAAATATAGCAGATTATCTCTTTGATTATAAAAAGATGAGACTCAAAAACCATCCCCGTGCTAAGAAAATTCTAAAAAACCTAAGTACAAAAGAGCTCATACAAAAAGCCAAAAAAGAGCAAAAAATCATACTCATAGAAGCGATGTCAAAGACATGCTACTACTGCAAAAAGATGGAAAAAGAGGTATTATCACTCCCTGATATACAGCAAGTTATAAACAAGGACTTTGTCTTTATAAAAATAGATGTGGACAAAACTAAACTGCCTCTTGGTCTGGACAAAAAGTACAAAAAATTCACACCAACATTTTTTATCCTGACCCCCGATGGAAAATTTATGAATGACTACCCCGGAGCTTGGAGCAAGAGTGATTTTTTACTGATTTTGGATGAAAATATTAAAAAATATTAAGCAAGATTTTTATCATTTTTTGTTATCATTCACAAATAGATTGCATATTGCCCAAGGTTTGGGCTGACATAATGTTGCATGATTTCTACATGTAAGACTACTTCTCGTCATATTTTGCAATAAAATCGAAACATTTACAAGGATACAGCTATGAAAAGAAGAGAATTTTTAGTGGGTTCTGCTTTGACAATCGGTGCTATAACTATAGTGCCTAGTGAACTGTTTGCAGGAGAGATTAGTAGAAAATTTAAAGTGATTTATGACTTTGATTTAAAGTATGATGAAAAGAGTTTTCCGGCAAAACTTTGGAATCCGCTTCCATTTAACAGTGACTACCAAAAGGTAAGATTTTTAAAGTTTAGTGGAAACTATGATGATTACAATATCAACTCAAACAACCCTTATGATGCAAGGGTTTTGTATGCTAGCTGGAACAAGAGCGACAAGAAAAAGACTCTACATGTAGAGATGGAGATAGAAACAACTCCAAGAGAAGTGAGCTTAAAACTCATCAAAAAAGCCAGCAAGCAGAAGCTTCCATTGCCAGAGAATGTCAAGTTTTATCTTGAGCCGACCGAGCATATTCCGACTGATGGAAAGATAAAGGAGATAGCAGACAAGCTGACCAAAAATATAAACGATACATTTGAAAAAGTCCAAGCCATCTATGACTGGGTGACTCAGACTACATTTAGAGATCCAAAGGTGATAGGTTGTGGTGTCGGAAATGCAGGAAAGATGGTTGAGAGTGGGTATTTTGGCGGAAAGTGTACTGATATCAGCTCTCTTTTTGTAGCACTATTAAGGGCTGCTGGTATACCTAGCCGTGAGGTTTTTGGTATAAGACTTGGAAAGTCATATTACTCAAGAGCTTTGGGAAAATCAGATAAAAATGGTTTTGCAAATATATCCACATGGCAACACTGTCGAGCTGAATACTATATAGCAGGAATTGGTTGGATACCAAGTGACCCTGCAGATATCACCAAGCTTGAGCTTGTAGAAAAGTTAAAGTATGATGACAAAAAAGTACAAGAGTTGCGGGCTAGATATATACACTCATGGGAGATGAATTGGGTGGGATTTAACCATGCGAGAGATTTTGTGTTGTATCCGAAACCAGAGCAGTTTCCTCTAAATATGCTGGGTTATCCTTATGGCGAAGTTGATGGAGATGTACTGAATTACTACTCTCCAAGAGCTTTTTCATACAAAATCACTTCACAAGAAGTTAAATTACTCCACTGACTAAGTACACCAATTTTTGATGTTTTAGTTTTGTTCATAGACAAGACAGATTTTTGCAGGCTTAGCCAAAGCTAAGTCAATAAAATCTAACGAAGTATATGGACAAAACTAAAGCACCCGAAGGGAAAACAGATATAGGGCAATCTTTAAAGAGAAAAATTCTTGAATTAGCAAATGCTAGTCCTTTAAATTTTTCTATTCAAATCTCACCCTATCTCTATTTTTCAAAAGTTGGTGTATTTAATCAGTGGAGTAATAAGTGAAGCTAGACTGTAAAGACCTAGACTGCCCCCAGCCTGTCATAAGGACAAAAGAGGCTTATGAGGCTTTAGGGGATGATGATGTTTTGGATGTGGATCTAAACTCCTACTCATCGATAGAAAATGTCAAAAGATATGCTAAAAAACAGAGCATCTACTTTGAAGTTCAACCAAAGATTGATGGTATCACAACCATCACTTTGGTCAAAGGTTATGAGTGCGGACTTGAACCAAAAAAGAGTGATAGATCTTTTGTAGCCATCATCGCTGGCTCGCTTGTCTCTGCTCTTCTTGCAAGCACTTGTTGTTTAGCTCCTTTTTTGTTTTTTGTTTTTGGAGTAAGCATGAGTTCGCTCTCTTTTTTGCAGGTTTTTGCACCTTATAGTAGATATTTTTCACTCATCTCTGTTCTGCTTGTCGCCTATCTTTGGTATGATTATTTGAGACATAGAAAAGATAAACTAATGTGCGATACCTGGCTGTCTAAAAACTATAAAATACTTTTGATAATAGGCACAGTTTTTGTTGCTATTTTAATCACATATCCCTACTGGGTGAATTATATATTGGAGTAATATGAAACATATTTTTTTAATTTTAGCTATTTTTTCACTCTCTTTTGCAAAAGTAGCGACTATACATGTAGAGGGTATGACTTGCCCACTTTGTACTATGGCTATAAAAAAGAGTCTAAGGAAGATAGATGGTGTAACAAAGGCAAAAGTGAGATTAAATACCAAAAAAGCAACCGTAACTTTTGAAAAAGGTGTGAGTAAAAAACAACTTCTAAAAGCTATAGAAGATGTAGGATATAGAGGCAAAATCATCTCAATAAAAGATTAGATTTTAGAGCCTTTTTTAGATATGTCTTTTATGCTTGATTCTCTGAAAAGTTTTTGTATCAAAAGTTTTGGTTTCATCCATTGATCGTGCATGGCACATTTGCAGTGAGTATCACAGGCTCCTATACCCAGTAGACACTGTTCATCTTTAATGGAATCATTGAAAAGACTAAGTATATCATCAACACTTATTTTCCCGGAATCATTTTTCAATCTAAAGCCACCATCTCTGCCTCTTACGGACTCCACAAACTCAGCCTTGACGAGCTTAGTCATAATTTTAGTAAGAAATTTATATGGGATATTGAGTGTTTCAGAGAGCTCATTGGCGCTGAGTAAGCGGTTATCTTGCTCTCTAGCGATATAGCTTAAGATTCTTATGGCATATTGAGAAGTGTTGTTTAGCTGCATATGTTCACCTTTTTACATCACTATTATAATTTAAAAAAATTAAAATCATCTTAATAATATTATTACTACCTAAAGGTAGAATTAATAATTTTTCGATAAAATTCCAATCACTACTTTGAGGTAGAATTTAAAATAGGAGTGGAAATGACTGAGCGTATTACTAAAGATATGGCCAGAAATATCTATTTTGGCGGTGGTCTTTTTGCAATCTTGGTATTTGTGGGATTGACATTTGATACTGTAAAACAGATTCCAAAATTGAGCCATGAAAACAAGATAACAAAATCTGTTGCTCTTGGAAAAAAAGTATGGGAAAATAACGACTGTGTAGGTTGTCATACTCTAATGGGTGAGGGTGCATACTATGCTCCTGAACTGGGAAATGCATTTAAAAGACTTGGCGGTGGAAATGAAGCGGCGTTTAAAGCTTATCTTGCAGGTTGGATGGCAGCTCAGCCTCTACATGTAAAGAACAGAAGAAAGATGCCGCAATTTCATCTGACACCATCGCAGGTAAACAATCTTGCAGATTTTTTAATTTGGACATCTAGGGTTAACAACCAAGACTGGCCACCAAACATACAAGGATAAGGAAAACATATGAAATATTCATCTCAAATGGTCGCAAAGCCATATTTTATCTTTGCATTGATACTGCTTGCCGGAGAGATTCTCTTTGGGCTAACCATGAGCGTTCAGTATATTTATGGTGACTTTTTGTTTCCTATGCTTCCTTTCAATGTGCTTCGTATGGTACATGTAAATCTTCTTATAGTTTTACTGCTGTTTGGTTTTATGGGTGCAACTTACTATCTGATTCCTGAAGAGGCGGAGAGAGAGTTATGGAGCCCGCTTTTGGCTAAGATTACCTTTTGGGTATTTGTAGTAGCCGGTGTTCTTACGATTTTAGGTTATCTGTTTGTTCCGTATGCCGAGCTTACAAAACTTACTATGAATGACCTCTGGCCTACGATGGGCAGGGAGTTCTTGGAACAGCCTACTATCACAAAGATTGGTATAGTTCTTGTCGTGGTCTCATATATACTAAATGTTACGATGACAGTTATAAAGGGTAGAACCACTACTATCTCTATCATTTTGCTTACCGGACTTTTTGGTTTGGCATTCTTTTTCTTGTTTGCATTCTACTTTTCAGACAATATGATAATGGATAAATTTTTCTGGTGGTTTGTTGTTCACTTATGGGTTGAAGCTACTTGGGAGTTAATTCTTGGAGCATTGCTTGCATTTGTACTTGTTAAGCTTACAGGAGTTGACAGAGAACATATAGATAAATGGCTATATCTCATCATTGCTATGACACTTATCGCAGGACTTGCAGGAACCGGACACCACTTCTTCTATATAGGAACTCCTGGCTATTGGTTATGGATAGGATCCATCGCTTCTGCTGCTGAGCCGATTCCTTTCTTCCTGATGATACTTTTTGCATACAATATGATCAAAAATCGTCGTATCCAAGATGATAACAAGATAGCTTTGACTTGGGCAAAAGGCACGGCAGTTGTCGGTTTTCTAGGTGCCGGTGTTTGGGGTTTCATGCACACTTTGGCTCCGGTTGACTACTACACACACGGGACTCAACTCACAGCGGCTCACGGTCACTTGTCATTTTTTGGAGCTTATGTGATGATTTGCTTTACGCTTATCTCTTATGCTATGCCGATACTCAGAGGTCGTCCTCACGGAAACTGTGCAAAAGCTCAAAAAGTAGAGTTAGCAAGTTTTTGGCTGATGGTAATTGGTATGATCGGTCTTACTCTTGCGTTAACGGTTGCCGGCGTTATGCAAATCGAGATGCAAAGAATTCCAGACTCTGCTCACGCTATGGCATTTATGGATGCACAGGCAAAAATTTCTACAGTCTATATAGTCCGTTCTATCTTTGGAGTCATGACTTTTATTGGATTGTTGGTCTATTTTTACAGCTTTTTTGTAAAAGAAGAGAAAGCAGTAGCATAGATGGATGAAAAAGTCGGTAAGTTTTGGGATAAATATCTGACCAAAAAAGCATCCCGACTTTTTGAACATCAAGAGGTTTTATTTGAAAAAAAAGAGAGATCTCTGAAGATATTTTATCACCTCTTAGGGGGTGATAAAGCTAAAGAGTTACATATAACCGATAAGAGATTTATCAAAACTTCAAGAACTATTTTAGAAAAATTTTCAGGAAAAGGGAGGAGCTTTTTTCTTGCCTGGCAAGATGAGAAAGCCCTCTATTTTCCTACAGCCCTCTCATATTTTGATGATAAAAAACTAAATGATATGCACTACTATTGGCTATGTGCAATGCTTTGCAATGTTGATGTAAGAAATGGCAACATAGCACAAGAAAACAAAAAAGTGGCAGATGAGCTGATAGCAAAGTATCAAGGTTTTGAAGAATTTTATACAAAAGCTAAGAAATTTTTACTCGAGAACTATTCTGAATTATCATATATTGACTCTTCTTTAAGCGAAGATTTACTAGATGATAACAGTTATCCAAATCCGCTTTGGATTTACCCTAGTATCTCTAGCAACTCCAAACTTCTTGATTTTGGCGATGAGGAGATGGGTAGAAAAGATGGTAAAGAGGATAATACTGAAGAGTTAAAGATGAAGAAAAAAGCAAATCAAACAGATGATGAAAAAGAGAGTGATGGTCTTTTGCTCTTTTTGCCCGAATCTTTGATGAGCTTTATGGAACAAGTCAATGTTGACAGACAAGAAAACGACAGCTTCGATGAAGATGCCCTGTACAATGCAGCCGAACTGGACGAGATAACACTCGGAAGAAAAGATGCAAATCTCTCCTCGAGAGTAAAAATGGACTTGGATATTTCCTCGCAGGATGTAGAGGATTATCCACTGGGTGATGGTTTTTACAGAGATGAGTGGGATTATAGAAAAGAAAATTATATAAAAAAGTATGTCCGTCTCCTACCTCAAGTTGCTCTACATGTAGAGCCTGTACCTCTGCCAAAAAGATTAAATAAAATGATGAAAAAGATTCAATCCGAGCTCGATATGATGGAATTGGACAGGGTAAAGATAGACAATCTTCCATATGGAGATGAGATAAATTTTGATTCTTGGATAGATTACAAGGGGCATCAAAACAAATCAAATCATTCTCAGAGATTTTTTCAGAGCTTCAAAAAAAAGACAAGAGATATGTCAACACTTCTTTTAGCAGATATATCACTCTCCACAGAGGCGGGAGTTACTCAGGATATACGAGTGATTGATATGATAAAAGACTCACTTATGGTTTTTTCCGAATCTCTCCAAAGGCTTGAGGATAAGTTTAGTATCTATGCCTTCTCTTCTATAAAAAACAAAAAAGTAAATTTTCATATAATCAAAAATTTCAAAGAGAGGTATAGTGATTTGGTACGAGGCAGAATCGATGTGATGAAGCCCGGGTACTATACTCGTTTGGGTGCTGCCATAAGAGAGAGTGCAAGAGTTTTGCAAAAACAGCAGAGTCAAAACAGACTGCTTTTGATACTAAGTGACGGAAAACCAAATGATACAGACAGATATGATGGACGATATGGGATAGAAGATACCAAAAAAGCCATAGAAGAGGTAAAACAGAAAGGAATAGTTCCATACTGTATAACCATCGATGTAGAGGCGAGAGAGTATCTACCCTACCTGTTTGGAAGAAATTCTTATGCACTTATCCGTGATGCAAAGAAACTGCCTAAGGTTTTAACGGAAATCTATATGAATTTAACAAAATAAGTATTTCTCAAACTCACTTCTTAGAGGCAAATCCTCCCGTTGGTCTGAGCCTCACAAAGCGAGTTTGAGAAATACTTATTTTAAGATAGCAAAATTAAGGAAAATTATGTCAAAAACTTACTATTTACCACAGTCAAATGAGGTTGAACTTTTTAAAGCGGCAGCTGGTATGAATCTGCCTATTTTGATAAAAGGGCCTACCGGATGTGGAAAAACAAGATTTATAGAAGCTATGGGTGAAGAGCTTGGAAGAGATGTTTACACAGTAGTATGCCACGATGATTTGAGTGCGGCGGATTTGGTAGGCCGTCACTTGATAGATGAGAATGGAACATATTGGCAAGATGGCCCACTCACAAAAGCTGTGCGAAATGGAGGGATTTGCTATCTTGATGAGATTATTGAGGCAAGAAAAGATACTACTGTTATCTTGCACTCTCTGGCTGATTATCGTCGAGTTTTGCCGATAGACAGAACGGGAGAAGTGATAGAAGCACATCCTGACTTTATGTTGGTTGTTTCTTATAACCCTGGTTATCAAAATGTTTTAAAAAGGATGAAACCTAGCACCAAACAGAGGTTTATATCTCTCAGTTTTTCTTATCCAAAATCAGATATCGAAAAAGAGGTTATAGTCAAAGAGAGTGGTGTAAATGAAGATATAGCACAAAAACTTGTGAGTATCGCAGGAGAGATTCGTCGCCTAGATGACGATGAAATTCAAGAAGCAGTATCAACCAGACTTTTGGTGTATGCAGGAAAACTGATAGTTAAAGGTTTTGATCCATACCAAGCTTGTATACACTCTATAGTTGAGTCTTTGAGCGATGAAGAAGATGTGCTTGAAGTATTGGAAAAACTCATATCACTACACTTCCAAAAGAGTGAGCATGTCAAGTAAACAATTAACAAGAGAGCCGTATCCTCCCGGGGATTTTGCTATTTGGATCATCATATATGTTGAGTTGGTGACTTTTGGACTGCTCTTTGTGGGTTATGCCTTTTCAAGGCGAGCTGATGTGTTGACATTTAACAAATCGCAGTTGATCTTAAATCAAACTTCAGGATTTATAGATACTCTTATACTTATAACTAGCAGTTATTTTATAGTCAAAGCTCTTCAGGCCATAAAATCACCGGATTTAACTCTTAAAAATGCAAATCATACAGCTTCAAAGTGGTTGCTCTCGGCCATAGCTTTTGGAGGTATGTTTTTGGTAAATAAACTCTTGGAGTTTTCGGCTATATTTGGGCAGGGCATTACTTTGAGTACAAATAAATTCTTTATGTTTTATCTCTTGCTTACGATGTTCCATTTTATGCATGTAACACTAGGAACTGTTATACTTTTTAATATTTTCAAAAAGACAAAAAAAGAGGGCTATAGCAAAGAAGATCACAGGGGTTTAGAGACGGGTGCTGTGTATTGGCACCTTGTGGATCTGTTGTGGATTGTACTTTTTCCACTTATTTATATCATCAGATGAGGTGTGAAATGAAAAACAAAAAAGCTGAAATAGTATGGATAATTTTGATATTTTTTACGATATTTGCATACCTACTTGGAAAATTAGCACTTATAAATACCATGTTGGTAGGAGTTCTGCTATTTACTACTTTTGCCTATGACGCTCAAACTGGCCACCAATCGCGGTGACATTCGGCCACTTCTTTAAGAGATATTTTCTATGGTGCTATTTTATCATAAAGTGGCCGGATGTTCACTTTAATATTCATTATTTTTCATAACAGAATTGATTTTTCTCATAGATTCACCCTTTAATTCTATCCTGTGAGAAGAGTAAACAATTCTGTCAAGTATTGCATCTGCAATAGTATTGTTATTTAAATAATTGTACCATTGATCCACAGGAAGCTGTGAAGTAATAATCGTAGATTTTATATTGGTTCTCTCTTCTATAATCTCAAACAAATTTGTAGCATCATCATCTATCATGGGAGCCACACCAAAGTCATCTAGCACAAGAAGACTAAATCTTGAATACTTTTTGAGAAGATTTGTATATGTTCCATCAATCCTTGAAATCCTTATCTCTTCTAAAAGTGAAGGTGTTCTTATATAGTAAACTCTAAAACCATTAAATATTGCATGATTGGCAAGTGCTTGGGCGAGATTACTTTTTCCCGTACCAGTTTTTCCTGTGATTATTATATTTTGACAAGAGTGTATAAAATTTAACTGTGCCAAAGATTGTATCTGGGCTTTGTTGATATTCCTGCCTACTCTATAATCAATAGCATCAAGAGAAGCTTGTTTATCCTTGATTTTAGATAATCTGTGATTCATGATAACTCTTTTGTTTTTTAAAAATATTTCCTGTGCATCAAGAAGTTGAAACAACCTCTCCTCAAAGCTCATGGAAGAATAAGCTATATCTTCACTCTGCCTTTGGTATGCCTCTTTAAAGCCTTTATATCCTAATACATCTATCTTTTGTGAAAGCTGTGTGTTTGTCATTTTTTTTATCTAAAATAGAGGTAATCGATTTTACTCTTGGTATTCTTTTATGTGTAGCATACATCAATGCTAATTCTAACTCCATATTTCCATATCTTTTTGCAAGCGAGAGTACTGCCACTATCTGACGATAAGCATTTGCTTTGTGCTTTACCGCTTCAAATGAATCTTCTACAAACAGACTGCTGTACTGGTCAATGCGTTTAGCCCATGCACGGAGTCTATCTGGGTTCATCTTTTCATTGACATATTGATGTTCTCGTGGCATATGCTCATGAAGTGTTGAAGTTTGACCTGGAGTTCTAAGTCTTGGATGTGTTGCTATGAGAGTGTTTTTGAAGTATATTTTTACATGGTTAGTTGAATATCTAAGCTCTACCTCTTCTTTTAGATATTTATATGGTACTGAGTAGTTACACTTCTTAAGAGTATACTACCCCAAGAAAACTAAACAACATTTCAACAAACCTTATTCTAAATACGATAAAATAAGGACAATAATTATGAGGGTAGAAAGATGAGCAGAAC
>JASFYR010000025.1:0-48661 GCA_045047115.1 Sulfurospirillum sp.
GTTCTGCTCATCTTTCTACCCTCATAATTATTGTCCTTATTTTATCGTATTTAGAATAAGGTTTGTTGAAATGTTGTTTAGTTTTCTTGGGGTAGTATAGAGGAACCGAAGTAGTCTTCTAGCACTTACCGGAGCTGTTTTATTTTTGAGCTCTACTATTTTAGTTATATCGCTATTTTTATATTTTCAATATTTATCTTTTTAAAGTATGGTACTGTATCATTTGCTTATAGAGAGTGATTTTATGGGTTTTGTGGGTTATTTAAGATTTGTTTAGATTATAAAGATGGCGGACAGGGAGGGATTCGAACCCTCGGTACCGTTACCAGTACGCATCCTTAGCAGGGATGTGGTTTCAGCCAACTCACCCACCTGTCCAACCTCGTAAAAAGTAGAACGCAATTATACCATTTGAAGATAATACAATACTTAAATTCACCTACTCTAGCACCCAAACTGAAAAATTTTTGCCCTTTATCTTTCCTATCTTTAGTTGATTGTACGCTTTTTTGATAAAATCTTTTTGTATCGCCACATAACTTTGTCTCTCAAAAATATCTATCTTACCTATATAAAAGCTTTCTATCTTGGCATTTTTGGTTAATGCACCCAAAATATCTCCCGGTCGGATTTTATTTTTCTTGCCTCCCTCTATAACAAGTGTCATATTTTCGGGTGACATTAAAAAGCTTTTACACTCTTTTAGACCATCTTTGTCTTTAAAGATATGATTTTTACCCTCGTACTCGTTGAGTTTTTCAATATCATATTCATCGCATAGTGTTACAGCCAAACCTTTTTTGCCGGCTCTTGCCGTTCTTCCTATGCGGTGAGTATAAACTTCAAATGTATTAGGAAGATCATAATTAACGACCATATCAAGCTCTTTTATATCAAGGCCTCTGGCGGCTACATCAGTTGCAACTAAAATTCTACAACTTTTATTTATAAACTGCACTAAAACATCTACTCTCTCATACTGTTCTAGATCGCCATTAATAGCAAGTGCATCTATACCTCTAGTTCTTAACTCTTTTGCTACCTCATCAGTCTCTATCTTTGTGTTGCAAAATAGGATAACATTTTGGGGGTTATAGAGATTCAAAATTTTAATCAAAGTTGAAAATTTCTCTCTTTTTGGAGTCTTGTAAAAATATTCCGTTACATCATTCGCAGGTTCACTTGAAATCGTCTTTATATTTACAGGGTGAGTTTGTATGGATTTAACCAAATCTTCTATTTCATCTGGAAAAGTTGCCGAAAAGAGCAGCGTTTGTCTTTTATTTGGAATATAAGATATGACTTTTTGCATCTCCTCAATAAATCCCATATCTAGCATACGATCAGCCTCATCTAACACCAAAGTAGCAATATTATCTAGTTTTAGTGATTCTTTTTCCAAATGCCTCAACAAGCGGCCCGGAGTGCCGACCACTATATGCGCACCATGTCTCAAGGAGCCTAGTTGGGGGCCAAAAGCAACCCCCCCACAGAGTGTCAAAATCTTTATATTGTGTTTGAATTTTGCTATATTTCTAAGTTCCGATGCAACCTGTTCGCAGAGTTCTCTAGTTGGACATATCACTAAAGATTGGACTTTAAAATTTTTAACATTCAGTTTTGATAGTAATCCTATACCAAAAGCTGCCGTCTTGCCACTACCTGTTTTTGCCTGTGCCATAACATCCAAACCCTCTAGTACAAAAGGTAAAGTCTGCGCCTGAACAGGTGTCATCTTGCCAAAACCCATATTGTCCAAAGTTTTTAGCATCTCTTTTTGGATCGGCAGTATTGAAAAATTCTCTAGTTTAGACATCAAATATCTTTTTCACTCGTCCTACTTGTCCGTCTTGAAGTCTCACTTTTATACCATGAGGGTGTTTGGGGGATTTGGTGAGGATATCTCGCACAATACCCTCGGTTAAAATTCCACTTCTTTGGTCTTGCTTCAAAACTACAGCTACGCTCAAGCCACTTTTTATATTTTTTCTTATTTTGCCATCTGTCATTTTGGTTGTTTCACTATGCCATTATAGAAAACTTTACATTTTCCACTTTTTTTCTTTGCAATTTTTGGAGTTTTTACACCAAAACTTCCCAGAAGTGAAGAAACCATATTTACTGTACTTTCTATCGATGAAGCATCTACTTTTACCTTTGGCTTAGTAAAGGTACCTTGTATAGTCTGAGAAAATTTTGCACAATTTTTGGCATCAAGTACACCAAATTTCATATCCAAAAATCTCTCTCTTACGATATCTAATTTTCCTTTTAGTGCGACTCTGTTTTTTCCGGTTGCTATAGCCACATCGCTTAGATTTGCTATCCCTTTTGCAATATTAATTTTTATGTATACTCTTTTTAGCAAAGTTGTTCCGTCACTACCTGTTCCAAAAACACCACTTAGATTTCCACCTTTTGCAAAACCAGAAGCGAGTGACATACCAAGATCAGCCGGATTCATTTTCTTCGTATTAGTGTATTTGCTTAGTATCTTATCAAGATCAAAACCTTTTACACCAACATCTTGTCCATCTATAAGAGCAGTGCCGTTTAGAGTTTTTTTGATAGTTTTTATATCGCCCAAGCCAAGAGTAAATTTTTTATGAACTTTTACTGTGCCGCTAAGCATATCTTTCTTGAAGTACTCTTTGGAAAAATTTGCCAATTTAAACTTTGGAATATCTACTTCTATATTCAAAAGCGGTATCTTTTTGTTTAAATTTAACTTTGCTTTTGCATCGGCTAATGAATCATACATACTAAGCTTCATATTGTTCAAGCTCACAATAGCATCTTTCATATTTACATCAATTTTTATATCTTTTATACTGAATTTATCAAATTTGACTTTCTTTATCTTTGTTTTTGCATCAAAAGATATGGCTTGTATCATCTTCTTTGCCGGATCAAAACCGATATTGTCAACCGCTACATTTATATTTTTCACTTTTGCAACAGATTTGTTTTTTAGGTTTTCAAAATTTATATTTGCATTTTTAATTCTGACCTCTTTTATATTTATCATTGGCAATTTTGTTTTTTTATTCTTTTCTTTCTTCTTTTGTGCCTTTTGTTTTGAAGTTTTTGCAACTTCAAAGTTAAACTTTCCGTTTTTTAACTTTTTTATATCCAAAGTCAAATCATTCAGTACGATATATTTTACTTTAATCTTCTTGCTTAAAAGCGGAATCACTTCAACAGCAACTCCAAGTTTTCCCATTTGAAAAAACTTTTGGTTTGATTTGATTTGAGGATTTTTAATCTCTACATTGGAGATGTTTATACCAACAGGAGAGAAAGATGCAGATATATCACCGTTTATCTTCATCTCATATCCGGAATTTGTTCTTACAGCTTTTTCGATTTGTGGTTTATATTTGTTTAGATTTACCATAGAAATTGCGATAACAAGCCCTACGATAATCAATGCAAAAACTGCTACTGTCCCTATAAGAAACTTTTTCATCTTTCTATCCTTTGTATGATTTCTTTAACTACATGTAGAGGATTTTTTGCATTATATACCGGTCTTCCAACTACAATAATATCTGATTTCTCTTGTTTTGCAAACTCAACTGTTGCAACTCTTTTTTGGTCATCGCTACTCTCTTTCATCCTGATTCCAGGTGTTAAAGTTATAAAATTTTTATCCGTATTTGATTTTATCAGGCTACTCTCATAGGCCGAGCAGACGACACCATTTAATCCACTCTCATAAGCATCTTTTGCAAATTGTGTCGCTTTTGCCTCCAAGGGCACTCCATAAACCGATTTAAAACTGGCATCATCAAATGAAGTAAGCGCAGTCACTGCTAAAACAAGAGGTGGATTCTTAAAATCCAAAACTCTTATCATTACTTCCCTCATTGCTTCTTTTCCACTGCTGGCATGGACATTGAACATATCAACTCCAAGATTTGCCATAGACTCTGCTGCATCGGCCATTGTATTTGGTATATCATAGATTTTTAAATCCAAAAATACCTTGAAGTTTGGATTGAGATTTTTTATATCTTTTATAATTTTTTCTCCATCTCTAATATATGAACGCAAACCGACTTTCAGCCATATATCCTTGTCTTTGAGCTTTTTTGCCAACTCTATATTTGAGTCAAATGTAGGCAGATCAAGAGCAACACAGAGTTTCATCTAGCCACCTTTGCCTTGTGTACAGCATCCAATACACCATTTATGAACTTTGGACCTGTATCGTTGCAGAGCTTTTTTGCCAACTCTATGGCTTCATTTATCACAACTGCACTATCTAGCTTGGTAAACAGAAGCTCATAAGTTCCGAGTCTCAAAATCGCCCTCTCTACATTACCGATATTTTGTAAATCCCACTCTTTCAAGTGCTCATCTATCATGGCATCTATATGCTCAAGATTTTCTTCAACGCCATTGTATAGTGATAGTGCAAAATCTTTTTGCCTGTTTCTTATCTTTTTCTCTTCAAAAATCTCGTCAATAAACTTATCTATACCATTATTGCCAATGTCTTCAGCGTACAGCAGTCCGACTATACTCTCTCTTACTTGATGTCTTGTTGCCAAAGAAAATCCTTATAAATTTTTATACAAACTGACAAGTTCAATCAAACCAGTCATAGACTCAAAGCCTTTATTTCCTGCTTTGCTTCCTGCGCGCTCTATCGCCTGCTCAATCGTATCGGTTGTCAAAACACCGAATGTTACAGGTTTTTGGTATTTTAGTGTGGTATTTGCTATACCTTTGGTCGCCTCAGCAGAGATATAATCAAAATGAGGCGTACTCCCTCTTATCACAGCACCAACACAACATATACCATCATATACATTTTTTGCCAACAATTTATCCAAAACAAATGGAATCTCATAAGCACCCGGTACTAAAATTAAATCCAAATTTTCTTTATTTCCCCCATGTCTCAAAAAAGCATCTTTTGCGCCCTCGACCAATCTATCCGTAATTATATGATTAAATCTGGCATTTATAATCGCTATCTTTTCATCACCATTAAGAGATAAGTTTCCTTCTATCACTCTCATATCGATCCTTATGTATATTTTTCAGACATTATACTATATTTTAGATGTTTTTAGTTTTAATGATATAATTACAAGATGTATGATTATATATTTTTTAGCGCTATAACTTTGATTTTATCTATCATTTTTTCTATGGGCGGGGCGGGGGCTGGTATAGCCTTGATACCTATTTTAAATTTTTTTGGTATAGATTTTACAGTGGCCCGTGCTATAGGACTTTTTGCAGGAGCATCCACTACTATAACTTCCAGTATCATGAATATCAAGAGAAAAATTGTAGATTACTATTTTATGGCGCCAATTGCTGTCATGATGCTGTTTTTTGCACCAATCGGCGCATATAGCAGTAAGTTTATAGATGAAAATATTATAAAATTTCTCTTTATGCTATTGCTTTTTTACAGTGCGTCCATGATGATGTTTGGAAAAAAGAAGAGCTTAGTACAATTTAAAGGAAAATTTGTGCTGTTTGTTGTAGGCGCAAGTTTTGGTTTTATAGCAGGAATCCTCGGAGTTGGCGGAGGCAATATACTTATACCACTACTCATACTGCTTGGTTTTGAGCCAAAAAAAGTGGCAGTTACAGTTAGTTTTGTTGTGCCGTTTTCGGCTCTGAGTTCTTTTTTCACCTATGCAAGTTATGTAAATATAGACTGGGTACTACTCTTTTGCATCTCATTCTCAGCGATAATCGGAGGCTATATAGGTAATTATTTTATGCACTTTAAACTTAAGCAGAAGCATATAAAGAAGATAATGGCGCTTATACTATATATACTCGCTTGTAAACTGCTTTATCATTTTGTGATTTGACCTCTCTTTCTATCCAAGGCATTAGTTTGGTTAAAATTTCATAGGTTATAGTGTTAAAGTATCTTGATATTCTGTCTACATCATCAAAGAGGCATATCTCATCCTCATCTCCCTCTACACAAAGGCTGTCCATAGATACCCTGCCTAGTATCTTTTGTCCATTGGCTATGGCTAAATTACCTAGTCCGTCATACCTGAAAAAACCGTCTCCATAACCTATGTCATAGGTCGATATAGTTTTATCATTTTTGGCAATATATACACCGCCATAACCAACTTTTTCTCCTTTTTTTAGAACTCTTGTGCTCAATCTGTTTGCATACAGAGACATCACCGGCTTTAGATCAAAAGTTGCTATGTTTTTATCTATGTGTGTGTATCCGTATGTAGCTATCCCACACCTTGCAAAATCATCATCTATACCACCCTTGCTTCTAAGAAGCGCTGAAGAGTTATAAGAGTGAAAAAGTGGTCTTTTCATCTTCAAATCGTCTAGGACTTCAATCACCTCACTTTTAGTTTTTCTCCAGTTTTCTTGCTGCCAAAAGAGTTCACCACTCATATCGTCTGCACTTCTAAAGTGGGTAAAGACTCCTTTTAAATTTAATGTTGCTCTTTTTACATACTCCAAAGCCTCTCTTATCACACTCATCGATATACCGTTTCTGTGCATGCCGGTATCTATGTTTAGATGGATATTTGAGTTTTTTGGAAACTTTTTTAAAAATTCCAAAGAGTGTACAGCATAAGAGATATTCTCCTTTGGTGGATAGGAGGATGGATGGTCTGCTAAAATCAGAGTCTCTTCAAAAAGCATTTCTACACACAAAGCCTCTTGCATGTTTTTAACTGCGGCTTTTTTTATACCAAACTCATTTGCAAGTTTTGCCATAATTTTCAGACCATGGCCATAAGCATTGTCCTTAATAACCGCCATAAGTTTTTGGACTCCACCTGCTTTTTTTGACAATAAATCCAAGTTATGAAAATAAAAATCCCTATTTATAACTATCTTTGCCATCTACTCAGCTTTTAAACTATAAGCTTTTACTAAAAATCCCCTTAATTTTCTTGCTTGATAATCAAGCTTATGAAAGTGGTTATATACACTTTTTGCATCCAAAGTCGGATTTGAAGAGAAATCATAAGCGATACCTTTTTTATCTTTTGGAATATTTGTATCTAAAAAATTGTAAAAATCAGTCCTAATCTTGATGAGATCTTCAAGCTCTTTTTCTATATCATATCTCTTTTCCATTACATACCTTTTTTATAGAATTTTAGCAAATATGGCATAAGGATTACCTTTTCATACCATAAGTTTTGAATTTTTCTAAAATTTTATCCATCTCTTTGTCATCAAGTATAACAGGCTCGCCTATATGTTTTGCCATAATATACTGCTTTGCCAGGTTTTCAACCTCTATAGCTATCCAAAGAGCCTTTTTTAGGGTCAGTGCCGTAGTTATAACACCGTGATTTGCAAGCAAACAGGCACTATATCCGTTTAATTCTTTTATGATATTTTCTGAGAGCTCTTTTGTTCCAAATGTCGCATACTCCGCACAGGGTATCTTTTTGCCACCTGCAACTGCTACCATATAGTGGTGAGATGGTATATCCATCCTGCATATCGCCATAGAAGTTGCATAAGTTGAATGGTTATGAAGCACACAGTTGATTTGCGGTTTTGCCCTCAATATATCAAAATGAAAATCCAACTCACTTGATGGCGGATACTCACCGATATATTCCTCTTTTGCATCAAATGGCACAAAAACTATATCTCTTGGTTTTAGCAAATCATAACTCACTCCACTTGGAGTTATGAGAATTCCATCCTTAAATCTATGACTGACATTTCCTGATGTTCCTTGGTTTATGCCCAATTCTTCCATTTTTAGGCATGTTAAGATTATCTCTTTTCTTATACTTAATTCACTCACTTTTACCTACTTATATTTAAATTAAATACAAATCTGTTTGCCAGATAATATCCTATGCTGTATGCTATCTTTGTCCCGTCCTCATCATGTATCAGCATCTTTCTTATCAAAACCGGTGTCTTGTCATCTTCTATAATCAAATGTTTTTTTATCTCATCTGAGGGCATAGAAGCTGAAATCTCCTCTTGTGAAAAGACTATCTTTATCTTTAATCTCTCCTCTAAAAATTTATAGAGCTGAGTGATATTTCCATCCTTTAACTCTTGGATATCAAGATTCAGATCAGTATGAAAAAAACTTTCTACATAGAGTTCCGGTTCCAAATAACCCTTGATTCTTAAAAGTCGTATTATTTTTTTGTTTGGCTTGGCATGAAGCTTCTCATATATCTCATTTTTCGGCCTACATATAGAGATGCTGTGTTCAAAAAGCTTGAAATCTCTGTTTTGCTTCTTCATATCTTCATTGAAACTATACCAGTTATTTAGTGTTGTTCTTATGCGGCTGTCGTCTATGTTCTTAAAAGTTCCGCGATTCTTTTTGCGAACGATAAGATTTTTGCTTATAAGACCATACATCGCTTTTCTGACAGTGTTTCTACTAACACCTAACTCTTTTGAGATTTCAAGTTCATTTGGCAATTTTTCACCCAAACTGTAAGGCTCTTTCAGTAAAAGTTCACCTATTATCTCTTCAACCTGAAGGTATAAAGGAGTCTTGGTCTCTTTATCTATATAGTACTGTGATAAAACCAACTCAAACTCCCTTGTAGATTATTTTGAAAAATTATATGGCGGTCGTATTATACCTTTTTCTGTGATAAAACCCGATATAAGTGAGTTATCAGTCACATCAAAAGCAGGATTGAAAACCTTTATATCTTTTGGTGCTATCTGTTGTCTCTTTATATATATCAACTCATCTTTGCCTCTCTCCTCTACCACTATATCAGCCCCGCTTTTTGAACTTGTATCTATGGTTGAGTATGGACAGGCTATATAAAACGGCACTCCATAAAATTTTGCATTGATAGCAAGTGATAATGTGCCTATCTTGTTTGCCGTATCTCCGTTGTTTGCAACTCTATCGGCTCCGACTACTATCATGTCAACTCGTCCAAGTTTCATCAAGTATGAAGAGACACTGTCTGCTATCATGGTAGTATCGACACCAAATTTATTTAACTCCCAGCAAGTTATCCTGGCACCTTGCAAAAGAGGTCTCGTTTCACTTGAATATGCCCTAAACCTCACCCCTTTACTCCAGGCTATATACATTGGAGCCAAAGCTGTACCCATGCCACCCGTCGCCAAAGCTCCGGCATTGCAAAGGGTAAGAACACCGATACTCTCTTTTATCAACTCCGCACCGTGTTCGCCTATGAGTCTACAAGTTTCTATGTCGCTTCCATGTATATCTCTTGCCTCTTTTTTAAGTATACCGTATAGCTCTTTTACGGTTGCGTTTTTTGAAAAAACCTCAGCAACTTTTGAGAGCCTGTTGAGTGCCCAGCTAAGGTTTACTGCTGTCGGTCTTGAGCTGTTTAGATAGTCGGCATTTTTATAAACCAACCTTAAAAATGAATCAATATCCAAATCCAATGAGTTTTTAAGACTTATCACCAAACCATAAGCACCTGCAATTCCAATAGCTGGCGCTCCTCTTACTTTGAGTTGATAAATAGAATCATAAACCTGCTTTATATCCTTTTGCTCCTCCACTATCTCATCTGTTGGAAGTTTTGTCTGATCTAGGATAAAAAACCTATCCTGCTCATCAAAATATAGAGCTTTTGGTATGGAATTCAAAAGTTTTTCACTATCACTCATCTCTAAAACAGTCCTTTCTTGTCAACGGGTATCCAAGAATAGTTTAGCAAATCAACACTATTGAACTTGGGAAATTTAGCTCTGAGTTGCTTCATGTTTTTGATTTTCATTTTTCTCAACTCTTTGGCGGTAAAAAGCATAGGTGGTATCAGGATATTGTGTGGTATCTTTATGCCGGCAATTTCCAGTGCAATTGCTCTAAGAGAAACCGCACCGATGGAAGCTGGATTTGTAGCAGCTGTCGCAGCCCATGGACTATCTGGCTTTATCATTTCCCTTATATCTTGAGTTGAAATGTCCGCTGTATAGACTTTTACTTTATCTTGCTTTCTAGCTTCTCTAAGAGCCTGGACTACACCTTTTCCAAGCTCATCATAAGGTGCAAAAAATGCATTTATCTCAGGATGCGCAAGCAGTACAGCTTTAACTTGATCTGCATTTTTTGCAGCTATCGGAGATTCAAGAGTTCCTGTTTTTACTATCTCTTTTATGCCAGGATACTCTTTTTTGATTTTTCTCCAACTTCTGTCTCTCTTATCCAGCGGTAAAATTCCTGCTATACTGACATATCCAACATTTGCTTTGCCGTTAAAATCTTTCACCATAGCTTTAAGGGCTAACATTCCTAGCAACTCATCATCTTGTGCGATTTGAGTAATTTTTGGATTTTTCAAATCAACATCAAACGCAACAACAGGAATTCCTGCTTTAATAGCATCGGCCGCAGGTTTCATCATAGTCTCGCTTAAACCATGATCGATGATAATTCCATCTACTTTCATATTTATCGCTTGATAGACAAAGTTCGCCTCTGCTTGATTGTCCATACTCTTGCCAAAAACAGTAAGTTTTATACCTAATAAATTTGCCTGTATCTGAGCACCTGCTCTATATGTCTGCATAAATTCGCCCTCTGTCATCTGTCTAATTAGAGCAACATGTATCTTTTTTGAACCATTAAATGGAGGCGGAGCCCCTTTTAAGCCTTTGGCAAGTGCACTATTTGCACCTAAAAACATTCCTAGTACTATAGAAAGTACTACTAAAAACTTTAACTTCATTTTTTCTCCTTTTGCTAGATTTCTGATTTTGACAGACCGAATGTAAATATCAAAGCCGCTACCAGCACAATACCCTTTATAAAATCCTGTGTATAATATGGCAAAGATAACATAGTTAAACCATTTAGGAGCATACCGATAAATATGACTCCTACAACACTGCCAAACGCATTTGGTTTTTTTACTCCCAATACCGCATACCCTATAAGTGCTGCGGCTACTGCATCCAGCAAGAGTCCACCTCCGCTTGTCACATCTCCTCTGCCGATTCTTGCTGCTAGCAATATACCGGCTATCGATGAGATTGTTCCGGATATTACATAGGCTGCTATCTTATATCTTTCAACATTTACGCCTGCTAATTTTACTGCTTTTTCATTTCCTCCTATCGCGTATAAAATTCTTCCCCACTTTGTATATTGAAGTATAAAGTATGTAACTATCGCTAAAATTGCAAAGGCTACGACAGGCACGGGAATTATATTGAACAGTCTTCCTTGACCCAAAAACAAAAACTGTTGCGCAAACTCTCCCTCAGCCTCACTTCCATTTGCAAGCATCATACCCGTTCCTATAGACATGCCAGCTGATGGTATCAGCTGCAAGCCTTGAATCAAAAACATCATTCCCAAAGTTGCCAAGAGATCCGGAATTTTTGCTTTCACTATCAATAAGCCATTTACCAATCCTATAGTAACACCGAGTAAAATAGAGAGTAAAATCGCATATATATAATTCAGATTCAACACAACCATAACATAAGATGATATCATCACACAGATGGCAGCAGTTGAACCGATAGACAGGTCAAAACCATCCACTATAAGGGTAAATGTAACTCCCAATGCCAAAATCCCGACTATGGTGACTCCCAGTAAGATAGAAAACATATTTGACCAGCTCCAAAAAGATGGCTCAAGCAATCCAAAACCCAAAAATGAACCTGCCATAACTATCAAAAAACCATATTTGATGGCAAATACTACAAATTTTTCCAAACCTCTATCCTTCCTGTGTAATCAAACTCAAAAGCTTATCTCTGTCTATCTTGAAAGTTCTCTCGTTTGAGAGAATTCTACCCCTGTTCATAACCATAATTTTATCCGTCATATCCACCAACTCATCTATATCACTTGATATCATCAAAACCGAGCTCTCTTTGGTACTCTCTTGTAGATATTGACTTATGTCTCTTCTTGATTTTATGTCAACTCCTTGAAAAGGCTCATCAAGTATCACTACCCTATGTTTCATCAAAAGCCATCTTGCTACGACAACTTTTTGTTGATTTCCACCTGAAAGTGACTCTATTTTTGCATCAAACCCTTCACACTTTATGCCCATGTCGCTTATCATTCTTTTTGATGCTTTTATCTCATTTTTCTTTTTTAGCACTCCGTTTTTAGAAAAAAAATCCAAAAATGGAAGTGTAATGTTATTTTTTATGGATTCTTCGGGAATAACAGCATTTACTGTTCTGTTTTCAGGCACCATATGAATCCCGTGTTTTATGGCCTGATGTATATCTTTAAAATTTACGCTTCTGCCCTCTACCAATATCTCTCCACTTACTGGCTTTCTGATGCCAAAAAGAGTCTCAGCAAGTTCTGTTTTTCCAGCACCATTCAATCCTATAAGCCCTACTATTTCACCAGAGTAAATCTTCATATTTATTGGCACATTACTGCCTTCGACTACTAGGTTTTTTAGCTCAAGCACTACTCTCTTTGCACTCTTCTCATCATAAGTTCGCTCAAATACACTCTCTAAATCTCCAACCATAGCCTTAACAATCTGCGAAATCTCCAAAGGCTGATTCAAAAGACCACCGTATTTACCGTCTCTTATAACCCCTACTCTGTTTGAGATTTTTTTTACCTCTGCAAGATAGTGCGATATAAAAAGTATGGAGACACCCTCATCTCTTAGTCTATAAAGAGTATCAAAAAGCATCGCGGTTTCTCTATCAGATATAGATGAAGTCGGTTCATCCAAAATCAAAAGTTTTGGTTTTGTAGCAAGCGCCCTTGCAATGATAATCATCTGTTTTTCACTCTGGGTAACATCTTGGATATTTTTCTCCATTTCAAGATATCCCAGATCCATCTTTTTTGCTATCTCTTTTGCTCGTGCGGTTATCTTTTTTTTGTCATAAACAAAAGAGGCATCAGGAGAAACTATCATCTCAAGAGCGAGATTTTCAGCCACGCTCATATTTTGTACGATTCCCTGCTCTATACTTTGGTGCACCACTTGGATACCGGCTTCATAGGCATCTCTTGGGGATTCAAACTTTATCAACTTTCCATCTATATATATCTCACCCTCATAATCGGCATAATACCCGCAAAGTATCTTTATAAAAGTTGATTTTCCAGCACCATTTACACCAACTATCGAAAATATTTCACCCTCATAAAAATCAAAACTGACTTTACTAAGAGCCTTTGTTGCCCCAAATGTTTTACTTATGTCTATAGTTTTGATTATGGGCCGTCTATCCTTCATGGTCTGTCTATCTCTTCTAGAACTTCATCCATGCTGTTATATTCTGAAGTGATAAGTTTGCTCGCACACTCTAGTATCTTCGTCTCTATTTTAGCTCTTCTGTCCAAATCCTCAATACCCGCAACATCAGCAACTTTTGCAAGTCCAACAGTTCGTCTAAACATCTCACAAGCCATAAAGCCTACAGTGTCATCAAAAATATCTTTTATAAAACTGTCCGCGTAGTATTCAAAATGTTCCATTCCATCAGGATAATCCCACTGCAAGGAAGCTCTTTTTTTCTCATTTTCCAGCATATTTGTCTTAAATTTTAAAGCAAACATCTCCCAGGTATTTTTTATCATATCTCGCACATAATCTCTATATCCATCTTCATCAACTCTAAGTGAAAGATACGACATAACAAGGTTTGCAATATAAATCCCCACATCAAAACCGATAGGTCCATAAAAAGCAAATTCCGGATCTATAACATAGGTCTCTTCTTTGTTTAACATGATGCTTCCAGTATGCAAATCCCCGTGTAAAAGAGCCTGGGCATTACTCATAAACTTGTACCTCATCTTTGCAACTGCTGCTTTTACATCTCTATCTTCTCTAAACTTTGTGACCACTGACACATCAAGTTTTGGATTGTACTCATTTGTTTCATTCTTTTCATAAGGGTGAGTAAAGATAAAATCCTCAGTTATCTTGCAAAGTTCTTTGTTTATAAATTTTTTAACACTCTCTTTCTTTTCCGCACTATCAAGATAAAAATCGCTCGTATAAAAGAGTGTATCGGCTAAAAAAGTAGATATATGCTCACATAAAAGTGGAAAAACTTCCCTGTTTATCATCTCACTTCTTAAAATCTTGTGAGAAGAGAGATTTTGCATAACAACAAGTGACATATCGACAGAATCATAGTAAATCTCAGGCACAAAAAGCGGGCATATCTTTCTTTCTCTCTTCAGTGCCTCTATCTCAAAAACCATTCTAATCCGACTAAGAGGATACTCTTCGCCAACACATCTCAAAAATGGTACTGCCTGCTTTAAAATGAGACTTTTTTTGTCACTCTTAATGATATAGACAAAGTTTAAATTTCCATCACCAATCTCACTAACTTCAAGTTTTTCGATTAGTTCATCATCCTTTAAAAGCAGAGTTCTAATTTCCAAAGTTTTATCAATATACTCTCTAATCAAATCATTGTTCAGTACTCTATACATTGTGTCACCTTATAAGAGTTATATAGGTACATATCTATTTATGTTCCTATATAACTCATCATACAACTTGCAACATTAAACAAGACTAAAATCACCATTTAAGTTTAAATTTCTACCATAATATGTAACATTTTTACACAATATTAAATAATCATCCCTCCAGTAAACTGGGTATATTTTTTTACTTTTGTTTTAAATTAGTTTAGCTATCATATCTTAAATTTTATAGACTCCAAACTATCAGAAGGATTAAGTTATGTCATCACAGGTTTTTCTAGCATCTTCTATCGTAGCTGTGTTAGTTATCTCTATACCTATGCTTTTTTTGGCGACAAGCAAATTAGGGCCTAGAAACAAGAAGCAAAAAGAGAAAAATATATCTTATGAAAGCGGTGTTACAAAATCCATAGGCAATAGCAACAATCCATTTAGTGTGAAGTTTTATCTAGTTGCACTCTTGTTTGTGCTTTTTGATGTTGAGATTATATTTATGTTCCCTTGGGCGGTAAATGTCAGAGAGTTAGGCTGGTTTGGGATTGCAGAGATGTTTACATTTATGGCTCTCCTTTTAGCAGGCCTCATATATGTGTATAAAGCAAAGGCATTAACATGGCAATAAAAATGACAGACCATGGCGAAGAGGCGATATTTGGCGATAGCGTAATCACTACAAAACTTGATCACGCAATATCATGGGCAAGAGAGTCTTCAATGTGGCCATATATATTTGGTACGGCTTGTTGTGCTATCGAATTTATGAGTGTTGCTTCAAGTAAATTTGATATATCAAGATTTGGAGCTGAAGTAGTCAGATTTTCCCCAAGACAAGCAGATCTTATGATAATAGCGGGAACCATAAGCAACAAACAAGCACCAATACTTAAAAGGATATACGACCAAATGACAGAACCCAAATGGGTTATGAGTGCGGGAGCATGTGCCTGTAGCGGTGGATTTTACGACAACTATACTACCTTGCAGGGGGTAGATGAAATCATCCCGGTTGATATATATATCTCAGGTTGTCCACCTCGTCCAGAGGCTTTTTTGGACGGCTTAATGCAGATACAAAAACTTCAGGCTAAACCTAGCAAATACTTACAAAATAGAGCAAAAAGAGAGTTTAAAGGTAGATTGGATGCTTAAAGCGTGTGATGAAAAGCTAGATTTCAGCAAAGAAAAAAATAACAGATATGTAGTAAAATTAGAAGATTTAAAAAAAGTCATAAAGTATCTGAAAGAGAAGTTGAGATACGATTTTTTAGTAGATATAACTGCGGTTGATTACTCTACATGTAAAGATATAAAACCAAAAAGATTTGCCATCATATATATACTAAGAGATAATAACTTTGACAATCTTATCGTACTAAAAGCATACCTAAATGAAGAAGAGATCATAGAGTCTATCACTGATCTCTATAAATCTGCAAATTGGAGCGAAAGAGAGGTGTGGGATCAGTATGGTCTAAAATTTAAAAACCATCCAAATCTAAAAAGAATACTCAACCATAAAGAGTTCAAAGGACATCCTCTAAGAAAAGACTACCCTATCACCAAAAATCAAATTTGCACAAAAACAGATGATTTGCTAGATGAGATGACACCAAAATTAAAAGCAAAGGGATATGAAAGCCATGATGAGGTGATGTTTCTAAATCTAGGACCTGCACACCCTGCCAGCCATGGAACTATCAGGACATTTGTCGCACTTGAGGGTGAAACCATAGTGAGTGCAGTCAGTGAAATAGGATATCTTCATCGAGGATTTGAAAAATCGTGCGAAAACCATACATACAACCAGATAATCCCCTATACAGACAGACTAAACTACTGTTCAGCCATACTGAACAATATAGCCTTTGCACACACGGTCGAAGGTATGCTAGGTGTTGAACTGCCAGAGCGTGGTCAATTTATAAGGGTAATAATCGGTGAGCTCTCAAGAGTGATAGACCACCTTGTATGTTTAGCCGCAAATCTTGTAGATATGGGAGCTTTGACAAACTACTGGTATCTGTACAATCCCAGAGAGACAGCTTATCACTTGCTTTCAAAATTAACGGGTGCCAGGCTTACCAACTCTTACATGAGGATTGGCGGTATGACTCATGATCTCTATGATGGTTTCGAGGCTGACCTAAAAGGGTGCATAAAAGATGTACAAAAAGGAATGGACGACTCATTAAGCCTGATAGAACATAATAGAATTTTTCAAGACAGAGCCCAAAATATAGGTGTAGTGAGCAAAGAAGATGCTATCAACAGAGGTTGGAGCGGTCCAAATCTGAGAGCCAGTGGAGTAAATTATGATATACGAAAACAGCACCCTTACTACTTTTACGATACATTTGATTTTGATGTAGCTCTTGGGAGTGTCGGTGATGTATATGACAGGATGATGGTGAGATTTGAAGAGATAAGGCAAAGCATCAGAATTATAGAACAAGCCATGAAGAGACTGCCAAAGGGTGATATAAATGTACCTGAGCACTCAATCACATTTCCTAAAAAACAAAAAGTCTATACAAGCATCGAGGGTTTAATGAATCAATTTAAACTAGTTATGGACGGTGTAAAAGTACCTAATGGAGAGCACTATAGTGCTATAGAGGCTGCAAATGGGGAGTTGGGATTTTATATAGTGAGTGATGGCAGCGGTACACCATATAGAGTCAAGGTGAGACCACCATGCTTTTTTGCCATGAGCTCTTTGCCTGATATGATAGAAGGAGAGATGGTAGCAGATGCTGTACTTAATCTTGGAAGTTTAAATATAATAGCAGGAGAGTTAGATAGATGAGTTGGAAATTTACTGAGAAAAATGAGAAAAAATTTCAAGATTTGCTAAAAAGATATCCGAAAAAAGATTCTTTGACACTTCCATCACTCTGGATGATACAGTATCAAGATGGCTGGATTTGCGAAGATGCCATGAAATATCTCTCCAGCAGACTCGATATGTCTCCTATGGATATATACTCTATTGCATCATTTTACTCTATGTTTCACCTTGAACCCGTAGGAAAATACAATATACAGATATGCAAAACACTTTCATGCAAACTTCGAGGAAGTGCAGAGATCAAAAAACATATAGAAAACAGACTTGGGATCAAGGCAGGAGAGACTACAAAAAATATGAAGTTTACTATAACAGAAGCTGAGTGCCTAGGCTCTTGCGGAACAGCACCTTGTGTATGTATAAATGACGACTATATACAAAATTCTACACCACAAATACTAGATAAAATAATAGGCGAACTAAAATGATACAAAAAATAGTAAGTAAAAACTTTGAGATAAAAGACTCACATCGCCTACATGTAGCAAAACAAAATGATAGATACTCATCCATAAAAAGGCTATTTTCCATAAGTAGCGAAGATGTCCTTGCAGAGGTGGACAAAAGTGGTCTAAGAGGAAAAGGTGGTGGTGGAGCAGCAACTGGCGGGAAGTGGAAGCTAATCCCAAATCCAAGCGAAAAACCAACATATCTCATAGTAAATGCTGACGAGAGTGAGCCCGGAACATTTAAAGACAGACAAATTTTGGAGTACGATCCACATCTTTTGATAGAGGGGATTATCTGCTCATCATATGCCATTAAATCACATCATGCCTATATATATATAAGAGGAGAGTATGTTTTTTGGGCAAAAAGACTTCAAATTGCGATAGATGAAGCATATAGTGCCGGAATTATCGGAAAAAGTGTAATGGGGTATGATTATGAGCTGGAGATTACACTTCACAGGGGTGCGGGAGCTTATATATGTGGTGAAAAAAGTGCATTGGTAGAATCGCTGGAAGGCAAAAGAGGTCATCCCAGACTTAAACCACAACAAAAAGAACCAGAGTGGTTTTTTGGAAATCCTGCAGTCGTAAACAATGTCGAGACGATAGCAAGTGTGCCATTTATCATCAAAGAGGGTTTTGAAACCTACAGGACATACGGCACAAAAGAAAGTCCGGGAAGCATGCTCTTTGGCATGAGTGGACATGTACAAAATCCAGGCATTTATGAATTAGAATTTGGTGAAAGTATGAGTGAATTTATACAAAAGATTGGCGGAGGCACAAATAGTGGCAAAAAGCTGAAAGCCATCATCCCCGGAGGTTCTTCTACACATGTTTTAAAAGCTGATGAGATAGAAGATATAACACTAGACTACGAATCCCTGAAAGCTCATGGCTCAAGCCTGGGTACAGGAGGAATGATACTGATGGATGAGAGCGTTTTTATGCCAGATGTCGTCAAAAATCTATTTGAATTTTATCACCATGAAAGCTGTGGTCAATGCACTCCTTGCCGCGAGGGCGTAGGCTGGAGCAACAAACTAATGGGTAAGATACTAGACGGAAACGGAACAAAAAAAGACTTAGATACTCTCATGGATCTAAGCTTTATATTAAATGGAAAGACTATCTGCGTCTTTGCACCATCCGTCGCATACATCATAGATAGCTACATAGGAAAGTTCAGGGATGAGTTCTACTCTTTAGTAAAATAAATCATCATACCTGATACTTTTTACCCCATAAATAAAGATTGGTAGGCAAATTTTGCAGTATCTATCAGAAAATCAATTCCAGGAAAATATGAGATGAGGGTATTTCCTATTCCTCCCCATATGACAAGTATAGCCATAACAGCAATGACCAGAGGAGGGATTCCTCTTAGTGGTGGAATCTTACCTTTCATCTCCGAACTTGGGTAAAAGTACATCAAAGCAATAAGCTTAAAGTAGTAATAAACAGATACAAATGTTGCCAGTATCCCAACAACTGCCAAAAGCGTATAGCCTGATTCTATCGCACCTATAAAGATGTAAAACTTTCCTATGAAGCCTATAGTTGAAGGAATTCCTGCCAAAGAGAGCATAAAGATACTCATCATAGCAGCCATATATGGTCTTATATGTGAAAAACCTCTAAAATCCTCATATGTGACTCTTAAGTGATCATCCGATGCTATATAAGAAAGCATACCAAAAGCACCCATGGAAGATAAAAAGTATGCGATTAAATAAAAGATGATAGATGTAGCCGCACTCTCACCGATGCTGTTTATTGATACAAATGCTATAAGTAAATAACCGGTATGAACTATACTTGAAGCAGCAAGCATCCTCTTTAAACTTGTTTGGAATATCGCTAAAAAACTACCATACAACATTGTCAAAATAGCTATATAAAAGAGTATATCACTCCAAACATTTTTAAGCTCATGAAAATCAACCAATACAAATCTTAACGCAAAACCAAATATAGCCACTTTAAATGTGGAAGCCATAAATGCTGTAATCGGCAAAGGTGCGCCATCATACACATCCATGGACCAATTTTGAAATGGAAATGCTGCAATTTTAAACAAAAATGTTATCAGTATAAGTGTTCCGCCTGTTATAACCAGAGTCATATCCTCTGTTTTATGTGCACCTAAATAATTTGCTATCTCTAAAATATTTGTGCTTTTTGTTCCGGCATATATAAGTGCAACTCCAAGTAAAAACATCATACTGGCCATCGAACCCAATATCAAATACCTGAAACTTCCCTCAACTCTTCTTATATAATTTTTTTGAAAACCAATCAAAACATATAATGATATAGAAGCTATCTCAAGAGCTATAAAAGAGGTAAAAAGCTCTTTGGTCTGAACCAACAAAAGCATACCAAATATAGAAAAAAGAAGAAGAGAAAAAACTTCACCTCTTAGCATATTTGACTTATCAAAATAGTGAGTTCCTGCCAGAACCGTAACAATTCCACCTGCGATAATTATAGAACTGAAGTACCCCGCAAATGTATCTGAAACAATCATCGAAGAGAAAAGCTTGGCATATGGAGTCACAGAGTAAACGGCACCGAAATTCAAAGCATTTGTTCCAAAAGCAAAAACCAGAAAAAAGAGTGTAACCCAGGAGAGTTTATCTATACTGAACTTCTTAAATGGACTCAACAACATCAACACAACCGCACCTAGACCAATAGACAAAAGTGGTAACAGATAGACTATATCATAATATTTCATGATCCAACCCCCACTTTTAAAATATCCACCAGATAGTGTGTGATAGTCGGCTCAATCTTATACAAAAACCAGTGTGGATAGATACCCATAGCAAAAATAACCGCTGCGAGACCAAATATACCCACCATCTCTTTTATATCCAAATCTTTCATTTTACTCACATCATTATCCGTATCAACCAAAATCGCTCTTTGAAACAACCAAAACATAAAACTGGCAGCCACCAAAACCGTCAATGCAGATATTACGCCTACATAGTGATTAAATTGAAATAATCCAAATACTATCAAAAGCTCAGAAACAAAACCATTTGTTCCAGGAAGCCCGACTATACAAAGAAGCATCAATGCAAATGCAACAGTCAAAAACGGAGCTTTTTTAGCTATACCTCCCAGTCCGGAAATAGTTCTTATGCCCAAGTCATACTCGATGGTTCCCACAAGCAAAAAGAGCCCTCCGGTCGCCATAGCATGCGCTACTATCAAAAATGCAGCCCCTGTCATACCATATATGTTTAAGGAGAAGATTCCGGCGGTTATAAGAGCTAGATGTGATGCAGAAGAGTAGGCAAACATTTTTTTGATATTTTGCTGCATCACTGCCGCAATTCCAAAGTAAAACAGTCCAAAAACACCAAGTCCAACAAAATATGGCGCAAACTCAACATATTGATGAGGAAATAAAGGAAGTACAAATCTGACTATCCCGTAAATTCCTAATTTTGCCATGATGGCTGAGAGTATAAAAACACCCCCGGTTGGTGAGTTTGAGTAAGTCTGCATAAGCCAGGTATGAAATGGAAAGATAGGAATCTTTATGGCAAATGCTATCATAAAACCAAAAAACAGAAGTGTTCTTTGAAGATTTGTTAGAGTTGTAATCTGCACCAAATCACTAAGCTGGAAACTCCAGACACCAAATTCATTGTAAAAAGCAACACCCAAATAGAGTATGGAAACAAGCATAAACAAAGAACCCATGATAGTATATATGGTGATTTTCAAAGTGGAAAATATCCTGTTTCCAGTTCCATAAATCCCTATAATCATAAATACAGGCAAAAGCATAGACTCCCAAAAAAAGTAAAAAAGAATCATATCCAGTGAGAGTAGTGCCCCCGTGACACCAGTCTGTATCAAAAGCATACTAGCCCAGTAACCCTTGGCTTTTTTTGTTTTCCACAAAAAGAGATACCCCAAAGGTATAAGAGTAGTGATAAGCATCAAAATAATCATGGAAAAACCATCAACTCCCAAACTATAATATATACCATAACTCGTAATCCATGGATAAAACTCACGAAATTGCATATAATCAGTCAATCGAAACTGAAAAAATATACTCAAAGAGAGTAAAAAAACTACAATAGTTGTGGCAAATGCAATATTTCTAGTCACCTTTATACCAATAGGGAGTATCAGCAAAACAAAAGAGACAACAAGAGGCAAGAAAATGATAAAAGATAAAAGTCCTATATCCATAAAACTATCCTAGCTTCAATATCAAATAGAGGCTAAAAGAGCTAATTCCAACCAACATAAAAAAGGCATAAGCCCTTGTATTTGCACACTGCATCCGTCCAACCCTTCTTCCTAAATTTACAAAACCGTTTGAGATAGACATAACAGCTCTATCGATAATCTCATCATCAACTACTGCAGAGATAAAAACACTCAGTTTTTGAAGTCCTTTTACAAAAATAAAATCATACATCTCATCAATATAGAATTTATTATAAATGACACCGCCTATTTTCATCTCTTGATTAAAATCATATCTATAAAATTTCACAAACGCTACAGCTATACCGATGAGTCCTGCTACTACACTTATAAACATAAGTGATATCTCCTGCGCATGCTCTACATGTAGAGCTTTTCCACTCCACATTTCAAGCCACCCATCTATCAGGTTATGAGTACCAAAAACTTCGGGTAAACCTATAAATCCACCAAATGCCGCTCCAAAAGCCAGCAGAATCAAAGGAACTTTCATACTCCAAGAAACTGTATTCGTCTTTTTATCATCGTAATTTTTACCTTCAAATGTAACAAAAAAGAGTCTAAACATATAGTATGCTGTCAAAGATGCCGTAAAGAGTCCTATAGTATATATCAGGTATTCGTGATGTATATATGCTTTAAGCAGAATTTCATCTTTACTGAAAAAGCCTGAAAAAGGAGGTATGCCGCTTATCGCTAGAGTTGCTATAAGCATCACTGCATACACAAGAGGTAGTTTTTTCCTAAGGCCGCCCATCTTGAAAATATTTTGTTCGTGGTGCAAAGCTATGATTACTGCACCGGCTCCCATAAACAAAAGCGCTTTGAAAAAAGCATGTGTAAACACATGAAAAAGACCCGTAGAGTAAGCACCTAGTCCCACCGCTATAAACATATATCCTAATTGAGATATAGTGGAATATGCCAGTATCTTTTTGATGTCCGTCTGTCTCATCGCAATGATAGCGGCAAAAAGCGCAGAAAACGCTCCGATATAAGCTATAAATACTCCAACATCCGGAATCAAATCATATAAAAAGTGAAATCTTGCCACCATATAAACACCGGCTGTCACCATAGTAGCAGCATGTATAAGAGCAGATACCGGGGTCGGTCCTGCCATGGCATCTGGCAACCATACATAAAGAGGTATTTGGGCTGATTTTCCCATAGCTCCCACAAACAGTGCGACACCTATAAAAGTAAGGACGGGCACAGGAACCAAAGAGACATACTCTTCAAGCGCATAGTAGTCAAACCCTAGTTTACCCATATAAAAAAACATGGTAACAAGTCCAACAATAAAACCAAAATCACCTACACGATTTACTATAAAAGCTTTGTTTCCTGCTACTACATTTAATGGATCGGTAAAATAAAAACTTATCAAAAGATATGAGCACAGACCTACACCTTCCCAACCTATAAACATGATAAGCGGGCTGTTTGCCAAAACCAAAAGCAGCATGGATGCCATAAAAAGGTTAAAGTATGAGAAAAATTTGCCATATCCCTCATCGCCTTTCATATAGCCTGCTGCATATATATGTATCAAGGAGCCTACAAAAGTGATAAAAAGAGTCATAAATATAGATAATCTATCGCCCAAGAAACCCATACTTATAATATAGCCATTGACTTTCAACCAAGTATAGGGCTCATATATATATTCGCTCACTCCATTGCTTAGACCTATAAAAAACAGCACACCTAAAACAAAACTTGCCATTGGAGCAAAAAGGGCTAAAGTTGTAAATATAAAATCTGGAATTTTCTTCACCCTAATAGAGTAAAGATACATCATACCCAAAACAAGGGAGCTAACAAGTGGAATCAAAACAATCCATGCCAAGAAAAAGTTACTCATAGTGTGTCTTTCTGTTTCAATGTATTGTAATCATCGATATTTAAAGAGCGTTTTAGTCTAAACATAGCAACTATCAACGATAAAAATACTGCAGCTTCACAAGCAGCTATTGCCATCACCATCATAGCTATAATTTGTCCATCCATTGAACTAAAGTATTTACTCAAAGTCACTAACATTAGATTTACAGCATTTAGCATTAATTCTATAGACATGTAAATCACAAATATATTTTTTCTACTAACCAAACCGATGATGCCTATACTAAAAAGCAGAATTGAGAGCGATATATAGGACATAAAAGATGCTTCTATCATTTTCTCTCCTTTTTTCTGGCCAACACTATTGAGCCTATCAATGCCACCAAAAGCAAGATAGATATAGCTTCAAACGGCAATAACCAGCCTCTAAAAAGTTTATCACCCAACATCTTTATATCCCCAAAATTCTCTATTTTAGTGCTAAAATCTCCGATATGAGGCATCCTTAAAAATGCTTCAAAAAGAAGATAGTCAACAGGAATCAAAACAATAGTAACTACGAGCATATTTATATATTTATTTGGCTCTTTTGGAGCATGGTCTTCTCTTATGTTTAAAAACATGATGATAAAAAGCAAAAGTGTGATTATCGCACCTGCATAGATGATAATTTGCACCATAAACAAAAATGAGGCACTCAAAAGCGCATAGAGTCCTGCCAACGCCATCACTGTAACCACAAAACTAAGAGCACTGTGCATGGTGTTTGAAAATATCACCATACCGATCGCACCCATAAGTGCAAATAGCAATAAAATTAAAAATAAAATATCTATCATTTTTCGCCCTCAAAAGATTTATGCGCCAATAACTGCTCTTTGTCCAAGACAAAATCCTTTCTTCTTTTTGCAACAAAACTAAAAATTCCCGTATCCATCCTTATAGCATCACAAGGACAAGCCTCTACGCATCCGCCACAAAATACACACTCTAACAAATCTATCTTAAAAATTGAGGGCATCTTCTCATCTATGCCGTCTTTTCGCTCTTGCGCCTCTATAAAGATACAATCAGCCGGACATGCGGTAGCACACATAAAACATGCCACACATCTGACGCTTCCGTCATCTCTGTGAGTGAGTCTGTGTACACCTCTGTAACGCTGAGTTATATCCTCGGGTTGCATCTCCGGATA
Source organism: Sulfurospirillum sp. (assembly GCA_045047115.1). Classification (GTDB taxonomy): domain Bacteria; phylum Campylobacterota; class Campylobacteria; order Campylobacterales; family Sulfurospirillaceae; genus JAADIZ01. Next base: position 24,984 of record JASFYR010000025.1, read on the forward strand.
GCACTCTGTTTTTATGTTTGAAGTATCTTTTAGATTTTTGGCAAAGTGCGACATCGTCACTTTCATTCCTGCAAATATAGCAGGCAAATAGAGTCTATCTTTGAAGCTCTTGCCGTATCTTGGTACTATTTTTGTGCCCATATCACACCCCAAATCCGACAACTACAAGTGCAGTTATAAAGATATTTGCGATAGACAGAGGCAAAAGCACCTTCCATCCCAGATTTTGAAGTTGATCATATCTAAATCTAGGAAGGGTCCATCTGACCCAGACAAAGACAAAATTCATCAATAAAAGTTTTATGGCAAATGTCGCTACCTGTATAATAGCCACTGCGATATTTGTGCCTATTGTTCCGATACCACTATATAAAAAATAAGCTAAAACAGCTAGAACCACCACATTTATCATCACCAAAACACGCAATAACCATTTAGTCTCTGTGTTCCTTATATCACCAGCTTTTGGCCAAACATTGTTTCTTATCATCCATCTTCCAAAGAAGAAACTCAAAATCGGAAGTGCTGCAAAAATAACCCACATTATAACACTAAAATACTCTTTTAATATATCAGTTCCCAGCCAAGGCAGATTGTATCCGCCAAAAAACAGAGTCACTATCAAAGCACTAGAAGCACTCATAGCAACATACTCACCAACAAAAAAGAGTCCAAATTTCATGGCACTGTACTCTGTGTGATAACCACCGACTATCTCGCTCTCGCCCTCAGCTATGTCAAAAGGTGTCCTGTTTGCCTCTGCAAAAGCTGTGACTATAAAGATAACAGCGGCTAAAGGTTGCATAACAATTCCCCACGCCGGTATGAAACCAAAAAGGAGTTTGCTTTGAAAATTTACAATATCTACCAAATTTATAGAGCCATAAGTAACAAGTAAAGAGATGAGAGCCAAAGTCATAGAGGCTTCATAGCTTACTACCTGTGCACCTGCTCTGACAGAGCCCAAAAGTGAATATTTGTTGTTACTCGCCCAGCCGCCCAGGATGATACCGTATATGCTAAGTCCTGCAAATGCCAAAAACCATAGAACCCCAAGATTTATAGGCAATCCTTGCATTATAAAAGTTTGGGAGCCTATGACTAAATCATCAGCAAAGGGCATCACCATATATGACAAAAATGCCGAAGCAAATACGATAACCGGGGCTATCAAAAAGACAAATTTCTCCTTTATGGCTCTTGCTCTAAAATCCTCTTTAAACACCAATTTAAGCATATCCGCGAAAGACTGTATCAATCCACCCAAACGAAATCCTGCTATATTGCATCTGTTTGGTCCTAGCCTGTCTTGAATGAAACCTGCTACCCTTCTCTCAACCCACACCAAAATAGGTGCTGCCCCCAATGAGAAAAGAAGAGCTATGATAATGTTGATCACTATAACTACTATAAGTATTATATTCATTTCCCAATCTTAACGCTATTTGATTTTACATGTGTGAATTTTATATCACCCAAAAACTCTTCATTTTCCAAACCGCTTTTCCAAACATCTTCACATGTAGCTTTGCCATCACTCAAAACAGTCTCTACAAAATCAAGCACCTTTATGGCCTGTATATTTTTTTGTATCTCACAAGAGCTAAACTGTATATAATTGTCACAATTGATAAAAGTCCCTTGTCTGCTGGTGTGAGATACGACAGGTATGACGATATCAAGCTTATCTTTCTCTTTGAAATCTCTATAGTTCATCACGCCGATTGAACCATCATAACCCATCTTTTTTACAGTTTGGACATCATCTCTGCCAACTAGCAAAACAAACTCTTTATCTTTCAAATCTCTTAGCAACTCCTCTTTTGAGTCACTAATATCTAAAAATCCCAAAGCTTTTCTATTTGGAGTTTTATCACTTTGTCTTAGCATATCATCTTTGAAATCTTCATCAAAATTGTCATCAAATCCATCTATCCTGGCACCCAACTCTTTTGCCAGAACTTTCAATCTGTATATCTCTTCAAGACTCAGAGTTGGTGAAATTAAAAGTAGAGTCTTAGAACTATATCTTTTTAACAGTCTTTCTATCTTTAAAAGTGTATATTCAAATTCACTCTCCATGCCTCTTATGTAGGCATTTAAGAGTCTGTTTTCATTCTCTTTTTTATAACTTAGTCTACCATAATCACAAATAAAATATCCATTTACATCTTTGTTAAATTTTGGCCTGTATCTATAAACGACATCATCTTTATACTTTTCTTTATTGTGGTCAACCAACAAGGAACAACCTTTTGAACATCCATCGCATATCGCCTCTTCGGGCTTTAAAAACCAAACCCTTTTATGAAATCTAAAATCTTTACTGGTTAAAGCTCCCACAGGACACAAATCTATAACATTCATAGCATATGGGTTTGATAGTTTAGTTCCGGGAAACGTAGATATATACGAGTGGTCATTTCTCACAACAACACCTAATTCATGGGTTTTTGTGATATTTTTGGTAAATCTGACGCATCTTGTACACAAAACACATCTCTCCTGGTCAAGCATGACATTTGCACCCAAATCAACATGTTTTCTTTTATGATTTTTTGAAGTATCGAGCCTGCTGTCATAGAGTCCAACATCCATATAGTAGTTTTGTAAAGAGCACTCGCCGGCCTGGTCACATATAGGACAGTCAACAGGGTGATTTATAAGCTCAAGCTCCAAAATCTGTCTTTTGACTCTGGCGATATTTTCACCTTTTGTTCGCACAATCATACCATCGCTTACAGGAGTATCACAGGCTATCTGAGGCCTCTTTTTACCCTCGATTTCCACCATACACATACGACAATTTCCATCTTTGCCCAAAGAAGGATGATAGCAAAAATGTGGAATGTTTATCCCGTTTGCTAAAAGCTCTTCGATAAGAAGTGCATTATCCTTTGCATATATCTCTTTACCATCAACCGTTATCGTTGCCATTAACTTTAAAGCCTTAATTATTTTGTGTTATTTTATCTACCTCAAACTTTAAACAAGCTGTCAAAATGATGATAAAAATTTATATTGGTTATGTTTAAAATTATATTATTTAGATTATATACTCCACTATCTCATCAAAACTGAGCCTTGTTTTTTGTGGTTGAGGTTTCACCCTGTATCCGAAAGGAAGCATAAGTGAAGTTTGAAACTCTTTTGTATCTAGTTTTAAAATCTCATCGACTCTGTTTTTCTCAAACCCCTCTATCGGGCAAGAGTCTATACCTATGGCGGCGGCGGCACTCATCATATTTGCAACAGCTATATATGTCTGTCTTGCACTCCATGCAAAGATGTTTTTATCATCTCCTATAGCTTGTATATAGTTTTCATAAACACCTATATATCCATCTATCATCTCTTGTGGCAAATCTCGTCTTTGAAATCTTTTTTGAGGTATGCCACTCTCAATCTTAAGTGGGTACAAAGCTGCTAAAACAACAACCAAATGTGAACATGTAGTAATTTGGGGCTGATTCCAGCAAACCTCTCTTAGTTTCTGCTTTAACTCATCATTTGTTATAACTAAAAACCTCCATCCCTCCATCCCAAATGAAGACGGCGAAAGTCTGCCGGCTTCAAGTATATACCTTATATCCTCATCCTCAATCTTTTTATTTTCATCAAAAAGTTTACAAGCATGCCTAAACTCCATCACCTCTTTAAACAAATCTTTTTTTTTCATATTTTTTCCTTATATGCATCATACCAAAAGGAAACTTACAAAATTAAACATGCTGGAGCAAATTTAATGATTTTTTAACTATCAAATGCTAAACTAACACAATGAAAACCAAAAAATTTTTTAAACTGCTTGTTCTGGAGATATTTGTCCTTATTTTAGTTGTTGCATATTTTCTTATAGATTCTAGTGATATATACAGATGGTATGTAGGAGATACAAACTTTGTCAAACAAGACAAGAGTTGCGATTTGCATAAAAAAGCATGTAGTATTACACTGGGAGATGGGAGCGTGATAACTCTGGACATAACTCCACGCCCAATCCCTTTAATGAAACCTATAAGAATCCATATTACAACAAAAAATATCAATCTTGACAAACTTGATTTAAAAGTATTTGCAACAAACATGAATATGGGGCTGATTGAAAAATCTCTAAAAAGGGTAAAAAAAGATACTTATGAGGGAGAGATAACACTCCCAATGTGCATAGTTGGAAATATGATTTGGGATGTAAACATCATAGCAAATGAACCTTCAAGCAGTCTGGGGGCTGTATTTGAATTTCAAACGAGAAAATAGATAAGTACCTATCCGCAAAGAACCCCAACTACCAGTGGCAATAGATGTATAATTTGAAGCCATTGAGTATTTTACTAAACACTGGCAAGTGTTATGGAAAATGTCCCTTTTGCAATTACAGTGTCGTTTTTAAAAATTTCAAACGAAAGAGATTTGAAATTTTCTATCTTTTGGTTTAGTTTTATACTTGCTATATATTCCCTGGAGTCTATAATTTCAAGTAGTTTTATATTTTTCAGAGTCACTAAAAAACCCATCTTTCCATCATTTTCATCATCATCTATGCCGGAAGAACTTTGTGCTGCTGCCTCTATAAACATTGGCAGAGTTGGAATCTTCTCAAAAGCTATCTTTACCGATGCACTCTTTTCATCTGCATTTAAGAGTGATTTTACAAATCTAACGGGTGCAAGATGCGGAATGGAAAAATCGGACATATACTAGCTGTCTGCTTTTAGCTCAGAATTTATATAAGTCACCAAAGTCTTTGGAGTAGAAAAGATGTTTTCACTCTCGCCCATATCTTTTATCTTTACTCCAAACTCTTTTTCGATAATAAGTGTTAATTCGATCGCATCAACACTATCAAGCCCTAAACCATCTTCTCCAAAAAGAGGCATATCATCTTCAATCTCATCTATGCCTATATCTTCAAGCCCAAGCCCTGCTATTATCTTCTCTTTTAAATCATCTGTTGTTATCAAAACATTCTCCGTTAAATTTTTTTTTGAATTATATCTTTATATCTCTTTAAAACCAATTTTTTTGCCTACTGAACTTCTTGTGATCTTTACATCATTAAAAATCTTAAAAGCTATATTCATAGCTCCAAAATGCTCTTTTAGGGTTTTTCTCAACAGCTTTGCGTCAAGTCCCTTTTTAGATTCTACATATATATCCAAAATCTCATCCTTAAGTGCTCGCTCATCTCTTCTTATCTTTATAAGAGCACAGTCAATTCCCTCCATTGCCTCTATGATACCTTCTATCTGCTGGGTTGAGATCCTCTTTCCTGCTATTTTTGCAAGGTTTGAGCTTCGCCCTAAAAGCCTAAACTCGGTGTCGCTCAAGATTTCAACTATATCTTCAGTCTGAAATGGCGGATTAACATCTTCTACTACTCCGTTGTTTATAATCTTTTTTGCAACAAATGGAGATGAGACTCTTAACATATTGTATTTCACATCAATCTCTACGCCATCATAAGCCTTTAGTATCTGTTCATCATCTATCTTGTGCCCCATCAAGCCTGTTTCAGTAGATGCAAAAAGCTGAGAAACAGATGTATTGTAAAGCTCGTGAAACTCTCTACCATCCTCTTTTGGGACGGGGGCCGTTGAAGTCAAGAAGTATGAACCACTAAAATCAGCATCTTTTTTTATCCTGTTTAACGCTTTGATAAATACCGGCGTAGTCACTATCAAAGTACCCTCTTTCTCAGCTTCTCTTGCTAACTCTTCAGGTAAAAAATTCTCTTTTGTCCAAATATCAACATCCAACATCCAAGGCACAACCGCACCTATATCTACACCATAAATGTGCACAAAAGGGACTGTTGTGACGACTCTGTTAAACTTCTTGCCTTCCAAAGTTCTCAAAAGTGCCTCTGCCTGTTTTATGGAGTTTTCTTTTGTCTTGAAAACACCTGTAGGCAAACCGGTTGTACCTGATGTAAAATAGAGAAATTGAAAGCCGTCTTGTTTGAGTATATTCTGCTCCAATGAGTTTATATACTTAACCAAAGCCGGTTGTGATTTGTCGTATATAACTTCAAATATATCATTTGCAAAGCAGTGTAGAGCATGAGAGAGCTGTTCTACCTTTGTAGCAGGATTTTTTATCTCTTTTATATTTACATAACATCTATTGTCCATATCATAAATTTTCATCAAATATCTCCTTTGAGATAGCTATTTTTTCAAAGGTACTATTTTACCATAAAGCAGAAAAAATATCGACCCGATTCCGACTGTGATTACAAAGCCTATAGAGTGCATGGCTGCTGTTTTGCTAAATATTAAAACACCAAAACCAAAAAAAGTACTCAAAAGCGCATATCTTATGGCCAATCTCGTCTCTTTTAGAGTCTTGGTTTTATGCAGATATATACCGTAGTCTATACTTATGGCTATCAAAATAACAAGTGCGAATATGTGCATGATATTTATTTTGCCAAAAAAAGATATAGAAAAAAGCACCACACTAAGCGGAAAGAGAAGATATGCAAGCGGATAGAGCATCTCTTTGCCAAATGTAAAAAAAAGCACTCCTATGATAAAAACAACAGATAAAATCATATATATTTCAAGCCTGTCCTTCATGTCTTTGGTATCTTTTGCCAATGTTTTGCCCAGATCAACTATCTCATAAAGAGTACTTGGCTTCAATAGACTCTTTTGTATAAGTGCCATCGTATAGCAACTACCCTTATCATTTATAATTTTAAACTTTGTTCCATCCACAATGTTACTCTGACACTTTGTCTTATCTACTCCATAGTAAGCATTTTTAAAAGTCTTTTTGCTAAAACCCATCTTTTTTGCCAGCTCATTTATAGAGTCTTTTACTTTTTTGAAATTCTGTTTTTTTAGCTCACCTATCCTCATTTGACACTTTTTATGACTCAAAATAAACTTGCCGATTCCAAGCATCTTGGGGTAAATATCCTCTATCTTTTCATACTTTTGCAAAAGTTTTTCTCTACTTCTTGCCTCTATGATAATGGCTCTGTATCTATCGTTTTGCAATCCATCACGAAAGATTTTGGATAGTTTTAAAAGTTTTGTGTTGTGGTAATCAAGATTTTTAAGGTTACTATCAAAACTCAGATTAAAATAAGCAAATCCAAATAAAATCAGTGAAACTATCATCACAAACAGAGGATTAAAGCTTCTCTTTCTGCTCTGCTCTGCTTTGATAATCGGCGCTTTGATATCCAAATAGACAAATGCCCAGGTAAAGAGCATATAAGCAACACTTAGTGATATCACGCTAAAGATAGCAAGTTGAGCAAAAAGCTCAATATCTATAAAGCTGAAAATCACAAAGACTCCGACAGTAGTCAAAAAACCAAAAAACACTCTTTTTTGAAATTTTCTTTTTTTAGCAGAAAAATAGCCGTGAAAATAGTAATGAAACATATAATCTATAGAGATACTAGTGATACTGACTCCAAATACAACTGCCAGAATACTGATACTTTTAAAAAACAGAGATGTAAGTAAAATTGCACTCAAAATCGAACTTCCGATAGCAAGCACAGCATTAAAAAAAAGTTTGTGGTTTTTTAATATCACAAAATAGAGCAACAAAAGCAACATAGATGAAATCAGCATTATCTTTTGAGCATCCCCTCTTATATAAGCCGAGTTTTCTACAAGAAAATAGAATGGGGCAAACGAAATAGCATCGGGATAGTTTTTAAGTATAGAGTTAATCTTATCGTAAATAACTCTGGCCGATTCAGCATCTGCTGTATCTACACTGGTTTCTGCTCGCAAAAGATATCCATAATTTTTCACTCTTTGATATCCGTCACCATCGCCAAAATTTAAACTAAAAAGTCCTAAAGGATCATAAGTGTTCACAGGTTGGTACAGTACTGAACTATATATATCGTCATGTATCTTTTGGAGTCTCTTTTTTATATCATTTTTTGTAATTTTAGAATTGTTGAAATCTGCCAAAAGATAGTAGTTTTTTCTAAAATACTCCTTCATATCTTTTGATGTTCCATGAGATAGTTCAACTTTTGAAATCAGCGGTGTTTTCTTCAGTATTTTTGCTATTTTATTTAACTCATTTAGTGATTTCTCATCAAAACCTTTTGTGCTGATAAGTATCTCATTTGAGAGTCCTAATTTTTTAGCTACGCTAAAGAGTTGCAGACTTTTTTTGGAAAAAAATATCTCGATAAAATTTGTAGAAAAGCTGATATGAGAAGCAAATATCAGATATAAAAAACATAAAATACCAAAAATAGCTATATTTACATACTTCATTTTTTAACAATTTTTATCGTATCTTCATTTGGCATAAACATCTTAAAGCTTTGAACTTTAGAGTTTTTTATATAGACCTCAGCCTTATCTATTCTCTCTCCTATATCTCCTTTAAAAGTTATATAGTAGGTATCTCCTTCTTTTTGCACATCAAAATCCCGATTTGATTTTAGTTTTTTAAAATTACCAAGCCTTGTCATAATGTCTATAAAAGATTTAGCATACAAATTTGCTTTTCCCTTTAGATGATATAGTTTTCCCTGCAAATCTTCTATAGTAACATTTGTATCTGTTTTTATGATTTTTTTATATGAGGGCTCCTTATATATGATAACTGTTCTGTTTTTCTTAACATCTATATGTCCACTTTTTTGAAACTCGCTCGATACAGCTTTGATATACTTATACTCGTCAAAATTATATGAGTTGGCAAAAAGTACAATATGCAGAAACAAAATCAAGATAAAGCGCATAATCTATCCTTTTCCTCTTGCATTATAGCTTGAGCATACCTCATCAATTCTATCTCATTTTTAAAATCTTTTGGATATAGGGGTGAGAGTATCTTTAGATACATTTTTTCTCTCCTTGAAGTCTTAAAACACCAGCTTTTTCTCGGTAAAAATTTATATGCACCCTCTACTACCATTGGGACAACAGGTCTGTTTTTCTTCATAGCTAATTTAAATGCCCCTCTTTTAAAAGGCAAGAGTCTATCGCCTCTATGTCTTGTACCTTCCGGAAAATATATGACATTTTTTCCGATATCCAAGTGATTTTCAAGCTCTCTTTGCATATGTGCTATCTCGCTTAGAGATTTTCCTTTGATATATCTCACTCCGACAGCATGAGTAATTTTCTTTACAAAAGGATATTTTCCAAGATTTACATTTGCAAAAATCAGATAATTTTTGACATACATTGCAAATGCCGGAAAATCTAAAATAGACTGATGCGTAGAGATATAAACTGCTCCTTCAGGCATAGTCTTGGGCACATCTGCTTTTAAGATGATACAAGGAACAAGCGCGTAAAAAAGTCTATATGAAAGAGCAGAAGCCCACTGAAAATAGTGTTGTGAATCCTTTATGAACGGTCTAAAAATAAAATATATCAAAAACCCCGGAATCATCATACCAATAAGCAGACCGAAAAATATAAAATGTCCGATACTACCTAGTATGCACTTTAACACCATAAACCTTTCCATAAACAATTTGTGTGATTAGAGCCACAAAAAAGAGGATATACCAACCAATTGATGAGTAAAAAGCCCAGACAATATCGCTGGTAAAATTTACTACATAGAGGTGTATGAGCGTATTTATAAGCATCACTATCACCCAGTACCCATCACCTTTTTTTAAAAATTCTATCTCCCTAGCACTAAGTTCTTTCTTGTAAAACTCTCTTGTAAAGCCCAAAACCATATACTTTTTATTGAAATGGGCATCTATAAACAGAAGTGTAAATATAATCGAGAGGGTCACTGGTATATACTTTACAGTTTGAAATGATGAAAAGTAGTAAGCGATGCCAAGAATCAAAACAAAAACAGACGGAATCACGATATCCTTATAGCTCTTCATCTTAAAAAATTGATATACAAAATACAAAAGAGCCATCACAAGATAGCCCAGTACTACTTCTGTAAACTTGAAATAGTGTATGAGAAGTACAAACATCGGAGCCAAAATGATGTTTGCATACTTCATCTATCTTACCATACCACCGCTTATATTTAAGATCTCACCTGTTACATATGTTGCCTTGTCTCCAAGGAAAAAGACACATTCTGCCACTTCCTCAGGTTTTCCTATTCTCTTTAGGGGTATATCTTTTTTGATGTTCTTTATATCCAAATCTTTTGTCATCTCAGACTTTATGAGTCCTGGAGCCACTGCATTTACACGAATTTTATAGCGGGCAAGTTCTATACTGAGTGCTTTGGTAAAAGCTATCATAGCGCCTTTTGCGGCAGAGTAGTTTGTTTGACCCATATTTCCCACCAAACCAGATACGGAAGCCACATTGACTATGGAGCAGTTTTTGCGGCTTATCATATTTTTTAGCACTGCTTTTGTAACATTGTAAGTACCATTTACTGAAGTGTTTATCACTTCACTCCACTCCTCTTTTTCCATCCAAAAAAAGAGCTTATCTTTTGTAATACCGACATTATTAACCAAAACATCAAGTTCTAAATCTTCTAGTTTTGCAAAAACCTCATCTGTATCCAAAATGTCAAAACGGATAATTTGGGAGTTTTTGAGCTCTTCTTGAAGCTCGTTTGCTTTTTGTTCATTACCTCTATAGTGCAGATAGACAAAGTATCCATTTTTATAAAAATACCTGCTTATCGCTTCACCTATAGCTCCGGTTGAGCCAGTAACTAAAACTTTTTTCATACAAATTTACCCTCAAGCAACATTCTATTTACTGCTTTTATATCTATATCCATTCTTCTATCATTTCTCAGGGTTGCTACCTCTTTTCTTATCTCATTGTAACAATTTTGAAGATGAGCAGAGCACTTCTCATATCCCCTGATATCAACCGCTTGGGCAATTCCCAAAAATCCGATACTTAGCATATTTGCCAAATCTGGAAGCTGTTTTGCAAAGTTTCTTGCACTTGTTGTTCCCATACTTACTTTGTCTTGGTTTAGTGATTCAGTAGAGCGAGAGTACAGGGATGCTGCATTTGTATTCATCAATATATCAGCACTTAGAGAACTTAGTGTTATTTGTATGAGTTTAAAAGCGTGATGAGTAGGACTCTTGTTGATCTTGAGATTTTCCCCCAACCCTTTGTTAAACTTATGATCAATTAGCAATGCAAACTCTTTATCTAGCAAATCAGCTATATTTCCCACACAAATCCTCATCGTATCCATCGCATGTGCTATATATCCGCCATAAAAATTTCCCGAAGTGTAGATTCTTTTCCCTATGTGATCTATTAGAGGATTATCATTTACTCCATTTATCTCAGTCTCTATCCACTTTTTTGCAATCTCGAGATTATCTCTTACTACACCTAAAACTTGAGGAGCACACCTGATTGAGTATCTGTCTTGTATATTTTGTTCTTTTTCCTGCTGAAAATTTTCACATCTGCTAAATGCCGCTTGAGTCAGTTTTGATCCTTCGCATTTTGCCAAGATATTTGCTGCTGCTTTTATCTGTCCGTCAAATGGTTTGCTTTCATGCACAAATGGCTCCAAAGCAGTCGTATCGCAAATCAAAACTTCATAAATACCCGATACAAAACTCTCAATACTCCTAAGTAAAATCTCAAATCTACTTATAGCGTCTATTGCGATAGCACTCATGGTAGCTGTCCCATTTATGACGCCAAGTGCCTCTTTCGCCTTGAATTGATATGGCTTTATACCCAGCTCTTCATAAACATCCTGTGCCTTTCTCTGCTCATCTTTATATATAACTTCTCTCTCACCGGCAATCACAGCAGCAATATAGGACAAAGGAGCCAAATCTCCACTTGCTCCGACAGAGCCTTGAGATGGGATAAGTGGATATATCTCTAACTCTAACAACAACTCAAATCTCTTCAAAAGATCATAACTGACACCGCTTTTACCTTTAGATAGGCTAATCAACCGTACAATCAACATAAGCCTGGAGACTTCAACACTCAGATACTCTCCTACACCCACACCACAAAACCTGTATAGATTTTTCTGTAACTCTTGGGCTTCTTGCATGATGATAGCATTACAACCTGACTCACCATAGCCTGTAGTTATCCCATATATCGGCTGACCACTTTGAATCTGCTCTACAAGATAATTGTGCCCTGCATTTATAAAATCCTTAAATTCTTTTTTATCACTTAATTTTATCTTTTGATTCAACCTAAAATCTTCATAATCCACCATACTGCTATCTATAATCATCTCTAAAGCTCCACCAAAATTTTATTTTTCCCATTTTCGCTCATCTTTACTATACTCATCAAATCAGACAAAGAGTCTATGATGCCTCTTATTTTTGTCTGTTCTATCACTACTGCTCCGGTTTTATCATCGCTAACTTCCAGCATAACAGCAGCCCCGGCCTCGAGATAATTAGCACAACTGTTTATCTCATTTATATTTTTTATATTTATACACTCAACACAGACGCACAAAACTCTCTGTTTGGATACTAATGCCTGCAAAGCCGCCGTCTTGAGTGTCTCTAGTGAAGTCTTCATACCAGCCGATATAGTGATGATTTCATCTGTGTCTTTATTTATGATAGAAAAGTACGATGGTGCTGTGTTGTAAACGCTGTTTTGAAAAGATGTAGGAGAAAGAAGCCTCTCTTCAAGAACTGCATTTGCTATCTTTGCCGTCTCTTCAAGCTCACTAAAACAAGTACCATATACTATCTTTCCACCCTCAAAGCCACACTTATCGCTTAAGTAAAGCATCACTTTTGCATTTCTTGTGAGTCGTCGTCGCATCATCATCTTTGGTACCAATCTTTTGTCTTCAAGGTCTTCAATCTTCTCTTTTGCATATATTTTTGCAAAACTGATTACATTTATAGCGATTGATTTCATTGTGTTGCTCCAAACACCAAAGAGGCATTGTTTCCACCAAATGCAAATGAGTTACTTATAATGTTTCTTATATTTTTTTTTGCAGATATCATCGGAACATCTATATTTGGATTTTCCAACTTACTCAAGTTTGCCTGCGGTGGAATTAATGAGCGTTTTATACTCTCGCAGGAGATGATAGCCTCTACTGCTCCGGCAGCTCCTAGCGTATGTCCCGTGATGGCCTTGGTGGAACTTACAGGCACACCTTTTTTTCCAAAAAGTATCTCTATGGCTTTTGCTTCAACTCTGTCATTTGCAACAGTTGCTGTTCCATGAGCATTTACATAATCTATATCTTTGGGCTTCAAACCTGCATCATTTAGGGCATCTCTCATGGAGCTTACAGCGCCTGTCGCCTCCGGATCAGGATTTGTCATATGATAAGCATCACTACTTGCTCCTGCACCCTTTAGTTCTATCGAATTTTTATTTTTACTGTTTTGCAATAAAAGTGCTGCTACCGCTTCGGCTACATTCATACCGTCTCTGTTTGCATCAAAAGGTCTGCACTGCGAACCAGAGAGAACGCTGAGTGCGTAAAATCCCAAGACTGTTGATTTACATAAACCGTCAGCTCCCACCACCAAGACATTTTCATAAGCATCAACATTTATGAGTCTTTTTGCCAAAAGAAGAGCATTCGCACTAGATGTACAAGCGGTCGAGATAGCACGAGAGCCGCAAAAACCAAACTCTTTATCAAGAAAATCAGTCAATGCATTCATGGAATACCTGTTCGGGTCTATATTTTTATAACTTTTTTGAGAGTAAAATATAGCCTCGCACTCTTGCATACCGCCCACGGAAGAGCCTAGTATCAAAAGAGTGCTGTGAAAATTCTCAAGATTTGATTCTTTCAAAACTGTGCCTACTACCTCTTTCAAAAGAGTATAGATATCATCATACTGCATGATACCCAATCCCGCAGTAGCATCTTTGACATAGGAGTCATCAACTGTGATAGCAGACTCTTTATCATACACTGCGTCCATCAGATTTTTTGTATCTCCTGCATCACAAAGAAGCGCATAGTTGTTTATATAACATTTCATTTTAATATCTTTAATTTTAATATCTTATATCTCTCTTCAAAACAATCCACATAAATTATCTCCTCTTTTTTTTCAACCGCTTTATTGATTTCATAGCTTGCAATCGTCTCAAAAAACTTTAAATCTTTTTCACATCTTAACTCTTGGCACCTAAGAGAAGAGACTGCTTTGACATTGTTTCTTCTTATGATATTTTTAACTTCATCTGGTGTATAACTTTTCGCATCAAATTCAATCATCGCCACAGCATCATCATCTCTAAGTGATAATTTTTGAAAATTTACACTGCTCGCAAACTCAATGCACTCGCTGAGACCTGAAACTCTTTTTGTTATCTCTTTTGGATAACTTAGCAGATCAACAGCACATATTATAGCATTTTTTCCTGAATTTCTTAGCGATGAATATACGCTGATGAGAGTATTTATATATGTAAAATTGTCTGAAATTTGAAATATATTTTTACCTTTCATTCCCAAAGATTTTGCTATATAGTAGCTTGTTGTATTTCCCAAAAGATTTATAAAATCAAAAAGCTTAAGAGGTTCGTTGTCTTCATACATGTAGGTATTTATCTTTTGAACTATATCTATATTTCCAACGCCACTCGTAACATAGAGCTCATCATCAATCTCAATTTTTACCCTCTGTTTGAGCAGTTGAGCTCCATAAACCGACAGATGCATAAATCTGTCTTGCCTTCTTGTATCCAGTTTATACTTTTGTTTCAACTCTTTTTTGAAATCTATCTGCTCCAAATCATCTCTGTATGAGCTAAAATTTTGTATATACAGCTTCAAATCTTTGCCTTTTTGATGATAAGCGATGTGTTATTGCCGCCAAAACCAAAGTAGTTGCACATAAAAGTACCGCTGTCACACTCTTTATGCTCATAAATCGGCTGAAAATCTAAATCCATAGGCTTGTTGCAATAGAGTGTCTTTGGTAAAAATCCATCATCTATGGCACTCATCAAAACAGCAATCTCTAAAACCCCGCTAGCCCCTATCGTATGCCCGACATATGGTTTTAGTGCCGTAAAGTCAAGACTTGGTTTGAAGAGTTTTTTGATAGCATTTATCTCTGCTTCGTCATTGCTTAATGAACCAGTAGCATGTGCTTTCAGGGCTGTGATATCCTCTACATGCAAAACAGAATCTTCCAGTGCTTTTTGCATCACCTCCACACACTCTTCACCGCTTTGACTTACAGAAGTAATAGTTTGTGAGTTGCAGTTGCTAAAACCTCCCAAAAAAGACCAGCTTGAATCATCTCTGCCCAAAACGATACCGGCTATCGCCTCTCCTAAAACCAATCCGTCCCTATCACTATCAAAAGGTTTTGGCTTGGAATACGAGAGGAGCTCCATAGAAAAAAAGCCACTACTCATCACAGGCGAAAATATCTCCAAACCTATGACAATAGCCTGCTTGAATACTCCTGCATTTATAAGATTTTTTGCCTCAAGCAAAGCATTTGCACTTGATGTACAGGCTGTATTTATACTCATAGTAAACTCATTTAGACCAAATTCCAGAGCCAAATCTTTTGCATAAGAGTCTATACTTCTTTTTCTTGAGTGGAATGGAGTTCTCTTATGCTCGTAGGCACAACCGTTTATCGCATCAACCAAATGCCAGTCAATGAGCGATGTGCCAATGATAAGAGCAGTAGAGTTTAGAGAAGATTTATCAATATTTTGTAAAAGTTTTAAAAGTATCTTTCTTAGAGCAATATATATCTCATTTTGATTTTGTCCAATCTTGTTTTTAAGCAGAAAACAGGGTATATCATTTTGTTTTATCGTTATTGAAGATATCTTGGTTTTTGAGTTTTTTATCGCACCAAGTGTCTCTTCTTTGTCGCCTTGCGAGGAGAGAAGCTGAAAATCGAGTATATTTATACTAGCCATTTTGCTCGCTTACTATATAGTTTGCGAGTTTTTCTATCGTAGTGACTGTTCTTCTAAACTCTTTAGAATCCCCTAATCTCACGCCATAAATCTTTTGCAAACCCATAGAAATAGCGAGTGCATCAAGCGAATCCAGGTCCAACCCACTCTTTGGCGAAAAAAGCTCAACATCATCCTTGATATCTTCAGGCTCAAATTCATCTTTTTCACACTCTTGTATAATCATCAGTTTTATATCATATTTTATCTTGTCAATACCCATCAAAACATCACCTTTTAAAAAATAAGATTATACCAAAAAGTAATTTAAAATAGTTGTTTTGAATAAAAATCGGGCATAAAAAAAGCGTTCGAGGTGGGCATCTCGAACGCTGATTTTAAAAAATATATTCATTTTCTAAAAAGGAGGGTTGCGTCTTGGTAATGAAATTATATGATTAAAATCTAAATATAAAGTAACCTTTTATAAATAAAATGTAAATATGATACTTTAAACAATATGTAAAGACTATACGAGGCTACTTTTAATACTCACCGGGCATTTTAGATGGTTTTGAAAAGTAGTAGCCTTGAGAATACTCGATATCCAACTCTTCGATAACTTTTTGAACAGAAGCATTATGTACAAATTCTGCAATACAAGGGATTCCGCTTTGTTTGGCAAAAAATACAATGCTTTTGGTTACATTGTAACTGCGTTGATTGACATCAATATCTTTAATATATTTGGCATCAATTTTTAAATAGTCGATATTTAGCTCTAATGTTCGCTCAAAATTAGAGTACTCTGCGCCAAAGTCATCGATAGCCAATGCATATCCTTCACTTTTGATCAGTTTTAGCTGCTGCAAGTTGTTTTTTTGCCCTATCGTGCTTATGCCTTCAAGAATTTCTATTATAACTCGTTCGGGTTTGATGCCATACTGCAAGGACTTTTCATTTAGATAATCACATAAATAATTTCGGTTTAAGTCATCTTCAGTGATGTTGATTGAAAAAATATAGTTATTATTAGCCATGATTTTAAAACTTTTATCAATCATTGCTTTAGTGATATTTGAGATAAATCCTGAGAGACGCGCTGTTTCTAAAAAAACATAAGGAGAGATAATTTTACCATCTTGTTCTATACGGGCGAGTACCTCAAACTTTGTGAGTGTTTTTGTTTTGTTATCTCGAATCCCTTGGAAATAGGGGACAATTTTATCCTCTTGAAGAGCTTTATGCAGTAGATTATGTGATGCAATAAAAGATTCTCGCTTTGCATAGTCAATCTTATCTCGTTCTTGATCAAAAATACGAAATTGGTCTTTGCCGTTTTCCTTTGCCTGTTTGAGTGCCAGTGCACTGTTGCTGATTATTTTTTTTCGATCATATGCTGCGCCATACGAAAAGGAAATATGAAGCACCAAAGTATCGATTTGAATGGTATTTGTATGAAAATAGTTTTGAATTTCTTTTATTTGTGCTTCAAGGTCAATTTTTTCATCAAACAGAAGAGCAAATTCATCAGAGTTTAGACGGTAAGCGGAGTGGGCACTAAAATTTCCTTTTAAAATCTCTGCTACTCTTATCAGCAGTTTGTCTCCTGTCTCAAACCCGTACGCCATATTGATATAGCTTAAGTTGTTGATATTAAGTAAAATAAGAGAAAATTGATCTTCTGTTTGAGTTATTTTTTCCAGATGTGTACGGTTTAAAAGATGAGTAAGCGTGTCATGATAAACCTGATAATTTATCTGCTCTAACAGTGCTTCTTTTTTCTTTTTTTCTCGGCGTAATTTTCTATTGATATGATATTCACGAGCAAGAAAAAGAAAGAGTGCAATTATAACAAGAAGTATAATAATCTCTTTATGCTCTTCTAGCAACTCTTTTATTATTTGAGATTTTGTATTTGCATAATTACTAATTCCCAATCTTCTTATAAGATCATATACACTTTTGTAAATATCAGGTGCAGTCCACTGAAAATATCTGGCACTTTTTGCCACATTGCTGTCACCAGGAAGGCCAAGCAGTTCTACAACAATCTTTCTGGATAGTTCATCAGAGGCATTTATTGTTTTGGCAAAACACCACTGCGGATAAAGCTTGCTACTGCAGACATAGGGAAAATATGCATGGTTTTGTTTATTGAGTATGTTAAGTTTTTGCATATCAAACTTTTTCTCTCTTTGCCACTGCTCTAAGAGTCCTGTGCGGATGATACCGACATCTGCTCTACTATCAATAATGCTTTGCACAACTCTCTTTTGTTCACCCAAAAAGATAACTTTATTACCATTCTTTAAAGGATCTATATGGTGTGCCATGAGTGTATCATAACCAATTAGCCAACCTCCGGTTCCCAAAGGAGCAACAGCTGCGATACGGTGATTTTTTTTGATTTGGGATAGAGTTGTGATGTTTGATTTTTTATTGGATATAATAACTGATCCAAATCGTCCTATCCGGTTTTTATCTAAAAGTGTGAGTAGTTTTGATGCACCGACACTCATTTGCAAATCAACATACATAACAGGAGGTAGAATTACATAATCGATCTTCCCGGCTTTTATCTTCTCTTTTAATTGAGGAAATTCTGCTGGAAGAAAAGGAACAAGCTTGAAAGTATGTTCTGGAATTTTTTATTGAAGATAGTTAATCGTAGGCATCCACTCTTTTTGTGCCTCTGCTTTTCCGTTCATGGCATTTATGGCAATTTCTACAGTATTTGCATAAATTATAACTGGTAAAAGCAAAATAATTAAGCGTATAAAATACATGATTATCCTTTACAAAAACAACATTCCAAAGAAAATAATAACACCAAATACCGCAACAAGAAAACATATGGTATAAAAAAGGTGTTCATTGTCTTGTGTTTTATTCTCTTTAAGCAACAGTAGTTGCTTCTTGTAATAAAATATTGTGTAAATACCCAGCACTATGCCTATAAATGTTGTAAATAATCCTAAATAATGGTAGAGTGACTCACTTTGGACAAATTTATCCGGCGATATTTTAAGTAATTTCAATGATATTTCTTTTAGAAAAAAGTCAAATTTCTCTATAACAAATCCTAATACAATTATGGATATAGATGTTCTTGCAAGTGCTAAAATAGAACGATTAAGTGCCCACAAATCTTTAGGATCCAATTTTTCCATTATCTTTTTGCTCCTTTAAATAGGATAGATTATACTATTTTATTTAAAATACAGCTTAATTTGAAAAAGAGTTAAAGCAGACAGGCTGTTTTATAAAAACTCTCCATCGACATACAGCCATCTATCTTTTGCTTTTATAAATCTGCTCTTTTCAATAAAGCTATTGTCGATCTTTTCACAAAAAACAGTAGCTTTAAATGTCACAAAAGCCTCTTTTTCCCCATCGCTAAACTCTTTTAGTTCACTCTCGTCTAAATCTTTGTTTGAAGAGGTTTTGATGAGATACTTTATGTCTCCTGTTGCATAGGCGCTATACCTACTCTTCATCAGTTCCAATGCACTTTTTGGCAAAGCTCCCTTATGAAATATGGCACAACATTTTTTGTACTTTTTTCCACTTCCACAAGGGCATAGAGAGTTGATGGTAAATTTTTTCAATTTTACTCTTTTAGAGCTTTGGCAATCAACTCTAAAGGATTTTTAAAGATAGTATCTTCATTTCCATCGACAAAGAGTGAATTTGTTATCTGCATTCTACATGCACTACATTCCGCACTGACTATATCAGCTCCGCTCTCTTTTATCATGGCTGCTTTTGGCATACCGGCTGATTTCGCAAGATGGTACTTTTCGGTCTGTATCGTAACTCCACCAAAACCGCAACAACGATTTGAATCACTCATCTCTTTTATCTCATAGTTTTGGGCTAAAAGTTCTCTGGGTTCTCTATACACACCTTGCATCTTTCTGGCATGACAAGGGTCGTGATAAGTCACTACATCACTCATTTTGCATTTTTTAGAAGCTAAAATCTCTTTTAGATTTGTACACTTTTCAAGATACTCTGTTGCCATGTATATCTTTGGCGCAAGCTTTTGGGCTCTTTGCTTCCACTGGGGTTTGTCATGAAAAAAATGAGCATAATCAACCTTTATCATGGCACTACATGTTGCCTCGGGGATGATCACAGCATCAAGCTCATCCATAAAGCTCTCCATATACTCGATATTGTGTTTAGCCAGGTAATCCACCGTATCAAAATCCCCTGTAAAGTACGCGGGCGCACCGCAACACAACTGCTGCTTTATAAGATAAGCATCGATCTGTAAAACTTCGAGTATCTCAAGAAGTGCTTTTCCTATATCAGTATATGTGTAGTTTGCCAAACAACCTATGAAAATCCCTACTTTTCCTTTTCCGCCGTTTTTTATAATATCCGGGTGTGAATTTAGAAAGCTCTTAGCCTTGGCACTGGGAAGAAGTCTGTCTTTCTTGATGATAGGCATAGAAAACCTAGGTTCCATAGAGCTCTGTTTTTCGCGTATCTTAAATCCGCAAGTTTGAAAGACACAACCCAGTTTTGCAAGTAAATCCATCACTTTTCGGTGTCTTAAAAGCCAAAAGAAAAGTTTTTTATACCAGGCAAGTCCATACTTTTGCCTGATATCATCCCTGACCTGCTCTATGAGCATATCAACCGGCAGATCATTTGGACAAATGTCGACACAGTTTGTACACAAAAAACAACTCTCAAATATATCTTTTGCGTTCTTGTCTAGCTCTAAATCACCTCTTTGATAAGCTCCTAAAAGATCTAAAAAACCCCTGGGAGAGGTGACTTCATCCATATTTACATTGTGGATAGTGCATACCGGTATGCACTTTCCACACTTTATGCACTCATCAGTGCTAGTGTTAAACTCAAACATCTAAACAGTCTTTGAAAATCTTCTTTTGCTCTCGGGTATCTTTTTAAGATAAGCATCAAAAGGCATAGAGATGTTTCTTATAAGTAGAGTTCCTGTTGGATTGACTGTTATCTTTTTACACTCCTTGTCTATCTCTACAAGCCCCTCAGCCACAAAAGATCTCAAGTCCTCTATGGCATCGCTAAAATAGTCAAAAAAATCAATCCCAAACTCCCTCTCGACTCTTGCGATGTCAAGCTTGAAGTTACTCATTAGTTCCATAATCACAGCTTTTCTAAGCACATCATCATCATTCAATTTCAAACCCCTGTGCACAGGTAAAATTCCATTGTCTATGGCATTTTCATACATCTTCATATCTTTAAAATTTTGCACATAGTGAGCTACGCCTTCACCGATACTGGTCAAGCCAATTCCCACTAGGTCAGCTCCGCCTTTTGTAGTATATCCTTGAAAGTTTCTATGCAATTCACCCTTTTCTATCGCCAAAAAAAGCTCATCATCAGGTTTTGCAAAGTGGTCCATTCCTATCATCCTAAGACCATTTGAGCTTAGATAATCTATGGTATATTTTAAAATTTCCAATTTCTCACTAGGCCTTGGGAGTGTTGTCTCATCTATCTTTCTCATAGTCTTTTTCATCCACGGAACATGAGCATAGTTAAAAACGGCAAATCTGTCAGTATCTAGCAAAAGAGCCTTCTGCAGTGTCTTTTTAAAAGTCTCGAGGTTTTGATACGGCAATCCATATATAAGATCCATATTTACAGACTCTACTCCTGCATCTCTTGCCATTTTTACAGCATTTTGAGTAACTTCAAAGGGTTGAATCCTGTGTATTGCTTTTTGCACGGTATCATTAAAATCCTGCACACCAAAACTGACACGATTAAATCCACCTCCGACTAAAACATCGACCTGCCCTTTTGTCAAAAATCTAGGATCAATCTCACAACTAATCTCGGCTTCATCTGCAAAATTTTTAAAATATTTTCTTATGAGCTTTATGATTATATCTAACTGCTCTGCACTAAAAAAAGTAGGAGTTCCACCACCAAAATGCATCTGTATAACCTCTCTGCTTGTATCGAGATGTTTTGAGAGAATTTCGAGTTCTTTTTCAAGATAGCCTATATACCTCTCTTTTTTATCATCTTTACTCGTAAAAACAACATTGCATCCACAAAAATAACAGGCGCTTCTACAAAATGGCAAATGAAAATACAGAGATAATGGTCTCTTTTTGTCTTGGTTTTCCAAGATATCAATATAAGAACTTGCATCAAAACTCTCATTGAACTCTGGTGCTGTCGGATAGCTTGTATATCTTGGTCCCGGTTTTGAATACTTTGAAAAAAGTTCGAAATTTATCATTTAACTGTCTCCTTAAACTTGAGCAAAGCCCAAGTTAAATTCCTCTCACTAAAGCTTATGCTTTGCATAGAATTTATCATTTAATTACCTTATTATTTGTTGTGTGGATTGGTTGGCAAATAGATCTTTCAGGTTTAAAAAGAGGTTGGGGTGCTCTTTCTTTATCTTTCTTAGAAGTTTTTCTAAGTCTATATTGACTGTTTTTGAGTTATTTTTTTTAAGTGCTAGTTTTTTTATCTCATCCATAGCTACCGTCCAAACATCCTGATAGTCTATAGGCACATGCTGCAAGATAGTCTTTTCTAATTTCAAATCAAAATTATTTTGTTGCAACTCCCTAAAATTTTCTATCAACTTGTTCATAGTATCGATAGAAACCATTGCACGCAACTTTTGGTTTTCATCTATAACAAACCATGGCTCCTTGTTGTCCCAACTTCCACTTTTTAGACTAAGCATTTTTACATCAGGATTATCAGTATCTTCAATCTCTATAACAGTCTCGTACTTTTTTTTATTACTTCCAAAGTACTCATCTATACTGTCTAATTTATCAAATACACTTATATCTTTTTTATCCATTTTACTCTCTCTTTTCATCTAGCCAAACCATCAGGCCTTTTTGTGCATGCAGCCTGTTTTCAGCCTCGTCAAAGACTATATTCGAATATCGCTCAAGTATCTCCTCGCTTACTTCATATCCTCTATATGCAGGCAAACAGTGTAAGAAAATAGCATCTTTTTTAGCGTATGAGATCAAAGCATTATCAACTATAAAACCCTCAAAATCCTTAACTCTTTGCTCTTTTTCATCCTCTTGTCCCATAGATATCCAAGTATCTGTCGTGACAACATCTGCACCATTGACTGCAACTTTAGGGTCATTTGTATATATCACGGCTCCACCACTTTGCTCACATAGCATCTTTGCATCTTCAATGATCTCATCCATCGGCTCATACCCTTTTGGTGTAGCAACTCTGAGCTCGAAGCCTAGTTTGGCAGCTAACATCATCCATGAGTGCGTCATATTGTTGCCGTCACCAACATAAGCAACTACCGGGTTTTTGTCTTTACCATATTCTATCATAGTCAAATAATCTGCCAAAAGCTGTACCGGATGATACTTGTCGGTCAAACCATTGATGATAGGCACTTTTGAGTAAGCTGCAAACTCATCTAAAACGCTTTGTGAATATGTCCTGATCATCACCATATCAACCATGCGACTTATCACTCTTGCGGAGTCTTTCATCGGCTCACCACGACCCAACTGCAAGTCATTTGAAGACAAAAACAGTCCTTGACCTCCAAGCTGATGGATACCCACCTCAAAACTGATCCTGGTTCTTGTACTGCTTTTTTCAAAAAGCATACCTAAAGACTGCTTTTGGAGATATGGTATATAGTTTTTAACTTTAGCCTCTTTTTTAATCTTGATACCTAAATCAATAATCTCCAGTATTTCTTCTTTTGTAAAATCATACAGTGATAAAAAATGCCTCATATTATTGTCCCCTTTAAAAGGAGCAAAGCCCCTTTTAAATTCCTCGCGACTGAAGCTGCGCCGTTGGCGAGAAGATTACTATTTATTGTCCCCTTTAAAA
>JASFYR010000026.1:0-24443 GCA_045047115.1 Sulfurospirillum sp.
CGCTCTGTGTAATTTATTATTATTGTCATCTTGACAAGGAAGTGAATTCCTTGTCAATTCACACTCTACTAAAGCACGAGCTGACGCTCTGTGTAATTTCATTTTATTGTCCTTATAATTTTGTTAATTTTATCAAGATGTGGTTTTGTTTGTCTTTAAAGTAAATTCTTTTATCTGTTACTCTATAGACTATATTGTAATTTTTTGTTTTTATTTTTTGCTCAAACCCACTTTTCATACCCACTTTTCCAACTCCGCCATATATCTCTTGTCCATCTAATATATCATCAAGTAGATTTGCATAATGTCTGTATCCAAAAAATCTCTTGTTAAAATCCAACCTATCCGTACAATATCCATTTATACAGGCATCATTCCCAATCTCTACATGTAAAGCCAAAAATCCAGCTGAAAATATCTCTACGCTTTTGTATCCATCTGCTTTTTTAACAAAACCACTATCAGCTATAGCTATATTTTGCGTTTTTATGACTATTGCATATGGTGAAGAAAAATTTATATGATGCTTAAATGAGCAACCGGTCACAAGTAGCAACAAAATCAAGGATATAAACAATCTCAACAGGTATATTCCTTTCTTCTTTTATCTCTAAAATATGTTCCCAACTCCGCAGAAATCATACCAAATATGATCAAAAAAGCCCCTGTCAGCTGAGAATATGAGAGAATTTCATTTGCAAAAAAGTACCCAAATACTCCGGCACTCACAGGCTCCATAGTGAAGATAATAGCTGTTTTTGCCGGCGTTGTATACCTCTGCATAGAAGTTTGAATGCCAAAAGCAAAAACTGTAGCAAATATAACTGTGACCACAATAGCCTCTACAAAAGTCACATCAATACTGGGAGGCATCAAACCGCCATCAAATATCAAGGCTAAAAAGAGTGAAAAAAAAGACACAACAAAAAGTTGAACTACAACTAACAGCATAACATCAAATCTCTTAGAGTATCTATCGGTAAACACGATATGCAATGCAAACATAATGGCACAGATAAAAGCATAACTCTCTCCTGCTCCAAATCCCAAAGTTCCTCCACTTGTCAAAAAATACAACCCGACTGCTGCTATCAATGCTCCAAACACTGAATAGACTGATGCTTTGATTTTAAATATGATATAGAGTAAGAAAGGGACGATTATGACATTGAGTCCTGTCAAAAATGCCACAGTAGAAGAGAAAGTCAAGGTCAAGCCAAATGTCTGGAAAGCAAAACCCAAGAACATAAAAAGACCCAATACAGACCCCGCTTTAAGAGTATAAATATCCATGCTGGATATTCTTCTATACGATATGGCTGTCATCAATATAGCTGCCAATAAAAATCTCCAAAAAAGAAATACATATACAGGGGTTTTATCCACAGCTTCTTGAACGATAAAAAAAGTACTCCCCCAGGCAAGCGCTACCAAAAACAGTGAAAAATCAGCACCATACTCTTTAATCTTATCTTTAAGCAATCTTATCCTTTAAACCAATCTATAATTCTACCTAATTTTACACAAAATTAACAATTTTTTAAAAAATGAGTAACAAATATGCAATTTTATCGATATCTTTAACTCTATTTTAGTTATAATCGCTAAAATTACAACTGATTTGTAAATAAGACACAATTGAAAGGTGCAGATGGATACTATCGTAAGCATGAAAAATGTTGACAAGTTTTTTAGGGATTTTCATGCTCTTAAAAATGTAAATTTTAGAGTTGAAACGGGTGAAATAGTAGTTGTATGCGGACCAAGCGGAAGTGGAAAATCAACACTTATAAGATGCATAAACAGACTTGAAGACATAGACAGCGGCCAACTCATAGTAGATGGCATTGATGCTTACGCAAAAGACACAAAGCTAAACGAACTTAGAGCTGAAACCGGTATGGTTTTTCAGCACTTCAATCTTTTTCCTCATTTAACCATTTTAGAAAACATCACAATCGCCCAGAGAAAAGTAAAAAAACTCTCAAAACATGATGCAGATGAAGAGGGACTGAGACTGCTTGAAAAAGTTGGACTTGTCCAAAAAGCAGAGGGCTACCCAAATGAGCTCAGTGGTGGTCAAAAGCAGAGGGTTGCGATAGCCAGAACACTGGCCATGAAGCCAAAAGTTCTTCTTTTTGACGAGCCGACAAGTGCGCTTGATCCAGAAATGATAGGTGGCGTTTTGGACGTCATGAGAAGCTTGGCAAAAGAGAATTACACCATAATCTGTGTGACTCATGAAATGGGCTTTGCAAAAGAGGTCAGCAACAGAGTGGTTTTTATGGATGAGGGTGAAATACTCGAAGAGGCAACACCTGAAGAGTTTTTTACAAACCCGAAGACAGATAGAGCAAAAAAATTCCTGCAAGAGATATTAACACATTAATATAAAAAATTCAAAGGAGAAAATATGAAGAAAATTATAGCTGCATTACTTATAATGCTTGGTCTTAATTTGGCTGCTGATGATATCAGCTTATGGCAAAAATCGACTCTAAATACGATTTTGCAAAGAGGTGAACTAAGAGTTGGGCTAGAGGCTGGATATACGCCTTTTGAGATGAAAAGCAAAAAAGGTCAGATTATAGGTTTTGATGTTGACATGATGAAAGCTATGGCAAAAGCAATGGGCGTCAAACTAAAGCTTGTTCCGACTGCATGGGATGGCATTATCGCTGGTCTCCTAACAGGTAAGTACGACATCATTGCTTCAGGTATGACAGTTACTCAAGAGAGAAACCTAAAAATCAACTTTGCAAATCCTTATATAAGTATCGGTCAAACCATCCTTGCAAATAAAAAATTTGCTGGTAAAAGTTGGAGAGATATAGATAAAGCCGGAAATACAGTAGTTACAAAACTGGGTGTTACTGGTGAAATAGCCACAAGAAAGATGTTCAAACATGCTAAAATCAGAACTTTTGATACAGAAGCAGATGCAGTACAAGAGGTAATGAACGGCAAAGCTGACGCTTTTGTATATGACAAACCGTATAATGCAATCTTCTATGCTGCAAAAGGCAAAGGAAAACTTGCTTTCTTAGACAAGCCTCTAACTTATGAACCACTAGGATGGGCTGTAAGAAAAGGTGACCCTGATTTTTTAAACTGGTTAGATAACTTTTTAAATCGAGTAAAACACGATGGCGTTTATGAAAGAATTTACAACAAATGGTTCAAAAGTGTCAAGTGGCAAAAAAAGGTAATGTAGTTTGTCAAGAAAACAACAACCAATACTAGAAAACAGAATCTTCGGCCACATTGTGGCCGTTGCCTTTTTTATAATTCTTGGATATTCGCTCTTTGTAGCTTCTTCAAATATGAACTATATTTGGAAGTGGAACAGTGTCCCCAAGTACTTTGCTTATCAACAAGACACTACGATTCAAGCACCATTTGACGGAAAAGTAAGCCTTAAAAATGGCATAATTGAAGTCAAAGGTGAAAACGGAGTCAAGGATTTTAAAATATCCAAGAATTATAAAGTTTTAGTTGACAACAATGATGATGTATATCAAGATGATGATTTAGCAACATATACAACATGGAAAGAGGGCCCTATCCTAAATGGTCTTTTTGTTACACTGAAAATTTCAGGATTAGCACTGATTATAGCTTTTATTTTAGCTTCATTTTTAGCTTTTATGAGGATATCAAACTATCAGTTCCTAAAAGA
This sequence comes from Sulfurospirillum sp., assembly GCA_045047115.1. Taxonomy (GTDB): domain Bacteria; phylum Campylobacterota; class Campylobacteria; order Campylobacterales; family Sulfurospirillaceae; genus JAADIZ01. Next base: position 3,680 of record JASFYR010000026.1, read on the forward strand.
TATAGCTACATTTTATATAGCGATTATTAGAGGAACCCCTCTGCTTGTTCAGATCTTTATCTTCTACTTTATAATAGCTACCATATTTAGTATAGAAAGATTTTATGCAGGAGCCATATCCCTTGGTCTCTTTTATGGAGCCTATATAGCAGAAGTTTTAAGAGGCGCTATACAGTCTATAGATAAAGGTCAAACAGAGGCGGCAAAATCACTTGGAATGAACTATGTCCAAACTATGGGCAGTATCGTAATGCCTCAAGCTCTCAAAAGAGCTCTGCCTACACTTGTAGGTGAGATGATTGCGCTCGTAAAAGACTCTTCTTTGGTCTCTGTAATTTCCATTACAGACTTGACAAAAGTTGGACGAGAGATTGTTGCAAATACATTTTCTCCATTTGAGACATGGTTGGTTGTGGCAGCTATATACTTTGCTATCACTTTTACTCTGTCCATAGTAGGTAGAAAACTTGAAAACAGAATGAAAAAACAAGGTGGTATGTAGAGATCCTGCAAGATCTCTACATACCTAAAAAACATAATAGCTTAGCTCATCTCTTAACTCTTGCTTTATCTCTTCTTCTCTTTTGCCAATATATCTTTTTATGATTTTTATATTTTTCAGATCAGGAAAAATCTTTAGGCAATACCGACAGGACTTCATATACTGCATGATATCCACTATCTCTCCTATTGTTTTTACGGAATGCTTTTTCTTGTCATATGTCACATCAAACTCTATATTTATCTTTGTTCCATTATAAAAACCCAAATTTTCTTCGCTAATCATATCTATGCCGTTTTGAGACAAATCGTACAGGTTTCCAACTGCTTGCAAGTCGTTCCTGCCAACCAATTTTGCATGTATCAGAATTTTAGGATAAATTCTTGGGAATTTTCTTTGAACTGCCGGCAGATTTAACAAATATATAAAATTATTTAATACAATGGTGCTATTAGAAAAATTGCTATAAACTATATCAGCTTTAACATGTCTGTGAAAGTATTTGTCTTTTACTATGTATGCTTTTCCTTCTAATTTCATAGCAATTTCCTGAAGTTCACTATCTAGTTTAAATACAACATCCTCATCATCAATATCGATAATTTTACCACTGCCCCTAACCGGATAACCTTGATAGAGATTCATAAATTCTATACTTTTATTTCCTTTTTTTATATTTTTAAAAATATCCAATATATTATTTCTGGAATAGATATAATTATTATCTCCAAAACCAACTATCCCGTCACTGTCTTCAAGATTTATCTTTATATAATTCTCAAATGAGTGTGAAAATCTATTGAAAATTTCGATTAGTTTTTCAAGATATCCAAGATTATTAAGATTCTTTTTCTGAAGAAAATAGAGATAGTTTTCAAGAGTATATAAAAAACTTTATTTATTAAAAAACCGATAAATACATCGTCTTTTTTCATTTGAACAATTGTAGCATTGACTGTGGAACTTATATCTATCTTGTCTGCAAAAAGATTATCCAGAATATTTTTGGCAACTTTTTTAGTCTCCTGTGCATTTAGTGCATAATCATAATTACTACACTGTGAAGAAAAAAATTCGATAAATTTACTCTCAAAGCCAGATAAAAAAATCTTAAAATTTTCTTCCATACAACTACCCTTTTACCATCAAACTGTTTAATCCTAAGCTAATCTTGGTACCAATTCCAAGTTTTGAGTCTATTTTAACCCGGATATTAGACTCATCACAAAATGTCTTAACTATACTCAAACCGATACCATAGCCTTTCTTGTTTTGCTCTCCTTGGTAATATCTGTCAAAGATAAGAAACAGATCAGATTCGCTCATCCCAATACCTCTATCTTCAATAGTAAGTTCATTATAGCCCAAAACAACCGATATATCATTGTTGTTTTGATTATATTTTAATGCATTTCCCAATAAATTACTAAAAACTTTTTGAAAGCCTCTTTTATCTGTATATACGTCCATAGATTCCAATTCGCATTTTATCTTTACATCCGGATATAAAATAGCAAATTTTTCTACCTCCATTAATAAAAAATTCGATAATTCAAACTCTTCTCTTACTTCGTTTTTAGTCTCTTTTTTGATGTAATAATCAACATCTTCATAAAGGTTAAACAATTCGTCGCTAGCCTTTTGTATTCTATCATATCTTTTGAGTTTTTTTTCATCTTTTTCATTTGTCAAAAGCATCTGGGTATTTGCTTTTATGACAGAGAGTGGAATATTTAATTCATGTAAAGTATCTTTTAATAAGAGATTTAGGAGGTAGTTGGTCTTAAAAGATTTTCCTAAAAAATATCTTGACAAATGGTAACTCAAAAGCATTATCAATATAATAGATAAAAACACTATTATATATTTGATCTCGGTAGAAAAAAGTGATTTATCTATCAAAAAGCCTGAAAAAAATATAAAAATAGCAAAAATAAACACAAAAAGGGTATTTAGATATATAAGTTTTTTTTCGCTACTTTTCAAATCTATACCCAATTCCTCTGATGTTTATAATAGAATCTTTACCAAATATCTTTTTTAAGTTTGTTATATAGACTCTGATAGACCCTATATTGGCAACTTCATTTTTCCATAATCGCTCCACAATCATCTCTGTAGTCACCACTTTTCCTCTATTTTCTATCAACAGGCATAAAAGCTTATAGTCCTTGAGATTCAAATCCAACTCGATACCAGAATCAAAAACTCTTTTTCTCTCTTTATTTATATAAAAACCGCCAAAGATCTTAATTTCATCTTCATCATTAACTTTTCTTGACAAAACCGCTTTGATTCTAAAAAGAACTTCATCCAAATCAAACGGTTTTTTTATATAATCATCTGCGCCTTGTCCAAAACCCTCTGCCAGACTCTCTTTGTCCCTAAGAGAAGTTAAAAATATAGCGGGAGTTTTGCAGCCGATATTTCGCATCTGTTTTAAAAATTCAAAACCGTTTATATCCGGCACCTTGACATCCAGCAAGAAAAGATCAAAATCTTCATTATATGTAAAACTCAGTGCCTCATTACCGTTCTTGGCAAGTCTGACTCTATAGCCATTGTCACTCAAAAACTCATCCAAAGTTTCAAGCAAAAGTTCATTGTCTTCTAAAATCAAAATTTTATAAGACATCTTTTATACTCCAGGAGAGTTCTTGTGCAGCAAACATAGGCACAACATCCCCATAAGATTTTGGCACTCTAAAGGGTATTTTCTCTAAAATAACCACTTTTTCTATCGGCTCATACTCATATATTTTTCTAGCATTATCGCTTACAAAAGCTTGCAGGTTATCTAAAGATTTATGTTTTTCAAACAACATAGCCAAAGCTTGAAGTGCCACCGGAGCCGTAAAAACACCAGCCGCGCAACCACAACACTCTTTTTTATCAACAGGATGAGGAGCAGAATCGCTACCAAACATAACTTTTGGATGAGCATTAAGAGCTAGATTTAAAAGAGCCTCTCTGTCTTCAGGTCTCTTTGCAATCGGTTTACAAAAAAGATGGGGGGAAAGCATACCCCCTGCTACATCATCAAGAGTGATATAGAGATGATGGAGAGTTATCGTAGCATATAGATTTTCATATTTATTCAGTAGTTTTGCACTGTGCTTTGTAGTTATATGCTCCATCACAATTTTGAGCTTTGGAAAATTCTTTGCAAACTGCTCATAAACACTACCAAACTCCCTCTCTCTATCCATCACAAAACCATTTGTCTCACCATGGACCAAAAGAGGGATACCAAGTTCACTCATAGCTTCAAATGTATCTCTTAACTCTTCTATATCCATACTGCTCACTCCCCCTTCTGAATTGGTAGTGATACCTGAGGGGTAGAGTTTGAGTGCAGATATATATTTTTTTGCCTCTTTTAAGAACTCATAACTATAGTCATTTTTGAAAAACAGTGTCATAAGCGGCTCAAATTTATCTCTACATGTAGGCCTTAAAATTCTATCTTTGTATCTCAATAACGCATCTATCGTAGTAACAGGCGGAACAAGATTTGGCATAATAATCGCACCTGCAAAAGCATAAGAGCTAAGAGGTGCCACAGTTTTTAGCATATTTTCATCTCGCAGATGAAGATGCATATCTAACGGTGAGGATAGCTTAATCTGCATATTTTTTCCTTTTATAATCTTTTAATAATTATACCAAAATTACTGCAACCCTTAACAGAAGAAATACATAGTAGACAGTTAGATATAGAAGAAGATAGTGGTAATTGAAAAATCTAGCAAGAGCCAGGTTAAAAGTAAATTTTACAAAATTAGACTAAAAAACCTGCTAGCATAGTTAAACCTCCTAGCAATATCAAGACAATCCCACTGATAACTCCGATCTTATTTTTAGAAAATACATATGAGTATATCGCTTTTAAGATATTGTTGCTTCCTACAGCAATCAAAATAGCAGTAGTAGCTGCGTCAGCTGTGACATTAAATTTTGAGGAGAGTATGGACAACACGAAAGGGTCAATGTCAGTCAAACCTACTATAAAAGAGAGGATGTTTAGACCCATATCACCATATCTGCTAAGCACTATATGCGTAAGTGATGCCAAAAAAATAAACATAAATGCAAATAAAAATGCGGTTCCTAGCTCAAGTGGATTTTGATCCTCTTCTTCATTAAGATTGGACTGCAGGTCTCTTCGTGCCTTGTAGTAAAAATACATTGAGACAAGCGAAGTGATAAGGGCTAAAACTATAAAAGGTATAGCCAATTTATCAGCAATTTGTATGTTAAAAGCAAAAGCAATTCCAAGCAATCTTAGATACATAACTGCGGTTGCTATAATGATAGATGATACAAAAAGATTGACTGATTTACTGGTTTTTGCTTTCTTGGCCAATACTATAGTAGTAGCCGTACTCGAGTAGATGCCTCCAAGTATTCCGGTCAGCCAATACCCCTTCTCTTTAAATATATACTTTTTTAGAATATAGCCGGTATATGAGAACATGGAGACTACTACTACTGCCAGCCATACTTTAAAAAATGATACAGGTATATACTCGTGAATATTATTTCTAGGGAGCAGAGGCAAAATAACGCCACTCAAAAGTACAACTTTTGCAAGTGTTTCTACCTCTTTTTCATCAAATATCTTGTAGAATTTTTTTAATCGCTTATTTAGATTTGTTATAAATACTATGGCAATAAACACGACTATTAAAAACCAAGCATCAAATTTAAGTATGATTATACCAAAAGTATAGACCAAAGAGGTAAGCAAAAACAGTAAAATTCCACTCTTTTTATTTTGTAGTTTATATGCATAAAAAAGTAAAAAATGAGCCACTATGGCCACATATCCAAGTATGTAAAGATATATATTTATCTTGGCAAATACATAACTGACCAAGGCTATAAAAGCATAAGTCCTGACACTGCCTATCTCACTAGCCGAATCTTTCTTCAATCTGTGTGTTTTTATATCCAAACCTATCAAAAAACCGGCAAGTGTGACTATAACCAACTTTACCCACTCTTGATTTAATAATATTTCCAAGCCTTGCTCCTAAAGCATTTAGAATATATTATACAGTTTTTATGTATAAAGACAATAATTTATAGTCTTTAAGTATATTTTTTAACTATTTTATAAGTTTGATAGTAAAAAGAGCTCCGCTTTTTGTATTTTTAATATCTATGTATCCGTGCATATTATCTTCTATGATAATCTTGCTCATATATAGACCGATTCCTGTCCCTTTTGTAGCATGTTTGGTTGTGAAATAGGGCTCAAATATCCTATCTATATCTTTTTCTTTCACTCCTCCTGCATTATCCTCTATCTTTACAACAGCGTATTTCTTCCCTTTTTTTAGAGTTAGTTTTATATATGGATTTTTTACTCTTCTTTCGACTAAAACATCTTTTGCATTTGAGAGTATATTTAGGATTGCCTGGGAAAATTCTCTTGGATAACCAAAAATTTCACAATCTTCTTCTATATCAATCATAAAATCTATGCTATTGTATTTTAAAGATGATTCAATGATAAAACTAACATTTCTACACTCTTCTTGAAGAAAAAATCTTGTCTTTTCCTTGGAAGGCTTAAAAAAGTTTTGAAAGTCACTGATGGTATTTGACATATGAGAGAGTATAAGATCACACTCTTCTATGCTCTTTTCAAAATCCTCATCACTCAAATCACTATGCTCTTTTTTTACCTGCATATTCATCAAAACTGCATTTATCTCACCGAGTGGTTGTCGCCATTGGTGGGCAATATTGCTTATCATACTACCCATTGCAGCCAGTTTGCTTTGTTGAATAAGAAGTTTTTCTTGTTTTGTTTTCTCACTTATCTCCAAAACAATTCTATCTTCCAAATCATCAAGCATCTCATTCATCACCTCTTTTAGCCTGTTAAGCTCCATGGAACTTGCACTCTCAACCAATCTTCTATCCAAATTTCCTCTCTTTAAATCACTTACAACACTTGTGGCATCCTCTATAAGCCTTATATCTTTTTTGAGTTTTTGCCTTAAAACAACTATATTGGCATTTATCATATTTGCCATTTCACCAAACTCATCTGTACTTTTTAATTCTAACTTTATCGTCTCATCTTTATCTATCTTTCGACCCAAGAGATCAAAAAATTTACCCAAACCCTGCTGAACACTCTCCATAGAAAATACAATGCTGCGAGCAATCAAAAAACCAAAAATTAGAGTCAAAACTATTACTGCCATAACACCTGCAGTTATAATTTTTTGTTTTTTTGAAAAGCTTATTTTTGCTTTTTGAAAAGTCTCATATGAATTTTCCAATTGCTCTGCTTGAATCTCTTTTAATTTAGATATTAATATATAAAACTGTTTTCTTTCAATGCTTTTAGTATGCGCAAAACCCCCTGTTTTGTATCCCGGTTTTATATATCCATCTGCTGAGTAAACAAATCTTTTGTAGTTTTTATAACCATTTTTGACAAAAATCAACTCTTTATAGCTTTCCCATATATTTCTAAGTTTATCGTTAAGCGAACTAAAGGAGTAGTCTAAATCTTCCACCATTTGGGTCAAACTAGTAGCGATATCTCTCTTGTACTCTCCATTAGGTGCAACAACCAAAGATAGTGTAGCTTCTCTTAGTTTAAAGAGTGGGATTATATATTTATGTTGTATATTTTCTACTTTTTTAGAGTCTTTAAAAACATCCTTTACCCTCTCAAGCCCATCTTCAAGGATATTTTGCGCCAATAAAGACATAAGTACGATAGCTGTGACTCCGAGCAGAGCCATAAGTAAAAATTTATATCTAATTTTAAGATATTTGATCATTCAGTCTATAACCTATACCGGAGAGATTTTTTATGTAATCCTTTGGAAATTTTTGCCGTATATTTTTTACTAAAGATTTTAGTGCATCATCACTCATAATCTCATCTTGCCAGATATAGTTTTGCAATTCACTGTAAGTCACTACTCTGTATCTATTTTGAATCAAAAGCTCAAAAAATGCTATCTCTTTTTTGCTTAACTTTATGACTTTATCTCCACATGTAAGTATCTTACTGTCAAAATCATAGCTATATTCCCCGGGTAAATCTCTTATGAGTGCACGATTTTTTGATATAACATCTACACACTTTTGAAGTGTATTTTTTAAATCAGTAAGATTGATAGGTTTTATGATGTACTGCTCAAGATGCAAATCAACTGCACGAAGCAAATACTCTTTGTCGGTATGGGCTGTAATTATAGCGATAGGGGTTTTATTATCACCTTTTCTGATAGCTCTTACTAACTCTATGCCATCTAGTATCGGCATCATTATATCAGTAAAAAGTATATCTGGTTTATATTCCTTATAGAGTTTCAAAGCTTCTTGACCATTTTGTGCCTCTATAACCTCTTTTACATAGTATCTGAGGGAATCAGATACTTTTTTTCTGATTCCCTCTTCATCTTCGGCGTATAGAAGAGTAAGTGTCTTTAACTTCTCTAAAAATATCTTATCCATCACAATTCCTTAGAGAATTTTACCGACTTTTGCCTAATTACTCTCTTTAAGTATGCCGTCTTTTGCAAAAGCTCTTAAAAATCTCAAAATCTCAACATTTTGTTTTTTTGTAGTTTTTGCTTTATACTTCATGCTTCCAAAAAGTGCATTCCAATCTTGCATGCTATGATGCTCTACAATCTTGGCATGATGACACTTGGTACACTTATCATAAAAGAGATCTGAGCCTTTTGACCAAGCCTCATCCATATCACTGGTAAGAGATTTTTTTGGAACATTAACCACCAATACTCCTCTGTCACCTTTGATTTTTATCAAACCTGGTTTTTTGGCAACTGCAAGCAGAAGCTTAAGGTTTTTAGTAGCAAAAAGTTTGGTTTTATCTTTTTTTCCGACAAATCCATTCAATTTGACCTTTACCATATCACCACTAGCAGATATCTTATCAACAGGTGTACCACTATAGAGTGTCACCTGTTGATTTTTAAGAGGGAGCTTTACCCCTTTTTCGATATAAATATATAATTTAGCCTGAAGCCCTATACTAAAGATACAAGCTATCAAGATACTTAAGAAAAATCTCATATTTGCTCCCCTTACACTTTAAACATTTGTAACTTTAGGCATCAAATGTGCTTGATTTGGCACAATTTCGCCCTCCGCTTTTTTGATAGCCACTAAAACTGTATTTGCCGTACAAGATTGTGATGCTTGCGAAGTTGGTCTTGAAGAGGTTAAAACATTTGGTTGTCCGCTGTTACCTCTACTATCATCTTTCATAGGATCTTCAGGACTATACCATGTTCCCTCTTCGATAGCAACAACCCCTTCTCTTATATCATCAGTGACAACGGCACCAACCAACAATCTTCCCCGCTCATTATAGACTTCCACTAAATCACCGCTTACAATTCCATATTTTTTGGCATCTTTTGGATTGATTCTCATCGGCTCTCTGCCTTTGATTTTATACAACTCGGCTATCCATGTATTGTCAAGCTGTGAGTGTTTTCTGTATGTAGCATGTGGAGACAACAAGTGCAATGGGTACTTTTTCGTAAGCTTGCTTCCCAACCACTCAGCCGGCTCAAACCATGTAACATGGCCCTTGAAATCTTTGTAGTCAAAATCTGCAAATTTTTGGCAGAAGATTTGAATTTTCCCACTCTTTGTTTTTAAAGGATTTTTGATAGGATTTTTTCTAAAGTCACCCTGTCTTACATATTTATACGCTTCTTTTGGTATCTTATATCTTATAGATCCCTGCTCCCAAAACTTATCGAAACTTGTTGTTTTGGCTGCATCTGAACTTTCATAAAAAGCTTTTATATGTTCCATAACACTCTTGCCTTCGGTAAATTTTTTATACTGTTTTTCACCAAACTCTTTTGCCAAAAGTGAATAAATTTCATAATCATCTTTTGCTTCATATGGATTATCAACAACTTTTTTCATAGCAAAAATTCTATCTCCGGAGTAACTGCCACTAAGCAGACTTATATCATCTCTTTCCAAAATATTTGTAGCAGGCAGAACGATATCTGCCATCTTTGCAGTTGGAGTCCACCACGGATCTTGCACTATAAGAGTATCAAGCTTTCTTATGCCTTTTATCAATTCATTTATATCTTGCTGATGTCCTATATTGTTAGCACCTGCAACATACATCAATTTGATATGCGGAAGTTTTAGTTTTTCACCCATAAAATTGATCACTTTTCCAGGATTTAAAAGTGTTTCATTGATTCTTGAAGCAGGAATTATTGATTTAACCCTGTTTCTGCCTTGAGAGAATCCTCCAGGTCCAGTTTTACCTGCACTTGCTTGTCCCCCACCACCATAGTGAAGTGAAAATCCAAACCCTCCACCGGGAAGCCCGACTTGACCTATCATAGACGCCAAAGTAATAATACCCCATTGAAACTGCTCTCCATGTTGCGCTCTTTGACCAGCCCAGTTTCCTGCTATCAAAGTTCTGTGAGAAACAAATAAATCTGCCAACTCTTTTATCTTTTGCGCCGGTACTTCTGTTATCTTAGCTGCCCACTGCGGAGTCTTTGCAATACCGTCTGTTTTCCCTAAAAGATATGGTACAAATTTATCAAATCCATCAGTATATTTTTTGATAAAATCTTTATCGTATTTACCAGTAGTATATAGATAATTCATCATACCAAGCATCAAAGCAACATCTGTGTTTGGCCTGATATGTATGCACTCTGCATCAAACATCTTTGCAGTCTCTGTTTTAATAGGATCTATAGAGATAAACTTCATACCGGATTTTCTGTACTTCACATAATACTCATCATTTTTTCTATTTGCAACCGCAAAATCTATCTTGTTTGTTTTAAACAGATCAGCTCCCCACATAACATAAACTTGTGTATTTGGAAGTATCTGCTCATGTGCAGTTTGAAGAGAATATACCTCTATATCTCCAACAACATCAGGATTAGTGCGAAGTGCAGCCCCAACACTAAAATCTCCATCAATATTTACAGAGCCACCTTTTACGATATTGAAAAATCTACCCGCCAATGTCGGACAATAATTTACCAATCCAGGATGTGCCCATCCGTCGGTAGTACCGTTGTATATGCTCTCTCTTGGTGTATCTTTAAGTTTTTTAGCTACTAATTTAAGCGCTTTCTTCCAAGAAACTCTCACAAACTCTTCTTTACCTCTTAAGGCTTTGTTGCCAGCTTTTCCCTCTAAGAAAGATTTTCTAACATATGGATACTTTACGCGGGAATTGGAGTAGTTTCTATCTACCAATGCCTTCATCATACCTGGTCTGCTATCTTTTCCCTGAGGTTCTATGTCAATAATTTTCCCATCTTGAACATAAGCATAAAATGCACCAAAGTGACTGGCACTCGGAATTTTTTTTACTGGAGAAAAGAGCTCAGTCGCCCCTACTGAACTGGCACTCAAAGCTGCTGTAGCAGCAACACTTCCTTGCAAAAACCTTCTTCTTGTAATACTCATTTTGTATCCTTTCTGATGTTTGTTAAAGAGAGTATAAAACAAAAAAGTGGCAAAAAAGTGGCAAAAGCTAAATTAATTTCATTATCATTTTTATAGCTATAAGATATAAAACTATCCCTATGAGTTTTTTTACCTGTGACTGAGATAGCTTAAAGTGCATAATCTTTCCACCGAGATATCCTCCTATCAGGGCTGCTGCTGTTACATCTGCGAGTAAAAACCAATCCATCTGCACAAACTGCAGATAAGTCATAAATGCACCAAAAGAGGAAAATGGGATGACAAAGCTGACTCCATAAGCTGCTTTTTTAGCATCAAACCCCAAAAGAACAAGAAGTGGCATTATCAAAGCTCCGCCACCGACTCCAAGCATTCCTGAAATGATACCAACACTAAAACCTATGACATATAGCACCCATGTTTTTGTATAAGTTGTCTTTGATGCTCTTTTATAAAAGAGCATCAAAGTTGCACTAATAAGTAAAAATACTATCAACATCCACATCAAAATCTTATGATCTACATACTGTGAAAGATAAGCTCCGATAGGCGTTGAAATTAAAACAGCAATCACTAAAGGTAGAACAAATTTAAAATCAAGCACACCTCTATAGAAATTCATAACACTGGCACTAAATGTAGAGGATGTATTTACAAACAGGGCAAGGGCTCGAGAGAGGTTGAAACTCTGCCCGAGCATAGGAAATATCGATACTAAAGCTATCGCACTACCAACTCCACCCATAGCAAAAAAGGTGGAGAAAAACAGTGTGACTAGGAAATATAATATATAATCATACATCGTCTAATCCAAGTGTATATCTTTTGCGCTTCCACCTTTTAGTCTCTCCATCAAAGCTAACAATCCAGCGTTTAGTGTTTTAGCTTCAAAACCCTTGTATCTTAGATACTCTTTTGCCATGCTTGCTCTATACTCCTCAGGACAGGCACAAACTATCATCTTGTCTTTTGGAAGTTCACCTAGTCTATCGGGAAGTTCATTATATGGAATATTTTTAGAAAATGACAAATTCCAGACTTTTACTTCAAAAGGCATTCGTATATCAAGCAAAATCGCTTCACCGCTGTTATATTTTTCTATAAAAGTCTCTACATCTATCTTCATTGGTTTTACACTTTTTAGTGGTGTATTTCTTACCATTTCATCCATATCATTTACCTTTGTTTTCTTCTCTAAGTTCATCCAATGCCTCTTGCATCACCCTTAAAATCTCATCCGAAGCTTCCTTGTCATCCATCTCAGGAACACTCCAGCCCTCAAAAGTCATATTTAATTTAAATACGGCTCTCATCTCCGCTCTTATCTCGCTCTTGAGTGCATCAATACCCTTGGTTGTCTGATTCATGATTATTCTCCCTGATTTGTTTTTGTACCACTCTTTTTGTAGCTAGTCTAAGTATCATCTCCAGTGCATAAGAGAGTATAAAACCTCCTATTATATAGTAGCCAATATTTTCAACATGTTTTGAAGTATAAATAAAAGCCAATACTATCGTAGCGATAAGTGTAATGATACTAAAGAGCAACACTGCTCTGTTTGCTCCTGTTTTATCTACTCTAAAAAGATGCCCCGTATGCACAAAGACATGTATAAAGAGTATATAGATTGAGCCTATAGTTGCTATCTCATTTAATTTAAAAAATAGAATCATAACTATCAATAAAACGGCACTGACTATAAGTCCTTCGCTACTGTGGCATATGCTCCTCTCATAAACTTTAGGCAAATCTCCATCTTTTGCCATCTGATATGTTATATTTGTTGTGGCATACAGGTTAGCATTTATAGATGACGATGTCGATATAAGTGCGGCAACCGCCATGATAGTAAATCCAATTTTTCCAAATACCGGTTTTGCTGCTTCAGCCAAGGCATAGTCTTGTGCTTTTATAATCTCTTTTAAAGGAAGATTTCCAAATACAGCAAAAACGACAGCTATATATAAAACCATAACGATAAGGATTGAGTATATCATAGCTTTCATCATCGTCTTTTTGGGGTTATCCATATCTTCTGCAGTATTTGCTATAACATTAAATCCGGCATAAGCAAAAAATGTCAAAGATATGGCAAAAAAAACATTATTTAGCGCAGGTGCGTCTTTGAAGGATAGAAATTCGGGTTTGATATAAAAAAATACAATAATAGTAAAGAAAATTATGATAGAGAGCTTTGTGATTACTATTATATTTTCGCTCTTGGCTATAAGCGAGCTTCCCGCCAGGTTTATAAATACAAAAATCAATACTATAACAATACTGTACAGATTTACAAAAAATTGAGAGGACTCTCCAAACATATGAGCGGCATATACTCCGAATGTCTTTGCAACCATGGCGATACCCACAATTGCACTCAGATAAAAAAGTATGGAGACAGAACCTGAAAAAATTCCCTCCCCGTAACACTGAACAAGATATTCTACTATACCTCCTCTGCTAGGATATGCGCCTGCCAGTTTCGCCAGTGAATATCCCGCACTTAGAGCTATGATACCCCCCAGGATAAAAGATACCCATACAAGATTTCCAGCTATCGCTCCAGACTCTCCAAGCAGTACAAATATACCGGCTCCAACCATTGAGCCGATACCTAAAAATATGGCACTCCATAAACCAAAAGATTTTTTCAACTTTTTTTCTCCAATTTACTCCAGATACTTCCACCTGCAAGCAGAGCAATTCCATCAAAGAAGAGGCTTATGCCTATAAATAATCCAACCAAATATGTTGAACTAAAAGGCCATCCCACCATAAATATAATGCCTAAAATTAACGATATGAAAGAATTAAACAACCATATCCACCAGCCACTGTGTCCACGCATAGACATAGCAAGTCCAAACCCCGAAAAAGCATCCATAAAAAAGTAAAATACCAACATCAAACCGATAGCGGCAATTCCACTAATCGGATAGTAAAGTATAAACAGTCCCATCAAAAACAGTACTAAACTCTTAAGCCATCCTAGCCAATCTTCTTTATTTGAAATCCAGGTAAAATATCCTGAAAAAAGCCCGGCAACTATCATCAAATAAGAGGCAAATGCAACTGTTGCGATAGAAAGTGCAAGTGGAAATATGATTCCTATCACTCCTAATATCACAAATACAACACCTGTAATCTTTGCATATTTGCTGAATTTTTTAAGTAACTCTTTTCCACCTTGTGGTAAATTTCCCTGCCATTTTTGAGAATGCGTCCACATCTTCTACTCCTTAGAATTTTTTAGATAGTGAAATATAGCTATCTCACCGAAAAATGGTCCAAAAAAATTGATAATCGGGATAAAATTAAATAAAGCAGATGCAAAACTTATAGTCCATATGGCTCCATTTTCTTTTTTTAATTTATCCGTATCAAAATTTTCAAACAACGATGTACCTACATCATAACCAAAGGTATTTTTAACCAAATATACCCATAACCCAAGCTGAACAACCCAATTTAGAAAAGGAATAAAAAATAGAGGAAAAAGCACAATAGAAGCTACGACAAATATAAAAGTATCTCTTATACTGTATCTGATTATGCCAAACTCTTTATCATACATCACCTCGTCATCAAAATGTTCTTTATTTATGCTCTTAAGTACTTTTTGACTTAAAACAGTTGTTATAAAAAACATGGAAATTACAATCAAATTATAGATCATCAAACAAGCCATCAAATATGCCATTCCTTTATCCAGCGTCTCAAAAGGGAGCCAATTTATAAGTTTTAAAAATTGGGCATGAAGATAATCTCCTTTAAAAAGCCAAACTATTGCCCAAAAAACAACACTGCTTGCAATAATCAGGATATAAAAATAACTATACTTTTCTTTAGAAATTTTCCTAGAAAAAATAGTACCAAAAAACACCACTACTAATGCAAATGTTATTAAAACAACCTGCATCCACACAAAAACAGATAAAATCTGGGCTCCATTTGAGCGAACCATAGAAAATGGTACAAGCTCCAACAAATAACCAGAGATTGAAACGATAGGATTCCAAAAGAAGAATCCTACAATTATCCAAAAAAGTGTTACGATAAGACCGGCAACAAAAGCCAGTCTTACTCTCTTCCACTCTAAAATCTCCCTAAGCCCAAAGGCAATAGATTCAAAAAGATCTAACACATCTTACTCCTTTTTTGACTTCTCTCCATCAAATATATAGGCATACATCGGCACATAAATAAGCGTCAAAAGTGTACCTATCAGGAGTCCGCCAATTGCCACATCTGCCAACGGACTCAATCTCTCAAGCCCAACAGCTTGCTCAAGTGCGATAGGTATCATGCCCGCAATCGTACCAAAAGCTGTCATCATAACAGGACGAAATCTTACTGTTACACTATCAAGTGCACTTTGAAATGCACTTTCACCTTTTTGTTTATTTCTCTGGTAAAAATCTATCAGCAAAACAGCATTCTTGATAATTATACCAAAAAGCAGTAAAATACCAAGCAGGCTAGGCAAACAACTTGGCTTATCAAAGAATAGCATCCCCCATGAAGCTCCTATTAACGACAAAGGCAATACCAATATCATAATAAATGCCATCCTGACAGACTTATAAATTGCTATTAGACTCATAATAAGTATAACTATACCTAAACCTATCGCTTTTAACATTCTTTTAAAACTATCATTTATCTGTGCAATGTCACCTTTTTGAGTTACTACAAAAGCATCTGATTTGACACTTTTGAGTGCATCTATAGTGTCATCTGTCAGGTGAGTAACCGGTCTTTTTGCGCGATAACCATTTACATCCAGCGAGTAGAGCATACCATCTCTCTCTATCTTGGCGTAAGTCAAGGATTTTTTGATGGTAGCTATGCTACCAAGAGGAATCTCTCCAAATTTTGTTGAAATAGGAAGCAGTTTTAGAGTTTCAAGATTTTTTGTAAATTTGTCTTTAAGGTAAATTCTTACAAACTGTGTATTCATAGACTCCAGATTTGCATTTAAGGATACAATTTGACCTTTTATTGGTATCTGCATAGCAATATTTAAAGGTGTAATTCCATATCTTAGAGCTCTGTTTCTATCAACATCTATTATATACTCTGTGAAATCCTTATCCCAGCTTGTAGAGACAGATGTCAAACCCCGTACGCTCTTCATGGCTTTCATCACTTTTTTAGAGTATTTGCTCATACCATCAAGAGTAGAGGAGCTAATCCTGGAATCCACAGTTGCTTTTATAGAAGAGACAGCTGTTGCACCAAAGTCATAAACATCATCTCTTTTTACACCTTGTAAGCGAGATAACTTCTCTCGGATTATATTTTCAAGTTGCCATAGTGTCTTTTTTCTTTCAAATCTATTTACAGCATTGATAGTCATAGTTGCCTCTGTCGGCAAATTTCCACTGCCTAAACTCAAAACTCCGGGTTCACTTCCAAATGCGATAGAACTTCTGACAAACCATGGTTGTTTTTTTAACCATTTTAAAAATGGCTTAAGTCTTTTTTCGGCTTCATCTACTGTTCCGTTTGCGCTAAAAGCAATCTGTGCCTTGATAATCCCTGTATCCATAGGAGGCATCGCATCTCTTCCTATGGTTGGCATTACATTTTTCAAACTAAAAATTAAAAAAGCAATAACACCGATAGTCAAAACCAATCTTCTCACTATTCTCCATCCACTGTTTGAAAACTTTATAATCCCTTCATAAGGAGAGACTAATCTTCCTACTGTATTTTGATAAAACCACTCAAAGGCATTTTCTATTTTTGTTTTTTTTGTGCCATTTTTATATAGCCAGGCAGAAAGTAACGGTATAAATGTGATAGATAAAAAATAACTCACCAACAGAGCTATAATAAGTGTTTCTATCAATGGTTTAAATATCTTCTGAGGGAATCCTCCGACAAACATCAAAGGAAAGAGTATCGCAATGGTTGCAAGTGTTCCTGCAAATACCGGACTCAGGACTTCTTTTGTACCATTTTTTATAGCTAACTGCAAATCTTCTTTGCTCTCAACCAAGTGCCTCTCTATATTTTCCAGAACAACTACAGCATCATCCGTGAGCATTCCAAGTGCCAATATAATAGAAGTATATATGACAATATTTAATTCTCCTCCTGTTAGCCAAATTATAGCAATGGTCGTAAAGAATACCATAGGAATTGAGAGTCCGGCTGCTATGATAGCTCTAAAATTGCCTAAGAAAAGCATGATAACCAGCAGAGTATATATAACAGCATCCCTTAGAGATTCGAGCATATTTGTATTTGCCTGTTCTATCAAGTCTCTTTGGGTATCGCTTATCTCAAATTTAATATTTGGGTACTTAACTTCTAGCTTCTTCATCTGGGCTCGTGCCGCCTTACTAACATCGAGCACACTTCCACCGGGTGCTCGCTGGATAGACAGAGCGATAGAGTCTTTTCCGTTTCCTATATAACCACTCGTTCTTTTTTGATATCCCCATTTGACATCTGCTACATCTTTGAGTCTTACATTTGGTTTTATCAACAAATTTTCCAGATTTAAGACATTATCTTTTTCACCATAGATTGTTACTGTATAAAAACTGTTTTTACCTTTGATAAAACCGACTGGTATATCTTTATTTTGTGCCATAATTACTTTTGCAATATCTGCAAAGTTTACCCCATATTTTTTCGCCTTAAATGGATCTATATCTATATTTATCGCACTTTGATACCCGCCAAATACTTCCACATTTCCTATAGCTTTATCACTTAAAAGATGAGGTTTGATAAAACTATCTGCTATTTTTCTTATCTCGCCCAATGATATGGATGAGTTTTTGGGACTAAGAGCTATGACATCAACGGGTAGCGTAAAGTCGCCTGCTGTATAAATCGCCGGGTTAAGACCTGCCGGAATCTTTGCTTTTGCTATATTTAATGCATTTGCAACATCAACAGCAGCGGCATTTAGACTTTTTTTGTAACCAAATTCTGCACTGACTATAGACATATTGGCAACATTTACACTACTAACATCTGTTACAAGCCCAAGCCTTGAGAGTTCTTCTTCTATAGGTTTTGAAACAGTGCTAGCCACGACTTTTGCAGTGGCTCCAGGTACTTTTGTGATAACTACAATCTTGGCCGGATTTGCATCTGGAAAAAGATTTTTGGGCAATGTAGTCAAACCAACAATTCCCATGATAAAAAACCCGACTATTAGACTATAAAGGAGATAGGGTCGTTTATAAAAATATTCAAATAACATCATAAATCCTTTAATTTATAGCTCTAACTTTTATTCCGCTAAGAAGTTTGAGTAAAATATCCTGTTTTGCAACTACAATTTTTTCATCTGGCTTTACACCTTTTACCATGACACCTTGTTCACCATTTGCTACAATTTTTACCTCTTTTGGTACCGCTTTGTTTTCAACCAAAGTTAAAATATAACTTTTGCCATTTCTGTTCAAAATAGCATCATGAGGAAGTTTAAATCCAACTCCATTATATATCACCACATCTATATTTACGGTTTGATTACTGGCTAAACTCTCATTTATATTTGCCAAATACTCCAAAAGACCGTTATATGTGGTATTTAAAGCACTCAACTTGTATGTTTTACTATTGTATACTATGGACTCTGCTTTTGTAAGAGCGGGTAATCTTACTAGCAAATAACTGTTTGACTTGGCACTTATACTAATCAATGGTTTTCCCATCATCGCAATGTCACCGACATTTGCCAACCTTGTAACTACTCCACTTACCGGTGCTTTTATGGTAGTGTATGAAAGCATATTGTTAATGGAAGCTTTATTTGCATTTAATTCTTTGATTTTATTTCTAAGAGTATCTATGCCTGATTTAACAGCTTCTATATTTGTCACTTCTTTGTCAAACTCCTCTTGTGAAGCGCCTTTGACACTCAAGAGTCTTTGTGTTCTTTGATGTGTTGCTTCGAGATTTTTCAAAGCTATCTGCTTGGATTTAAGTTGAGATTTTATAGAGTGGATGTTTAAGTTAAGAGATTCAAGTTGCGTTCTTAGCTCTTGATTATCAATCCGTACTATATCTTCTCCTTTTTTTACCAATTCACCGCTTTTTACTATATACTTAATTCTTGCACTTACGCGCGAACTTATCTTTACATCATCGTTACTTTTTGTAAGAGCAAGATAAGGCAATGTTAGAGTTGTTTGTTTGCTCTTTGCATTTATAATTTTTACATTCATTTTAAAAATAATAGGTAGCGGTGTTTTTGCTTCTTCGGCTCTTTTTGCTTTGATTATTTTCATACCACCTATTACTGCTGCTGCAATCAATACCAATATAATAATATATGATAAAAACTTTTTCATTCTACTACTCCTTTTAAATCATTTCCATAAATCACAGCAAGCTTTGCTATATCTTGCCATCTTAGAGATAGAGTTTCATAATAACTTGATTTTGCACTTAAAACTTTATCTTCATATACCAGATAATCCTCTTCTGTCATTCTTCCTTCATCAAATGAAACTTTTGCATATTTGAGCAAATTTTCACTTTGCTTTATATTTTTTTCTTTTAGTTTTCTTGAGAGATCTAAGAGTCTTAGCTCTTTTTGCAGTGCATTTACTTCTGCCTTGAGCTCTTGTTCGCTCTTTCTCAGTTTCATTTTACTTTTCATAATTTCAACTTCTTTAAGCTGTATATCTATATCTTCGCTTCTGTTGTATAGTGGCATAGAAACACCAAGTTGATAAAATCCGTATCCGTCATGAACACTTTTCCCATATTTAACATCATTTTGTGCATAATTTTCACTCCACATAATATTGAAAGCAATCTTAGGATAGTATCTCTTTGCTCTACTGGCTTGATAATCGCTCATGGATGCTCTTATAACCTCTTGCAAAGGTTTTAGAGCAAAAAACTCACCTTTTTTTACATCATTTACTAACCTTAACTTTGCAGGTTTTTTTATCTCTATTCCTGTTAAGTTTTCTATGTTTGATACAAGATTTGCTTTTTTTATCTCTATGTTATTTATAGAAATATCCAATGCATTTAATTTTTCATCTATCTTATCTATAGCAATTCCGGGCATTCTTCCGGAATTAACAGAGATTTGTATATCGCTTTTTGTCTTTTTTAGAGAATTTTGAGTAGCTTTCATACTTATCAAAAGATTATCCAGATACTCCAAGGTGGCATTTGAGCCTAAAATCAAAGCTTCATTTTGGTAAAAATTTAACTCCTTTTTTAGTTTTGCACTTTTTGCCAGGTATTTTGCTTTTTTGCTTAAATCTCCCAACTCTTTCACAAAAAGAGGTACGCTTGCACTTATCCCTATCTTCTCAATGGTATTTGAAAATGGTAAAGGTTCGCCAGGATTAAATGTTGTCGTTGGAGACAAAGGGCGAAGATTTGTAGGACTATTATAGTGAGTATAATTTGCAAACAAATCAAGCTTTGGATAGTAGCCTGCATTTACTCTCTTTTGTGCTAATTGAGCCATTTGTGAACTTATCTCATCAATCTTAGTAGCTGGCTGTTTTTTAATCGCATCAAAAAGTTGCGTAATACTCACCGCTTGTAGATTTACAGTGATTAGCAAAAACAGAGCTATACTTATCTTTATCATCATTTCTCCTTTAGCATTTTTTGAATCTTCTTAAACACATAGTGTGAAATTAAGTCAACATCACACGAAGCACAAGTATCTATACCTTCAACCTCTTGGGCATTTATCCTGATAGGCTTTGTTGTAACCATAAGGTTCAATGTCCCCAAAATCATAAAATATACAATCATCGGAATCACATCTTCAAAAC
>JASFYR010000027.1:0-29514 GCA_045047115.1 Sulfurospirillum sp.
TTTTACAGAAGCAAGAATCTGGAAAGGAAATTTTTCACAGGCAAAAATTGACAACTGTAATTTCAATGATTCAGCATTGGGCTCAGCAATATTTGAAGACAATAATTTAACAAATTCAACGTTTAAGGGTGCTATATTATATAAAACGATTTTTAAAAGATGTGTTATCGGTACTCCACAATAAAATATAACAAATTGTAGGAGCGAATAAATGCCCTAGCGGTCATTTATTCGCTCTACTCAACCGTTAAGTACCAACAAAAACTGAATTGAGGATTTAAAATGGATTTTATTGCTATTGATGTAGAAACAGCCAATGCTGATTTATCTAGTATATGTCAAATAGGGTTAGCCTTCTTTAAAGATGGAAAAATAATCGACACTTGGGAAACTTTAATTAATCCAGAAGAAGAGTTTGATCCCATCAATATATCTATTCACGGAATTGATTATTCAAATGTAAAAGATGCTCCAACATTTAATGATATTATTGAAGAGTTTATAGTATTAGTAGACAATAATACACTTGTGTCACATATGTCTTTTGATAGAGTAGCAATATACAGAGCATTTGAAAAGATTAGCCATGAACATTTAAACTCTTCATGGATAGACAGTGCAATGGTTGTTAGAAGAACATGGAATGACTTATCCAAAAAAGGTTATGGTCTTGCGAATGTTGCAAAAAAACTAGATATAAAATTTGAACATCACAATGCACTTGAAGATGCTAAAACTTGTGGAATAATTTTAGTAAAAGCTCTTACCGAGTTATCAATGGATTTAACTGAAGTTCAGACTAGAGTTAAACAATCAATTGATGGTCAAAATAATAGAATAAATTTAGAAGGAAATCCTGACGGTAACTTAAATGGTGAAGTTTTAGTTTTCACGGGGGCACTAATGATTCCAAGGAGAGAAGCAGCAAAGATGGCAGCAGATGCTGGCTGTGATGTTTCAGCAAGTGTTAAAAAGTCTGTAACTATCTTAGTTATTGGAGATCAAGACACAACGAAGCTAGCAGGACATAAAAAGAGTTCTAAACACAGAAAAGCAGAAGAATTAATTCAAAAAGGTCAAAACATTAAAATTATCGGTGAAAGTGATTTTAAAGCAATGGTTGGAATAAACTAGTTACTTAACAAAACAGAGTAGCCAATAAATTACCTAGCGGCAATTTATTGGCTATCTTCGACCGTTGTTCGTGCCCGCTACGCGGGCGCGACCGTTAGATAGCCAAAGGAATATTACAAAAATGACAACAATTTTTATTTTAATGATATTAATATTAGTATTTGTTAAATCTTCATTTGGGAAGGGTTTGATTGGTGAATTTTTAGTAAATTTGGCAATAACTCTCAGGCTAGATAAAAATGAATACCATCTTTTTAAAAATGTGACAATTTCAACTAACGATGGTACAACTCAAATCGACCATATTATAGTTTCAATATATGGAATATTTGTGATTGAAACTAAAAACATGAAAGGTTGGATTTTTGGAGATAAAAATCAAAAGACATGGACTCAGAAAATATACAAACATACCAATAAATTTCAAAATCCACTGCATCAAAATTATAAACATGTTAAAACACTTGAATCACTATTGAATATTAATCAAAATAAAATATTTTCAATTATTACTTTTGTCGGAGACAGTACTTTTAAAACAGAAATGCCTGAAAATGTAACATATACAGGAGGATTTATTAATTTTATTAACTCTAAAAAAATAAAATTGTTATCAGAACAAGAAGTTTTTGAAATTAATTCACTCATCTCTGAAAAACGATTAGCACAAACATTTAAAACACATATTAATCACATGCAACATGTTAAAGATATTGTCAAAGAAAAAGAAAACAAAAAATTATGTCCAAAATGTGGAAATTTTTTAGTAAAAAGAATTTCAAAACGAGGTCAAACAAAAGGTAGTGAATTTTACGGGTGCAGTAGTTATCCAAAATGTAGATATACTACACAAAGTATCTAACAAAACAGAGTATCCAATAAATTACCTAGCGGCAATTTATTGGCTATCTTCAGTCGTTGTATCTAAAGTCATAACTTCTAAAGTGATTTTAAATATGGCTAATTTATTAGTCTAAAAATCACATATGGAGGTCTACATGACAAATGAAGACAAAATTAACAGCCTTGATGTAAGTGATAGCTGGAAAGCTAAACTTATGACAATTGACAAGGCAAAGCCTATAAGTTTTGGTTTTATACCAAAATTCGAGAATCCAAAAGAGTTAAATTTTAGTGCAAAATTTAATTTTTTAGCATTTTTCTTTAGTGTAATTTATTATGCAATCAAAGGGATGTGGAAAAAAGCACTGGCAATTTTAGGGTTAAATATTGTCCTTGTGGTAATAGTAAGCATGATAAATCCAAATTTTGCTCAATTTGTTAGCTATGGTATAGCAGGATTAGCAGCAAGCATGGCAAATAACGATTTTTATCGTTTTAAAGTTTTAGATGAAGGGAATTTTTGGTGGTAGAGATGAATAAAATATTTGAAAGTGATGATTTATCGAAAATTGTTAAAGATAGGAGTTTTGTAAATTGTAACCAAAAGTGGGAATTAGAAGATTTACAAAAACAAGGCTATTCTCTGGATGCGATTAAGCATTGTTGCAAAAAAGACTTAGGAAACAATCCAAGAGATAAATTTGAGGATTGTTTAAAAAACTTTGAGAAGGGTCAAAAATGAGAAAACTAAAAATACTTTTAATTGGACTGTTTGTATCACTTTTTGTAGCAGGTTGCGGCAATAATACTGATTTAGTAAAAGACGGTATTATGAATTTTAATAAAACAATCACTGTTGGTGAAGCATTTGATAACTGGAAAGATTGTAAAAATAGAGAATGGGAATCATTTGAAACTGATAATGGTACACCAGTTGTTCAGTTTACATGTGAAAAGAAAAATGCTAAAGAGTATTTACAAAAAGTAAAAAGTTTTTTATCTAAAAAAGAGCAAAAAAAGGCTTCCTATTTGGATATAAAATCTAACAAACAGATATTTCAATGGACTATCAATAAAGATGATACTTTTCAAATTGACAATGTTCAAGTTGAAACAGTATGGGCAGATGGCAAGAAATTTTCGGATTCACAAAAACCCATGAAGCAGTTGGAAGCCGTTTATGATAATGAAATTACTTTTAATCTACGTGAAATTAATAAAATGACAGCTACTCAATTAGCAAACACATTCTATTGGATAAAAGAAAGAGGGGCAAAATAAAATTATTAGCAAAACTCAATCCATTTTTATTTGAGTTTTGCTATAATAAATGAGTAGGGAGTTTATTATGCAAACATTAACAGTAAATATTCAAGATGGTTTTATTCAGGATTTTTTATCAATTGTTGAACATTACAAAGGTAAAATACAAATACAAAAAGATAAAAACTTAGAATATGACCCATATTTCTATGAAAGAAAAAAACAGCTTCAACAAGATATTGATGATATTGATAGTGGCAAAGTTGAGATGCTATCACAAGAACAATACGATAAAGAAATGAATAGCTTTTTTATAGAGTTAAAATCAAAATATGCAAATTAATCGTTCTCCACGATACAAAAATAATCTTTTTCAAATTTTAGATTATATTGCACAAGATAAGCTTAGTGCAAGTGAAAATTTTCTAAATGAACTTGATAAGCTAATTAATAATCTTCCAAATTTTCCATTTAAATTTAGAAAATCAAGATATTTTGATAATGAGAATATCAGAGATATGATTTATAAGGGCTATACTGTGATTTACCGAGTAGATGAAACAAAAAATACTATTGATATTATTCGTATTTTTCATAAGAATAAGCCACCATTAAAAAAGTAAAAGATACAGCAAAACAGAGTATCCGATAAATTACCTAGCGGCAATTTATCGGCTATCTTCAACCGTTAGCATACATTCAAATATTAAAGTTCTATTAATGGGAACTATAGTATAATACCTTTATGAGAGTAATATCCAAAAAGACGCTGAAAGATTTTTATGAACAACCGAAGTACTCTGATAGCAAAAGTGCTTTAGAATCTTGGCATAAAGAAGTCATAAAACTTGATTGGAATACACCAAATGAGATTAAAGAAATGTATCGAAATGCCAGTGTTATTGGAGATACAAAAGTTGTCTTTAATATAGCAGGGAATAAATACAGATTAATAGTTGCCATAAACTATTATGCAAAAATTGTATTTATTAAGTTTATTGGAACACATAAACAATATGACAAAATAAATGCAGAGGAGTTATAAGATGAATATTAAACCCATTAAAACAGAACAAGACTACAGCAGTACATTAAGCCAAATAGAAAGTCTAATGAATGCTAACCCAAATACAAATGAAATGGATGAGTTGGAGGTCTTAACAACGTTAGCTGAAGCCTATGAGGAACAACATTACAAAATAGAAGCTCCAGACCCTATAGAAGCGATAAAGTTTAGAATGGAACAAGAAGGCTTAAAACAAAAAGATTTAGTTGCGATTGTTGGAAGTAAATCTAGAGTATCGGAAATCTTAAATAAGAAAAGGAAACTCACTATTGAAATGATTCGCAATTTACATACTCAACTACATATTCCAATAGAAAGTCTTTTTTTAGATTACAAAACTAACTGTGCTTAAATGCTAACAAAACATAGCAAGAAAATATGTTACCCAAGCCGCGTTTAACTTTGAAAACTTCAAAGATTTAGCTACCATTGTAGAACTTAAAAGAGTACAAAAAAGGGTAACATATTTTTGTACTCAACCGTTGTTCGTCCCCGCTACGCGGGCACGACCGTTATGTGTCACAAGAAGCACCTTGCTTAGAGTTAAGTTGTTTTGCAAACAAACAGAGTTTTGAAAAGATTTGTTTACAAACATATTTTGTGCCACCATATAAACTAAAAAGATATCTTAATACTCCAAAAAATTTTACCCTTATATAAATTTGCAAGACAAAATGGTATAAGAATGCGCGCAAACAAGAATGAATACCGTACCTATAAACACTTAAGATTTATAGACAAAGCAAAAGGCAAATTGCCAAACAAGAGTATAAAAGAAAGTTTTGCAGCACTTGTATTTGCAATGGAGCGTTTTCCGAGAAAAGCTACAATGGATATTGAGACAATGGATTATTCAAATAAAAAACCAGGCAATGGTCCGCTAGCAAAAGGAGAAATTCTCTTAAATCCAAAAATAAAAACTAATGCATAGGTGATATAGGCAAGACTAAAATTTCCAGGGTATTACAGAGGTAAAATAGATGAATATTTTGGTAAAATTCAAAAAAAGCATTAGGCTACTTTATAAAAGACCTCCTTGGAGCACGCTGCAACAAGTGGTCTGCAAAAGTTCAAAGAAAGTTATTTTGAAATAGTGGGTTCTAGTCGTAGCTACATGCCAATTTTTAAAGATTGGCATGTAGTTGATTATAATTAGATGGGTAAAACTCTTATTTTATCACTCAAGTGCTCTCTTAGCACCGCCTCTATAGCATACAGTGTCCCTGTGCTGCTACTGGCGCATCCACTACAAGCTCCGAGGTATCTGATATATATATCTGTATATCCATCATCTGTATCTCTGATATCTATAATTTCAAGATTTCCACCATCTATCATGAGCATTTCTCGGATATTTTCATCGATGACTTTTTCTACTTTTTTGAGTTTTTGAACCATTGTCATATCTTCAAAAGCAAATTCACTGCTTTCATCTGTCTTGGCATCAGCGAGCTCACCTAGTTTTTTCTTTTCCATCTCTTCTCTTGTTTCTTTTAAAATATCAACAAGATAATATTCTCTCTCCTCGTGACCACCTGGTTTTATACAAGATTTGCAAAATGCACCGGCTTTTGTATAATCAGTAATCTGCTCTACGGTTTTTAAGTCATTTAAGATTATCACCTCTTTTATCGTGCCAAGACTCACTCTTGCGCATTCACATACTATGATTTGATCCTCAAAACTAGCAGCATCCACACCTTTGTATGAAGCAGCAGCCTCTTTTATGACATCATATGCCATAACTGAGCAGTGCATTTTTTGTGGTGGAACAGCAGGAGTGTCCGGATTGTCACGCATAGCTTTCTCAACATCTATATTCGTAATCTTTATGGCTTCATCAACTGTTTTACCTTTGCACAACTCAGCCATAGTATCACTACTGGCTATCGCTGTTCCACATCCAAAACTCTTAAATTTCGCCTCTTTGATTATATCAGTTTCTGGATCAACTGCCCAATACAATCTTACTGCGTCTCCGCAGCTCTCAGCTCCAAAATCAGCTACTACAAGTTTAGCTCTCATCTCTTTGGCTTGTTCTTCTGTTATCTCTCCCATGTTTTTAGGGTTATTCATCAAATCTTGTACTTTTTGGCTGTACTCTTCCCAAATTGATCCGCCTATTAAGCTATTTTTTCCCATAATTTATCCTTTATAATTTACTCTCATGCCAATCAGGTGCATAAGAAAATGTACTGGAGATCGCTCTTAATCTCTCTACGGCTTTATATATGATATCTATTGTATAGTCTATCTCTTCTTTTGTCGTAAACCTTGAAAGAGAAAGTCTTAATGCCGTATGAGCAAGATCAGCCTCTGCACCGATTGCTTCCATAACAGGATTTGACTCTAGTGCTTCACTCGCACATGCACTTCCCGTACTTGCTGCGATTCCTGCTTTATTAAGATCCCAAAGCATAGCCTCGCCTTCTATGCCTTTTATACTTATAAGTATAGTATTTGGTGTTCTTTGCTCTTTTGTTCCAACTACAAAAGTATCTGGAATTTTTAGAAGTTCATCTTCTAATCTGTCTCTTAGTTTTTTAACATCATTTTTTTCAAAATCAAGATTTTCAACCGCCAACTCCATGGCTTTTCCCATGCCAATGATGCCCGGAACATTGAGTGTGCCACTTCTTAAGCCATCCATCTGCTCACCACCTGAAAGAAGGCTAGATACCACCCTTCCCTCTTTTATATAAAGTCCTCCAACACCCTTTGGACCATGAAATTTATGAGCGGAAAAGCTAAGATATTCAACTCCTGTTTCTATAACATCAACGGGTACTTTTCCTATGGCTTGAGTTGCATCCGTATGAAAAAGCACATTATGTTTTTTGCAAACTCTGCTTATCTCTTTGATAGGAAAAATCATACCTGTTTCGTTATTTGCCCACATGATGCTTACAAGTGCAGTATCTTCTTGTATGCTCTCCTCTAAAGAATCTATCTCTATAACACCATCAGAATTTACAGGCAGATAAGTGACTTTCACCCCTAATGTTTCTAAGAATTTACAAGCTTGTATAACTGCTGGGTGCTCCACTTCACTTGTTATAATATGATTTTTATCGCCATTAAAGATATAGTCAAAATATATACCTTTTATAACCCAGTTGATGCTCTCAGTCGCACAGGAAGTTACAACTATGTCATCATTATCATCTGCGTTGATACCGGCATAAAGTCTATCCATCGCACATCTGAGTGCAGGATGAGTTTCGCTTCCAAATTCGTGTAGTGAGTTTGGATTGCCATATTTTTCACAAAAATATGGCGCCATCTCTGTATATACGAATGGGTCTACGATAGTCGTTGCGTTGTTGTCCAAATAAACTCTCATTTTTTCTCCATTTTTTAAATAGGACAATATAAGTCCTAATTATTTCTATTTGCGCATATTAATATTTTAAACATTAAAATTTGATTAAACAAAGGATTTAAATTAAGAAAGCACCTCTTTTAATCTCTCTTTGGTTTCATAAAGTGAAATTATTTCGTCAGGATTTTGCTGTAAAAATTCATTCATCTTCTCTTTTTTTGAAATTGCCAAATCCAACTCTTTATCATTTCCTTTTTCATAAGCTCCGATTCGTATCAAAATTTCATTCTCTTTTAAAAGAGAGCTTAATCTCTTAAATTTCATTGCTAATTTTTTATGTTCACTATCTATCACATCTCCCATAACCCTGGATGCACTGTTTTGTATGCTTATTGGCGGATATATACCAAAATCGGTTAGTTCTCTACTTAAAACAATATGGCCGTCTAAAATACTTCTCGACTGATCAGCGATAGGATCACTCAAATCATCTCCTTCGACAAGCACGGTAAAAAATGCTGTTATAGAGCCTTTTCCCTCCTCTTTTCCTGCTCTCTCCATTAGTTGAGGCAAGAGTGTGAGAACTGAAGGAGGATATCCTTTGGATGTCGGAGGCTCTCCTAAAGCCAAGCCTATTTCTCTTTGAGCCATCGCAAATCTTGTGATAGAATCCATGATAAAAAGCACATCATTGCCTCTGCTTTTAAAGTATTCCGCTACACTCATAGCACAAAATGCACCATATTTTCTCATAAGAGGGGAGTCATCACTCGTAGCAACTATAATCACAGTATCACTCAAATCTCCACCAAGGTTTTTTTGTATAAATTCCGGAACCTCTCTTCCTCTTTCCCCTATGAGTGCTACTACTTTTATCTTTGCTGATGAACCCTTTACAATCATTCCCATCAAAGTTGATTTGCCAACTCCACTTCCTGCAAATATGCCTAGTTTTTGACCTTTTCCACAAGTTAAAAGAGCATCTATAGTTTTAACTCCTACCGAAAAAGGCTCATCTATGAGACCTCTTTTCATCGCATCAAGTGGTGGCTTCATGATAGGAGTACAGATATCAGCTATTATCTCAGCCTTCCCATCCTTTGGTCTCATAAAAGGATCTACCACTCTTCCTAGCAGACTGTCTCCTACGGGTATCATCATCCCCTGATCATTTATAAAAATCTTATCTCCTATTTTGAAGCCCTCAACAAAACCAAAAGGGGAGATAAAAAAAGAGTACTGATCTATCTCTGTGACCATTCCAAGCTCGTTCTTATCATCATTATTAGAAACCATTTTGACTATATCACCTATACTTGGGTTTAATCCTATCGCCTCTATCTTAGTCGAACTAATCTTTTTAATAGTACCAAAGAGAGGCGATAGTTTCTCTTTGGCAAGCTTGGCTCGAAATCTATTGATAGGCATTAAAATCTTGCAGCAGCAGGAGCATTTATGATATCAAAAAATTCTTTTCTTGTATTTGATTTCAAAAAGAGTCCTCTGAGTGATGATGTTGTGGTATTTGAGTGGGTTTTTTCAACACCTCTCATCTCCATACACATATGTCTTGCCTGTATAACTACCCCTACACCTTTTGGAGCTATTACCTCATCAATAGCCTGGGCTACTTGTTCGGTGAGTTGCTCTTGTATTTGAAGTCTTCTTGCAAATATATCTACCATTCTTGGTATCTTTGAGAGTCCTACAACTTTACCATTAGGAATATATGCCACATGTGCTCTTCCTATAATAGGCAAAAGATGGTGCTCGCACATCGAGTAAAACTCTATATCTTTTATGAGCACCATCTGACTGTTATCGCTGGTAAAAAGAGCTTCGTTGAGCACTTTTTTTGGATCTTGGTGGTATCCTTGAGTCATAAACTCAAAAGATTTAAAGACTCTTTTTGGTGTCTTGATAAGTCCTTCTCGCCCCGGATCCTCTCCTAAAAGCTCCAACATTCTTCTAACCAGATTTTCAAATTCTTCTTCTTTTTGCATAAAAATTCCTCATATAAACTGGTTCTTATTGTATCTCTTTTTTGCTTTTTGATAGTTAAAAGAGCAAGGATTAAATGGATTATAAAGCAAAAATTGGATATATTAAGAAAATTTTTATTTGAAAAGGGAATATATGCAGATTAATGCTAAAAAAATTGATGATGCAAATGCAGTCGTAGAGGCAAAAATATCTACAGCATTGCTAAACAAAAAAGAGGATAAGATTGCTGCAGCTGCAGCTAAAAATATGCAAGTAGATGGTTTTAGAAAAGGCAAGGTTCCGATTCATGTTGTAAAAGCAAGACATGGTGAACAGATCAAACAAGATGCTGAACAAGAGGCGCTAAAAGAGCTATTTGATGTTTCCTTGGTGGAACTAAGTGCAAAAGCCGATGAGATGGTTGGCGAGCCTACTATAAGTAAATTTGATAAAAATGACGATGGTATAGATGTTGAGATAAAAATCTCTTTTAAACCAACTGTAATTATAGACGGATATAAAGATTTGATTCCTGAGTATAAAACACCAAGAATTATGAAAAAAGATGTGGAAGCAAGAGTTGCAGAAATGTTAAAAGCTGTAGCGCCAATGAAAAAAGTGGAAGAAGACAGAGGACTGCAAAACGGTGATTTTGCTTTGATTGATTTTGAAGGCTTTATAGACGGTACTCTTTTTGAGGGTGGCAAAGCCCAGAATTACCAACTGGAAATCGGAAGCGGTGCATTTATACCTGGCTTTGAAGCCGGTTTGATTGGTTTAAAAGCCGGCGAAAGCAAAGATGTAACAGTTACATTTCCAAAAGAGTACAATAGCAAAGAACTAGCGGGTAAAGAAGCGCTCTTCAAGGTAAAATTACATGAAATTCAAGCAAAAGATGCAGATGCCAAGCCTGATGCCGAGGGACTCAAAAAACTGCTTCCGGCAGAAGAAGAACCAACTGTAGAAAAACTGGAAGAGCAAGTCAAAGAGCAGTTGAAAAATGAAAAGCTTGCAAAATTATTTAATGACGAGGTAAAACCAAAGTTTGTAGATGCCATACTAGAAAAAATAGAATTTGCTTTGCCTGAAAATATTATAAACCAAGAGATTGATTTACAAGTGAGAAATATATTTGCAAAATTGAGTGAAGATGAGATAAAAGAGTACTCAGAGCACCCTGAAAAGATAGAAGAAGAGAGAGCAAAGTTTGCTGACGAAGCTAAAAACAGTGTAAAACTTACTTTCTTGGTGGATGAATTGGCAAAAGCAGAAGAGATCAAAGTCGATGATCAAGAAGTTATGCAGATGATATATTTTGAAGCGATGCAACAAGGGCAAGACCCAAAACAGTATTTTGAATACTATGAAAAGCAAGGTCTGCTTCCTGCAATTAAAATGTCAGTTGTGGAAGACAGACTGTTCACAAAACTCTTTACAAAAAAAGAGACAAAACAAAAAGAGGCTGAAGAAAAATAATGAGCTATGTTCCTATAGTAGTTGAAAAAACAGGAAGAGGCGAAAGAAGTTATGATATATACTCCAGGCTTCTAAAAGACAGAATTATAATGCTAAGTGGCGAGATAAACGATGCAGTTGCATCTTCTATCGTCGCTCAGCTTCTTTTTTTAGAGGCAGAAGATCCGGAAAAAGATATATATCTATATATAAACTCACCCGGCGGTGTAATCACGAGTGGTTTTAGTATCTATGACACCATGAACTATATAAGACCGGATATCTGTACTATTTGTATAGGACAAGCTGCATCTATGGGAGCATTTCTCCTCAGTTGTGGTACAAAAGGTAAAAGATATGCTCTGCCAAATTCTAGAATTATGATACATCAACCATTAGGTGGGGCTCAAGGGCAGGCAACGGATATAGAGATACAGGCTCGTGAAATTTTACGCTTAAAAGAGGTTTTAAATGGTATATTGGCAAAAAACTGTAATCAAAAAATGCAAAAAATTGTAAAAGATACAGAGAGAGACTTTTTTATGAGTGCAAAAGAGTCTGCTGAGTATGGCTTGATAGATAAAGTTCTGGAAAAGAGCTTTAAATAAAATTTAGGGGGAACTTGAATGGTTCGTTTAGATAAGGATAAACTGCAAGGAGATTTTATCTCTCCTGCAAAAAAAGTACACAATATCGAAACAGCAAGTACTCAAAATGCAAACAGTGAATTGGAAAAATTTTCTCTTTTTGTATTAAGATCCATTATCGATGATAATGTTCCCCCGACTCCTGGTAATTTTCAGATATATTTTGAAAAATTACTGGAAAACAAACCGATGTCGTTTAAGAAACGAATGAAAGAATACCAAGACAGTGATGACATAGATGCAGATGAGTACAGAGCAAAAATGGAAAGGGAGATAAAAGAGGGGTTTATACAAATCAAAGGCATAGTAAAAGTCGTCTCAACTATCTATAAAAATCTGAATATCATGAAACAGATTGTCAAAAAAAGATCAGACGAGCTCAAGATCAATGCTAGCCAATTGTCTGTAGAGAACACTCTTTCAAAGCTCAATGAAGACATAGAAAAATTAACAGCTTTAACAACCAAGCAGATGGAAACACTGAAAGAACACTATGCAAAAACGATTGAGATTCTCAAAGATGTCGAAGACAAGGCTATATTTGACTCAAAGTATGGCGTCTACAATAAAAAACATCTTTTAAACTTTCTTCAAAAAGAGTTAGATACAATCAAACAATATAACCACAAAAGCTCAATAGTTATGGTAAAAATAAAAAGCAAAGTGCTGGATAAAATAGTCACTGTCAAAGAGAGAGAAATCTTAACAAGAAATATAGCAAAACTTCTAATGAAAACATCAAGAAGAAGCGATGTAGTAGCTCATTATGGTGGTGGGATTTTTGCAATTTTGATGAAACATACCGATTTAAACAGCGCTCAAAAAGCCTGCGAAAGAATAGGTGAACTCATATATGGTACTAGCTTTTTTATCGACGAAACGGAGATAGAGATAGATATAGAATTGGGAATCATGCCTTTAGACCCTCACTACAGCATGGAGGAGTCTATCATAGCCGCCCTTGATGTACTTCCACAAACAGGAAAAGATGCGCAAATGTATCTTGTTGGACAATTTAACGGAAAATAAGAGAGTAAACAATGATAAGAGATATAGTTATCTATCCGGACAAGAGACTTAGAAAAATCTCACAGGATATAACAGAATTTGATGAAAAGTTACATGAACTTTTAGATGATATGTATGAGACAATGATAGCAAAAGAAGGCATAGGACTTGCAGCCATACAGGTTGGTGTCGAAAGAAATGCTCTTCTTATAAATCTTGCAGATGAAGAAGGAAAACAGCACAAAGAGGATCTTCTTGAAGTTATAAATCCCAGAATTACACATCTTGAGGGAAGCGAGATATACCAAGAAGGCTGTCTTAGTGTGCCTGGATATTATGATGATGTACAAAGAGCTCAAAATATAACGGTTGAGTATTTTGATAGATTTGGCAACAAGATAGTAAAAGACCTAGAAGGTCTATTGGCGATAGCGATGCAACACGAAATGGACCACTTAAAAGGTCATCTCTTTATAGAAAAACTCTCCTACCTAAAACGAAAAAAATTTGAAAAAGAGTGGAAAAAGAAATTAAAAGCGGGCAAATAGCAGTGCCCAAAAGCAAAGTCAAAAAAGCGTTTTGTGCTACACTTGACTTTAATATGGCAAAAAAAATCTTTGTAGAATCAACTTTTATAAGAGCCCTACCTGGTTTCTCCATAGTAGGCATGGCAAACCAAAGCATACAAGAGTCGCGAGATCGGATAAAATCAGCACTTTTAGGCATAGGTTTTAAATTTCCCTCGCAAAAGATCACTATAAATCTTTCACCAAGCGACATAAGAAAAGAGGGTAGCCATTTTGATTTGGTTATAGCCCTTTTGGTTGCATTTCAGAAAACGAGCTCTACATGTAGAGACTTCTATATCTTTGGTGAATTGGGACTGGACGGTGAAGTCAAAAGCACATCTGCCATATTTCCTATACTCCTCTCTTTGGCCAGAGAACATAAAGATATAAATATTTTACTGCCAAATAGTATGATGGAAAAAGCTTCTCAAATAAAAGGCATCAAAATTTATGGTGTCTCCACGCTATCAGAGGCGATAGAATTTTTTCAAGAAAAAAGATACGAGTTGCCATACAAACAGATAGAAACAAAAGAATTTTTTGACAAAAAAATCAGAATTGAAAGGAAAGAGTATTTTTATGACATGGATTTTTTACTCGATTTTAAAGATGTCAAAGGACATAAATTCTTAAAACGGGCCTTATGCATAAGTGCTGCGGGTATGCATAACCTCTTATTGGAAGGCAGCCCCGGATGTGGTAAAAGTATGAGCATTAAAAGACTAAGATATATACTTCCTCCTGTAAGCATAGAGGAAGTTTTAGAGTCTCAAGCCTACAAATCTATAAACCAAGAAAATGAAAGCTTAAGTGCTAAAAGAGCTTTTCGTTCACCTCATCACAGTTCAAGCAAACCTAGTATCTTTGGGGGAGGAAGCTTAAGAGCTATGGCAGGAGAAGCGGCTTTAGCACACAATGGCATACTCTTTTTTGATGAACTGCCACACTTTTCAAAGCAGATTTTAGAGAGCCTAAGGGAGCCACTAGAGAACCATAAAGTATTGATTTCAAGAGTAAACAGTAAGATAGAATATGATACAAAATTTTTATTTGCGGCCGCTCAGAACCCCTGTCCTTGTGGAAATCTTTTTAGCAAAAGCAGAGAGTGTCGGTGTTCGGATTTGGAAATTGCCAGATATAAATCAAGAATTTCGGATCCGATTTTAGATAGAATTGATCTCTATATCTTGGTGGATGAGGATTTTTCAAAAGAGGAAACAGCAAGCTCCAAAGAGATGTTTGAAAATGTACTAAAAGCCTTTGTTTTTCAGAAAAAAAGAGGACAAAAAGAGTTAAATGCAAATTTAGACGAGCAGGATGTAAGCAAATTCTGCATACTTCAAGAAGATGCAAAAGACATGCTCGACACTGCTATAAACAGGTACGGGTTGAACCAAAGAAGCGTGAGTAAGATACTCAAGATCTCAAGAACCATAGCAGATATAAGCGAAAGTAAAATCATACAAAAAGCACATCTGCTAGAGGCTTTAAACTATAGGAAGAGATAATGCAAAAGGTATTTGATGAAGTTTTAACCCTAGATAGAAGATGCTACGAAGAGTTTGCACTAAGCGAAGACATACTGATGGAGCATGCATCCATATCTCTATGCGAAGCCATAAAAAAAAGAGTAAAACCAAAAAGCAGAGTTTTCTTTTTGTGTGGTCCGGGAAACAACGGAGGAGACGGCATAGCCTGTGCTAGAATTCTGCATAAGGAGTATGATGTATCCATCTGCCTACCTTATGGTGCAAAATCCAAGATGGCAAGACTACAACTTAAAAGATATGAATTACTTGGCGGAAGAGTTGTGGAAAAGAGACAAGAAGCAAGTGCATATGTAGATGCACTTTTTGGCTCCGGGCTTAGAAAAAAACTTGATATTAAATCATCTGAAATGATAAGTTGGATAAACTCTCAAGAAGGTGTAAAGGTATCTTGCGATATACCAAGCGGAATTGGTATGGATTTTATATCTGATGTAGTATTTAAAGCGGATGTCAGCATAAGTATGGGGGCTTTGAAGCTACCTCTTTTTGAGGACTTTGCAAAAGACTATATAGGCGATGTAAGGGTAGCTGATTTGGGAGTTGCAAGAGAAGTTTACGAAAGTAGCAGTGATATTTTCTTACTCGAAGCAAAAGATATGAAACTTCCTTTTAGGGAAAATAAAAACTGCAATAAAGGCTCATTTGGACATACCTGCATAATCCAAGGTGAGAAAAAAGGCGCAGCACTGCTTAGTGCAACAGCAGCGTTAAATTTTGGTTCAGGCTTAGTAACAGTCTTAACTAACGATGCTAACGACATACTACCTCCATATCTCATGGGCTCAACTCAAATTCCAAAAAATACAACTTCGCTCACAGTCGGAATGGGACTTGGAAACAGGGCATTTGGACTCGATATCTTACTCAAAATCAATTTCCCAATCGTATTAGATGCAGATATGTTTTATAATCCAAACATAACCAAACTATTAGAAACAAAAGACAATATCGTACTAACACCTCACCCAAAAGAGTTTGCTTCACTACTTGAGATATGTGACATAGCACAGGTTGACACCAAAGCAGTGCAAGCAAATAGATTTAAATATATAAGAAAATTTTTAGAAAAATTCCCAAAAACAACACTTATACTAAAAGGTGCTAACACGATAATCACTCATAATAAAAAGATATACATAAGCACACTCGGAACTGCAAAACTCTCAAAAGGAGGAAGCGGAGATGTTCTAAGTGGTCTGATAGGTGCTCTTCTTGCACAGGGTTACAGCACAAAAGATGCCGCCATAACATCTGTTTTGGCTCACTCTATCGCTGCAAACAGTGTTAAAATCAACAATTATGCACTAAATCCTCTGGATATATGCAAGGAGATAAAATGTCTATAAAAAAAGTTGCCATACTCTTTAGTGGCAGTGGAACAAATCTGGAAAATTTACTGGAAAAACTACACCTTAAAGAGTTTGGGGAAATAAAAATCGAGGTTGTTGCCACGATATGCAACAATCCAAACGCAAAAGGCATACATAGATCAAAAAAATACGGCATAGAACCGACTATAATCGATCACAAAAAGTATAAAGCAAGAGAAGAGTTTGATGCAAGGCTGGCAGATGAGATCAAAAAAAGTGGTGCCGAGTTGACTGTCTTAGCAGGTTTTATGAGATTTTTAACACCTGTTTTTACAAAAAATATAAACGCTATCAACCTTCATCCCTCTCTTCTGCCACTTTTTAAAGGTGGGCATGCGATAGAAGAGAGTTTTGAATCAAATATGAAAGTGGGAGGCATAACAGTCCACTATGTAAATGAAGAGCTGGATGGGGGAGCGATAATAGCTCAAAAATGTTTTGAAAAAACTGCCGATATGGGTATGGAAAAATATGAAGAAAAGATACATAAATTAGAGTATGAGCTGCTTCCTGAAGTTATTATTGAGCTATTAAGCAAATAAATAAAAAATACCTTGACAAATAAGCAAAATTTGTGTAGAATTTCACCCTTAAAATACCAGTATTAATATGATATTTTATTGTGTCGGGGCGTAGCGCAGTCTGGTTAGCGCATCTGGTTTGGGACCAGAGGGCCGAAGGTTCGAATCCTTTCGCCCCGACCATTTAAATATATATCTGGTGAGTGTAGCTCAGTTGGTTAGAGCATCGGGTTGTGGTTCCGAGGGCCGTGGGTTCGAATCCCATCATTCACCCCATTGTCTTTAACGAGTTTTTGCGCTCGTAGCTCAATTGGATAGAGCAACGGACTTCGGATCCGTAGGTTGTAGGTTCGACTCCTGTCGGGCGCACCACCAAAAAACCGATATAGATGCGCTCTTAGCTCAGCTGGATAGAGCAACGCCCTTCTAAGGCGTAGGTCGCACGTTCGAATCGTGCAGGGCGTACCATTTTATTGTTATGTGCGGATGTGGTGAAATTGGTAGACACGCCAGACTTAGGATCTGGTGCTTCACGGCGTGGAAGTTCGAGTCTTCTCATCCGCACCATTACCTTTAATAGGTACTTTCAAAGACTTTTTCTAAAAAAATATTAATTTCATAAAAAAATAAAGTATGGTTTAGGGTATGGTTATAGAACTATTATTGTTTTATAAATTATTTCTGCATAGATGTCAAACTCCCTCTTTTACCCTCTAAACTCACCCCCCCAAAAAAAAACAATCCCCCGCCAGAAAGCGCACAAACCCTCTTTTTATAAGCTGTAATACTTTTGCTAAGATTCTCAATATCCTTTTCAATCTTCTCAATTTTTTTACTTTTCTCTCCCATCTCTTTTTTTAGCTTTTGATTCTCTTTATTGATGATTTCAATTTTGGTGTTATTGATTTTTATATCTTCTAATTCATACTTTAAAGTATCAACATAAGGAAATATACTTTTAAATCTATGTTTTATATCTTGAATTTTTGATACACTAAAACAATCAACAACCTTTATCTCTTTTGTAATTAAATCCTTCTGATATGCCTGATGAGAGAGATACAGTGATGCCTGGTGAAGTAAAATGGTATTGTTTGTCTTTTTTGTGCTAAAACTATTAAAGATATTATTACTTGTTTGATATTCAAGTTCAACAAGGTCCAGTTCATCTTTGTCAACAAAGGAGGGCTCTAGTATATATTTTTTATTATCTTTAAAATCAATATATTCAAATCTCTTTAAATCATTGGTGATACTCATCATTTCATCATTTGTCTTAAAAGAAAAAACAGTGGCAATGTTTCTTTTTATTTCTGTCATGTTTATTCTTCCTATTTTGTTTTCTAGTAAAGTTATATCTTGTGTTGCTAAAATATATTCAAATGCATTTTCTCTGCACACATCAACATCAGGAATGTATTTGCTTGTAAGTACCTTTTGTGCTTCATCTATGAAGATAGATATGGGATTAAGACTTTGATATGAAACTCTTTTGGTTAGCTCATCATATAGTGCTATATTTAAAGCAGAGATAATATTTTCACCAAGAGAAGAGACATTTAAAATGATTATTTTTGAGCTGTTTAACTCTTTTATTATATCAAAGCCATCATTGTTTAAAAACTCCAGATTTGCAATACCACTAAGCACAGAAGAGAGTACTCCAATAACCCCAAACTTCCCGGAAGTTTCATTTGAATCTTTTAGGTTTTCATAGGTTTTAAAAGAATCTAGTTTGTTTATCAGCTCATCATATGCAATATAGAGTTTATCGCTGTTTTTAAAATCATTTTCTTTTAGTATCTTTTCTAAAACCAAAGTGGAGAGTTTTGCTTCTGATATAAAGCTTGAGAAGTATATGGGGTCACATGTAAGAGAATATATTGTTTTAAAAGACAGTGCATCTATTTTAAACTTGGCAAATATTCTTTTGTAGCAATCAAGCAGTTTGTAATCTTTGTCTTTTAACTCTTGTTCTAAAATCTCTTTTGTTATTAAGAATGATTTTAACATCACAACCAGAGTGTTAAACAGATTAAATGATGCATTTTTCCAATACTCTTCAGAAGTATTACCGTGCAGGGTACTAAATACATTTTCTAAGCTAGAAGAAGAGGTTAGGGTGAGTAGGTTTATACTGCTACCCCATAGTTTTCCTATTTCATATACTAAATCTAGTTTGTTGTATTTATTTGCAATTTGTTTTACCTGGGTGTGCAGGTTTCCTTTGAAGTCATATATCAGTAAACTGTGACCTAGTTTTATTCTCTCTTCTATATTTGGGAGGATATATCCTACTGTTTTACCTGTGCCTGTTTGACCATAGCAGATGGAGTTTGTGAAGGTTGTGGGGATTAACGGGGTATTAGGCATTACTGTGTTTTTACTAAAACCAATTTGAGTCATTTTTTATTCCTTTTAGATTATTTTGGATCAAAAGAAATAAGCGCTTTTTTCTTTGTTTGGAGAATTATACTGTTTAGGATGCAAAAGGAGAAGAGGGAATGTGTTGCTTTTTGGGTGGGTGGGAAAATAGTGTTTTATCTGTCTAAATTTATTATTACTTCTTTCTTAAATATGCTGGAGTATCTAAATCTACTTCTTTTTTTATTGACATAGAAACATTGCCTATAATCGGTCTGATCCGGCTACACTATTTCCCACAAAGAATACAAAGCAATTCTTTGGTAAAATAAACACGAAAAGGTGAAAAAATGAGAAATAGCAGATACACAAAAGAGTTCAAGGATTCAACTGTTCAGTTAGTTGTAAATGGAAATAAATCAGCACTGCAAGTTGCAAGAGAACTTGATGTAAATTCTAAAACACTGTACAATTGGATAAGAGAGTATAAAAAAGCAAATAATATCAAAATCGACAACAGAAGGACAACCCAGCTCCCTACATCTAAAGAAACAATAGAAACTGAAAATCGAAGACTTAGGTTAGAAAATAAGTTGCTTAAACTAGAAAGAGATATATTAAAAAAGGCAACAGCATACTTTGCGAAAGAAACTCTGTGAAGTATGCATTTATTGAAAAATACAAAATGAGTTTCAATATAAATTTAATGTGTAAAGTTTTTAAAGTTGATAAAAGCAGCTATTACCACTGGATAAGATGCGGGAGCATAGTCAAAAAAGTTGATGAGAAGCTAAATGAGTTAATAGAGATAATTTTTATGTAATCTAGGCAGACATACGGAACAAGAAGAATTAAAGATAAACTATTGCAAAGATATGGTTTTATAGTCTCAAGAAGAAGAATTAAAAACATCATGAAAGATTTAAGCTTATCAGTAAAAATGAAAAGAAGATTTAAAATAAGCACTACTGATTCCAGCCATCATTTGCCTATTGCTCCAAATATCTTAAATAGAGATTTTTATGCTTCAAATCCAAATCAAAAATATGTTGGTGACATAACATACATCCCTACTAATGAAGGATGGTTATATCTTGCTACCGTTATAGATTTATATTCAAGAAGAGTTGTTGGATGGTCAATGGATGAGCGCATGAGAGTATCTTTAGTTAATGATGCATTAAAGATGGCACTATTGTCGAGAAATCCTCCAAAAGGACTTATATGGCATACTGACAGAGGTAGTCAATATGCGTCATACGAGCATAAAGATTTATGATCTGTTAGCCCCATTTCCAACTCAGAACGCTACCATTTTTTTTATGGATACCGCCCCAAACTTTGTGTAAATGCTAAAATTCCAACAAGATAAAAAAAATAAAGAAAGGAAAAGAAGCATGAACACAGAAATCAAGAAACAATCAGTTATGGAAAACATAGATTTCAAAGCACTTTCACAGGAGTGTAAAACTACAGAGGATATCTCAAAGCTCACCAAACAGTTTATGAAGCAGATGATCGAGGGAATGCTCCAGGCAGAACTCGAAGAGCATCTCTCCCAAAGTGACACGACACCCAAAAACGGCAGTTACACTAAAAAGGTTCGCTCCGATTCAGGTGAAATAGAGCTGAATATTCCAAGGGACAGAAAAGCGGAGTTTGCCCCAACCGTCGTTAAAAAGGGACAAAGAGACATCTCCGGAATCGATGACAAGGTCATCTCGATGTATGCCGGGGGTATGAGTCTAAGAGATATAGAGAAACAGATCAAAGAGATGTCCGATGTGGAGATGTCCGATACCCTCATCAGTAGAATCATCGACAAGATCACTCCACAAATCACGGCTTGGCAAAACCGTACCTTAGAAGCAATCTACCCTA
The DNA here is from genome assembly GCA_045047115.1 of Sulfurospirillum sp. Taxonomy (GTDB): domain Bacteria; phylum Campylobacterota; class Campylobacteria; order Campylobacterales; family Sulfurospirillaceae; genus JAADIZ01. Next base: position 20,977 of record JASFYR010000027.1, read on the forward strand.
TTGTCTATATGGATGCAATGGTCTTTAAAATCAAAGATGAGAGTGGCTTTTATAAAAACAGGGCTTTGCACTTCGCTATTGGTATTACCCTTGAAGGAAAGAAGGATTTGCTCGGTATGTGGCTCACAGACAACGAGGGTGCGAAGTTCTGGTTACAGATTGTAACGGAGCTCAAAAACAGAGGCGTGGAAGATCTACTCATAGCTTCCGTAGACGGGCTCAAAGGCTTTAGTGAAGCGATTAACTCCGTTTTTCCAAAAACCATCGTACAGCGCTGTATTATTCATCAGATTTGCTATTCACTGAAGTATGTCGGTAGTAAGTTTCAAAAAGAGTTTATGAGTGACCTCAAGCGCGTCTATAAAGCCCCTACTAAAGAGGCGGCCGAAGAGGCGCTGCTCCAGCTCGAGAAGAAGTGGGGTGAGCGCTATCCTATGGTCATCAACTCTTGGGTGAACAACTGGAGTGAACTCTCGGCTTATTTCAAATATTCCGAGCCTATCAGACGCATTATCTACACTACCAATACCGTCGAGGGATTCAATCGTCAAGTTAGAAAGATAACAAAGACAAAAGGAGGATTCAACAGTGACGATTCACTCTTCAAACTGGTATTTTTAGCTTACAGGGATATCGCTAAAAAGTAGGAAAAATCGATCTCGAACTGGGCGGAGATAATTTCGCAGCTCTCCATTCATTTTAGCGATCGACTTGAGGGAAAAATAAGATGAAGTCTGTTATAATGGATCTCTCAAAAAAGGTGAATTTGGTTTACACAAAATATGGGGCGGTCTCTTTTTATGGGCTATTTGCTTTTTTTCTGGAAAAATTTTACCGTCGCCACCTCACAAATTTATCAGCCTCATCCAACTTTTCCGATACATTATTTTCATCATAAAAATAATCCAAAGTAGAAGTTTTTACTTCTTGTGTTTTTGCTCTATCTCTTAGATTGTCTATATTATCAGTATATATACTAAGCTCTTCTTTGGCTCTTGTTACCTGAACATAAAATGAATTCATATTAGCCATATTTGAATCTGTAAATACTATGACTTTTTTAGATGTTTGTCCTTGAGACTTATAGTCTGTTATAGCATATCCATAATCCAAATAATTATAGGTATTTCGATTTATTATTATTTCGATTGAATCTTCTTTTTGTACAGTTATTTGTTTGTTGCTGATCTTCTTAATTATCCCAGTCTGCCCATTTTTAATTTTTAATTTTCGATCATTTTTGGTGAAAATAATCTTATCTCCGACTCCAAACTCTTTATCTTTTATATCAAAGCTGGCTAAATTGCCGCCATGTTTTGATAAGCTTACCATAATTTCTTTTTGGTCCGCTGTTTTTAAGGTAAGTATATTTTTTTGCTGGTTTACTTCTTGTATGAATGCCTCAGTCCCTGCTTTTAGTCCGGTAACTAGATAAAGAATTAGACGAATGTATCAATGATATTTTAAAGAGTAAGATTGACGAAAAGAAATTTTTATCGAGAGCTCACTTGCTCCCTGCTGAGTAATCAAAGATTTTTATCTGTGATGGTGTATAAAGTTATAATTTATTTACAGTCAAGATACTCGCCAAAGCCTCTATCTTGATTTTTACATCATTCATTTGTGGTAGTGTCTGAGCATAAACCAAGTCTTTAAAATCGTTAGTGTAGAAACTGTTGAGTTGGTCGAGGACTGTACTTGTATCAGTAAATATTTTTGTTGTATATAGTGGTATACTAGCCCAATTATTTTGATTAAATTGGTTTTGGTCATCGATTCTAACTTTTTGTATCATATCTACAAACTCATTTGAGTTTAAAAATGATTCTATCTCCACTTCATTCATTAAAAAATAAATATCATAAAAATGTCTGATTTTTTCTTTAAGTTGAGTCTGTTCACTATCACTCTCATAAGAAGCTCGTGCGACTGCACTTATCTTTTCACAAAAAGTTCTTTTATAGTTTAGCACATTTACATTGAATGGCTCAAGAGAGTAATGTTCTATCATAGCAGGAGCAACTTTTGATAAAAAATCAAATATATAGGTGCTTATCTCTTTTGCTTCAAAGGGGTGTGGGTGTGCAAAAGAGTTCAATTCTAAGATAATACTTTCATTTGCATGACCAAAATTACCGCTTTCTAGTTTCATATAATCGTGAACAGTTTTTCTAAACTCTGAGCCTTTTGAAGTTTGTTCATGGTTTGGTAACTCATTAAAATTTTCATCTAAGATAGCGACTTCAATTTTTTTAATCAGCTTCTTTATTTGATTCGAACCTGCACCCTCTGTTATAACTGCCAAATCAATATCTTCTGAAAATCTATCAATGATTTTATAAGCTTTAGATAACGAGGTTCCACCTTTAAATATGGCAATTTCAGAGTACTCGCTGTTAGCTAGATTCTTTAACACATAAGTAACCCAATAATCTTTTTCAATATATAGGAATGGTAAGTTTAAATCTTTTGCAGTTGTATCAATAAGCTCTTTAAAAAGTTCTCTATCCGTGTGAAGTGTCATATAATGTTCCAGTATTTTTTTGAAGGTAGAGTATCACTACTGATACCTATTTTAAAACTTGTGATAGGGTTGAGTGTTTCTTTGAGTTTAAATGCTTCTTGCCAAAGTCCAATCTCTTTGAGTATCGCCCCTAACAATACTCGTGTTCTTGGTGTATATTTCATCGCATACTCAGCGAGTTTAATCTGATTTTCTTTAGTCTCTTTTGTAATGATACTTTTTAGATATATAAAAGCACTCTCAGGTGTTGTAGCAGGTATCTTTTTAATGTCTTTTAAGGCATCAAGTATCTGTACTAAGTAAATATCTTCTTTGGCTACATCAACTCTTTTAGGAACAAGTTTGAGTTTGATATTGTCTATCTTTACTTTTTTGTAAGGCTTTGAAGTTGCGATAGTTATAGTGTTTGCTATCTGTGTAGTTAAACCAAGTTGTCTGAAACTATTTAACCCAGTTTCATAACTTACACCATCGGCACTGTTTAAATAGCTTGATATTTTATCATCGCTACTTGGTTCAACTTCACCAAACACTCTTTTTTTAGGTTTATAAAACTTACCCTTAGATACTTTTTTTATAATCCCTTTTTTATAAAGACGAGAAAGTTCAATAGCAACTGTTGCTTTCTTGTCGCTAGGTATATCAGCATAAGTAAACAGTTTTGCACCATCAAGTTTATCTATATAGGTTCTAGTGGTTTGTGCTACTGACATATTTCTCCCTTTTTTTATGAGTATTATAACACTTTATGAAATGTTTTACAAGTATAAAACTTTATTTTTTAAGGTTTGATTAATTATTGAATGAGTGAAAATTATGGCTCTTTTACAGTAGATTTTAAACTCTATTTGAATATAATTCAACCATAGATTGGAGTGAGAAACTTATTGGAAAGTTTGAAACCTCTGTATTGCCTACTATGACGGCATTTGAAGGACAGTATTCTCTCGTCCGCACCATTCTTTAAAATACGAGCTTCCAAGAGGTTTTGTGCTTACTTTAAAAAATCTTAGAAATTATCTTTTTACTACATTTTTACTACGAAGCAGTATTCTTTTGTAATAATAAATTTTATAATTGTATCTCTTTTTTTTCATAAATGAAAAATTTTGTACAAAATGAAATAGAATGAAACAAAATACAATACTTTTTTGCCATTTTTTTCTTTATGGACACTCCTGCTTTTTTATAGTATTATTATTCCGTTATAATTGTTCAACGAGGGTACCAAGTATTTTTCACTCCCAATACTTTGGCTTCCCATTGAGTAATTTAGCTGGGATACTTGGTGCCTATTCCTTCTTACTCCTTATTGTATCTCTAGTGTTAAATATATGATAGGCGTTTTATCAAGCGTCTGGTGAAGTAAATTTTTGGCTATATGCAGGCATAGTAATATGTATATAGCAGGGTACTCAGATTTTAAAAAAATAGTAGAAATTAATATAGTTGCGGCTGGCTCTTACATGGAAACAAAAAAAGGGGATCGACCACATGCGGATATGGGCGCTGTGGATGATACTATGCTCTCATCACCTTTCTATACTTACCTAAATCAATCTAACTAGCACATAAAATTGACAAGGAACAAGCTGTACAGCACAACCGACAGTTGATAGTATACCTAATGCTAAACATGCAAAAAGGCAATGAGGCAGTGACGAATAACCAATCAAAACGACGGAATTATATACTCAATTTTTTGGGTGCTTCTTGTGTCCTTCCGCTGCTCCTCCTCCCTACTCACTTGTTTTTTTAAAGATAAGATCTTTATACTATTATTCACAAAATGCTTAATTTAGACACAAAAACACAAGTTTATTAAAAATGTAGATAATGGTAATATTCTACTTTTCAGAACTATATCTATATTTTTTAGTTCTGTATTTTTAGACAATCTTGCAGGATTTGATCCCATCTCACCTATTTTGATTTTTATATTGCAATTGTAAATATTTTTATTTTAAGCTTTTTGCGAACTACTTTTATATTTTTTAAAGATAACTGGCAAAAACACTTTCTTTATGCTATAATATTAAATATTTTTTAAATTGATTCGCAATAAGCTTAAAAGGGTTGATATGTCTATAAATAGGATTCAAAAAGATATTTTAAGGGTTTTGATAGAAGAAAAAACATATATAAACTTAAACGATATCATCCTTAAACTTTCTTCCCACAAACTAACTACGAGGACTTTTCAAAAGCATATAAAACCTCTTGTTGAGACAAATAGGATTGATATATCAGGAAAAGCTTCCTCAACCAAATACATAATCAGTGAAATTCAAAGTTCATACCCATCATCTGAGTTTTTATATGTATATAAAGACAACATAATCATAGGGCAGTTTTTTAAAATAAAAGGGATATACAGGTTTTATTATGACAGTGAATACCTATCGCTATATAATGAGGCAATACCAACTCTTGAGTTAGGTGTAAACCCTTATGACTTTGAAGAGATTCCAGCTATATTTGAAGACAATATACCAGAGGGCATAAATAAGGAACTCATAGAGATCAAATATAAAGAAGCAGATGAGTTTGAGATATTAAATCTTATGGATGACAGTATAGGTGATTTATGTTTTTCCAAATCAAAAGAGAGTTGTTATATTGAAGGTAAAAAAGCACACGGTTTTTTAAGCTCTCTTGATGAGATACTCTCAACTAATCCCAAAATCAATATCTTAGAAGGATTTAGTATTGATTTGTCAGATGCTGGGCTATTTCTCGAAAACGAAGATTTGTCATCTTTAAAAAATGTTAGAGCAGAGGGAATAAGTGGTTTTCAGTATAAAAAGTTTGTAAATATCGATTTTAACAAAAAACAAATTCTTTCAAATGAGAAAAACAGTCAATATATCCTAAAACCATACAGCAAGATAAAAGCTGATCCAAAAAGTGATCACTATTTTCCGCATATGGCACTAAATGAACATCTGCATCTCTCTTTTGCAAAGAATGAGCTAGGTTTTCGAGTACCTTACAGTGCTTTGATAAAAAGAGATGGGGATGAAGAGTACCACTATATTGTAAAGCGCTTTGACAGGCTTGGGGGTAAAAGATTTGCAAAAGCCTCGTTTGCTGCATATATGGGATTAAGAAGTGAAAATAAGTATAGTACGACAAGTGAAAAAATGTTTAAACGCATAGAAAGAGAACTTATTTCGCCAAAAGAGAAGATGGAGTTGTTAAAACATTATGTTTACTCTGTGATAATCGTTCATGAAGATCTACATGCCAAAAACCTTTCTCTTATATATGACAATAATAAAGTTTTATTTGCACCACTGTATGATGTCTGCTCTACAGCATTTTATGGTAATGGTTATGGATATGAGTCTCACTTAACAATAAATGGAAAAAGAAATAATATAAGGCCTAACGATTTTAAAAATATTTGCAAAATACTAAATATCCCTTTTAAAGAATTCAAAAAAGAGGCTGCAAATATCGCCAAGGCATATATCGAAAAAATGCCTCTATATTTTGCACAAATTAGAAAAATAGGCTATATACCCTACTCTATCAAAAAACAGGCTACAAAAAGAGGCGAAAGTAGCAGCGTATATATGAAAATAGTTGAAGAAAAAAACTTTGTGGATATTTTAGAAAAAAACCATACACAAAGAATTGAATCACTGAAAGAGCTTGGTTGGTGCTGATGAATTAAAAAACATGGTAGGTTTTTACAGGGCCACCATTTTCTTTTGCTACTCATTTTACACACCTTTATCTTTTATCTTTTTTATTCTAAAATTAGGAGTAAGAAAATTGGTTTAAGTAGTTTGATTTGTGGGGAGCGTTATACTTTTTCCCGGAACTTTTGTCCAAATTAATTTTTACTTATCATAAGTTTTATTGTAAAAACGGCACCTTTTGTATTATTTTTTATATCTATATGTCCATGCATGTTTTCTTCTATGATAATTTTACTCATATAAAGTCCAATCCCGGTACCTTGTGTTGGATGCTTGGTAGTAAAGTATGGTTCAAAGATTCTATTCATTATATTTTTACTTATACCTCCTCCGTTGTCTTCTATCTTAACAAGGGCATATTTCCTGCCTTTTTTCAAGGTTAATCCCATATATGGTTCTTCTATCCTTCTTTCGACTAGAACATCTTTTGCATTAGATAAAATATTTAAGATAGCTTGTGAAAATTCTCTTGGGTATCCAAAAACTTCACAATCTTCTTTTATATTGATTTCAAAATTAATATTATTATATTTTAAAGATGATTCTATGATATAGCTGGCTTTTTTACATTCGTCTTTAAGACTAAATATAGATTTTTCCTTGGATGGTTTGAAGAAATTTTGAAAAGCAGTTATAGTTTTTGACATATGAGAAAGTATTATATCACACTCCTGTATATTTGCATTGAAATCTTTATCGCTTAAGTTATCACTCTCTTTTTTTGCCTGCATGTATATCAATATCGCATTTATCTCACTTAGAGGTTGTCTCCATTGATGAGCAATATTGCCTATCATATTTCCCATTGCAGCTAATTTGCTTTGCTGAATGAGGAGTTTTTCCTGTTTTGTTTTCTCACTTATCTCTGCAACTATTCTATCTTCCAGGCTATCTATCATTTTATTTATAATTTTTTTTAATTTAATTAATTCTTTACTGCTTGCAAACTCTTTTAGTCTTTTTTCTAAATTTCCTTTTCTAAGTTCATTTACAACATCAGTAGTGTCTTCTATAAGTTTTATATCTTTTTTAAGATTATTTTTTAAGATTTTTATTTTTTTATTTTTTATTTTTATTATTACCATTACTATCTTTAGGCATCATTAATAAAGCAAGAGTTACTTCTCTGGCTATTGTGTCACTTATGTTTTTTGTTTTTGCAAATGCCCATTCAGGATAAAGTGCAGTACTGCAAATAAAAGGAAATTTTTCATGGTGCTGTTTATGTAAGATAGTGATATTTTGTAAATCTAATTGTTTCCTGGCTTGAAGCTCTTCTAGTACGCCTGTTCTTATAATTCCTATATCTGCTTCATTATTCAGTATAGAATTAACTATTTTTACATGTGAATCTAAAAATGATACATTTTTTTTATTAAATTTCACATGATTTTTTATAAATGTATCAAGACCTATAAGCCATCCACCAAATCCAAAAGGTGCTACGGCATCTATGCGTGTGTTTTCATTTATTTGCGAAAGTTTAGTTATCCGAGATTTTTTACTAGCAATAATAACTGATCCAAATTCGGTAACCCTGCCTAGTCTTTTTAAAGTTAATATTTTAGAAATACCTACGGTTGATTCCAAATCAATATATATAACAGGCTGAGTAATTACAAAGTCTATTTTACCGGCTATAATTTGTTTTTTTATATCAATAAATTCTTTGGGGTAAAATGTTTTTAATTTAAAATTATATTTTGAAAGTTTTTTATTTAGGTAGTTTACCGTAGGTGTCCATTGCTCTACAGCATGTTCTATGCTATGATCAGCACGTACTGCTATTGTTATAGTCTGAGCATTAATAATAAAAGGTAATAATAAAATAAAAAATTTACCAAAATACATCATAAACCTTTTTTAGGGTTTGACAATAAGAGCCTAACTCTCCACAAGTTTATACCCGATACCTGAAAGGTTTTTTATACAATCTTTTGAAAGCTTATGTCTTATATTTCTAACTAACGACTTCAACGCTTCATTGCTCATAATGTCATCTTTCCAAATATATTTTTGCAATTCCTCATAAGTTACAACTCTATGTTTATTTTGGATTAGTAATTCAAAAAAGGCGATTTCCTTTTTACTTAATTTTATTTTCTCCTCTTTACTTGCAAGTGTTTTATTGTCAAAATCATACCTGTATCCGCAAAGAAGATCTTTTGCTATGGCATGGTTGCCAGATATGACCTCCAAGCATTTTTGGAGAGCATTGCTTAGCTCTTTAAAGTTGACGGGCTTTACTATGTACTGCTCTATGTGCAAATCAATTAAACTTAAAAGATATTCTTTATCCGTATAGGC
>JASFYR010000028.1:0-27474 GCA_045047115.1 Sulfurospirillum sp.
ATTCCGCAAAAATTCCTCGCGACTAAAGCTACGCCTTTGGCGAGAAAATTACTATTTATTGTCCCCTTTTTACGGAAGTGAATTCCGCAAAAATTCCTCACCCTTATGCTACGAGCTGTTGCTCTGTATAGTTTCATACTGTAATCCTTCTTAAGTTCATTACTGTTATCATATATGTAAAACTACTATGATTTTTTTATTCTAAATTTTCACAATAGATAAGAGGCAATTCTATCCAAATTTCCCTAAATTTAGTATAAATGGTTATTAAATATTTTTTAAATAACTATATTTGCTAAGGTTATATAAATGGTTTTACTAAATATACTTGACATCAATAGACTAAAGTTATATAATTACACTAAAAAAGCAAAGTAAATCGCAAATTTCTCGCCAAGGGTGTAGCTTTAGTCGCGAGGAATTTAACTTAGGCTTTGTCTAAAACAAAGGGGACACAAGATGAATAAAATATTTGAAAAACTTACACACCAAATGACACAGACTATAGAGAGTGCATTGTCTTTGGCGCTTCACGCCAAAAATCCGGAAGTTGTGCCTTTGCATGTTTTGTGGGCATTGTTGACAAATTCATCATCTATACTAAACCAGGTTTTAAATAAGATGAATATAGATAATTCTGCAATAGAACTTGAAGTTAAAAGCAAGGTGAGTTCCTTACCTACATCTTCAAGTGTAACAAAAGAGACTGTAAAACTCTCTCGACTACTTGTTGAATCTTTGCAAAAAGCAGAGGGATTGATGAATAAACAAGGAGACAGTTATCTCTCTGTCGACACATGGTTGCTTGAAAATCTAAAAGATAGCAATATTAAGGAAATTTTATCAAAGTATGTTGACTTAATGGAGGTCAAAAAGACTTTAGAAGCCCTAAGGGGAAATAAAAAGATAGATAAGCAAACAGGCGATGAGACACTTGAGTCACTAGAGAAATTTGGTATAGATTTAACCAAAAAAGCAACTGAAGGTGAGCTTGATCCTGTCATTGGAAGAGATGAAGAGATACACAGGATTATGCAAATTCTAATAAGAAAGACCAAAAATAACCCTATTCTTATAGGAGAGCCGGGAACCGGAAAAACAGCAATTGCTGAGGGTTTGGCTATCAGAATCTCAAAAGGAGATGTTCCTTTGAGCCTTCAAAACAAAAGAGTGGTCGCACTTGATATGAGTGCATTGATAGCCGGTGCAAAATATAGAGGAGAGTTTGAAGACAGATTGAAGTCTGTCATAGATGAGGTAAAGAGTGCGGGCGATATCATACTTTTTATAGATGAGATTCACACTATAGTAGGAGCAGGTGCGAGCGAGGGAAGTATGGATGCGGCAAATATCCTAAAACCAGCTCTTGCAAGAGGCGAGCTTCATACGATTGGTGCTACAACATTAAAAGAGTATAGAAAATATTTTGAAAAAGATACAGCGCTTCAAAGAAGATTTCAGCCGGTCAATGTAAATGAACCAAATATCAGTGAGGCATTGCAGATTTTAAGAGGTTTGAAAGAGTCTTTGGAAACATTTCACGGTGTAAGAATCACCGATGGTGCACTTGTGGCTGCTGCGAAGCTGAGTGATAGGTATATAACAGATAGGTTTTTACCGGATAAAGCCATAGATCTTATAGATGAAGGTGCGAGTGAACTCAAAATGCAGATAGAGAGTGAGCCTACAGAGCTTAGTCGTGTGAAGATTGAGATGGGGCGACTTATGGTTGAGAAAGAGGCCCTTTTGATGGAAAGCAGAAAGAAAAATCAAAAGAGACTCGAAGAGATAGAAAAAGAGTTGAGCGATGCAAAAGAGAAACAACAAAAACTTCAGATGCAGTTTGACACTGAAAAGAGTGTTTTTGAAGAGATTGGAAGTCTTAAAAATGAGGTAGAAACTCTCAAAAGAGAGGCTGAAATTGCAAAGAGAAACAGTGACTTTAATAAAGCTGCCGAGATAGAGTATGGAAAACTTCCGGAGTATGACAAAAAGGAAAAAGAGTTAAATGAGAGATGGGAGAAGATGGTAGAGAATGGAACTCTGCTTAAAAATAGTGTTGATGCCGAAATGATAGCTACGATTGTGAGTAAATGGACTGGAATTCCTGTCAATAAAATGCTCCAAAGCGATAAAGAGAAAGTTTTGGATATAGAGGGTAGACTAAGAGCCGAAGTTGTAGGACAAGACAGGGCTCTTCATGCGATAGGAAGGGCTATCAAAAGAAACAAGGCAGGATTAAGCAACGATTCTAGGCCGATAGGGAGTTTTATGTTTCTGGGACCAACAGGAGTCGGAAAAACACAAAGCGCAAAAGCTTTGGCAAAGTTTTTGTTTGATAGTGAAAAGTCACTCATTAGGTTTGATATGAGCGAATATATGGAAAAACACGCGGTTAGTCGCCTTATAGGTGCAGCTCCGGGGTATGTCGGGTATGATGAAGGTGGACAACTTACAGAGGCAGTTAGAAGAAAACCATACAGCGTGCTTCTTTTTGATGAGGTTGAAAAAGCACATCCGGATGTTTTTAATATCTTGCTTCAAGTTTTAGATGATGGAAGACTGACTGATAATAAAGGCGTCACGATTGATTTTAAAAATACAATTATAATCTTAACATCAAACATAGCAAGTGATAAGATTATGGAGGATCCGCAAAATTGTGAGCAAAAGGTGATGAGTGAAATCAAGAGGTATTTTAAACCGGAATTTTTAAACAGATTGGATGATATAGTCATATTTAATCCTCTCAACTTTGAGAATATAAAAGAGATAGTTCACATCATGTTTGCAGATTTACAAAAAAGAGTAGGGGAGCGAGGTATAAAAATTGAACTTGACGAGAGTTCTGTAGAGCTTTTGGCACAAGCTGGATTTGATCCTGTATATGGTGCAAGACCGCTTAAAAGAGCACTTTATGAACTTATAGAAGATAGATTGGCTGATATGATTTTAAAAGATGAGCTAAAAGAAGGCTCAAGTGTAAATATAAAAACCTTTAATAATGAATTGGTTTTTGAGATAATGTAGTTTATAAGAGGGGTCAGGGTTAAACTTTAAACTTTTAAAAAAGTTTAAAGTTTAACCCTGACCCCTCTTGAAGAGTTTTCTTATTTTTAAAAGTCCCATTTGCATGCCACTGTATTTCATGATCTTTGCCAGTTTTTTCCAATCTGCTTTTTCATAACAAGGTGCAGGACATTTTCTGCAACTTGGTTTTTCATCATGCGGGCAGGAAAGTAGATTGTTATATGATACTTTGAGTGTTTTTTCACACTCCTTGCATAAATTATATTTAAGTTTTCCTAGATCTTTTTCGTGATAATTTAAGTCAATAAAATTTTGGATTTTTTCCCTATTTTTATGTTTGTTATCACAATATAGTTGTATAAATTTATGTACGGTTCTTGCATCTTTTTCAAATTTTTCAACTCTCATCTTAGATTACCCCTTTGTTTCCATTTGTATTCTTTATCATTTTTTATTTTGCTAAAATATAAATCTCCCGAATTTCTCCATGGATCCAGTAAAACACCATTTTTGAACTTACAACCTTTGCATGTAACCACCAAAACATTATGCTCGCTCCAATAGTCACCTACATTTGCGCCACCTATATAACAGTCAAAACTTTTGTAATTCTGACTTTTGACAAAAGAGAGCATATCGTAAGCAAATTGCCAGCATAATCCTTTTTTTCTTAATCCTATATTTACTAAAAAATTTTGAAATAAAGGAGGTTTTACCAAGTCGTATTTTTTTGCCAAAATATTAGAGTGAATTACGGCTTTTTTTGCTAAATCTTTTGCCTCATTTTTATCTACTTTCAGGGTATCTAGTAGAATTTCTAATTTTTTCTCTTTGCTAGAGTAGGGTTTTGGTCTAATAGGATTATTGGCACATCCTATAAAAAAAACTATAAATATAAATGGGTAAATATATTTTTTCATGATGCAATTGTAGTAAACAATAATAAACGCTTTTTAAATAAGCTTAAGTAAAATTAGAGTATAATCCGTACCTTAATTTGAGAAAATTAAAAACTGACCTTACGCACTATCTCACTGGAGATGTGATATAGTGCGTAAGGTCAGTTAAATAAATTTTAAAAGGGAAAATGATGAAAAGAACATTTCAACCACACAATACGCCAAAGAAGAGAACTCATGGCTTTAGAACAAGAATGAAGACTAAAAATGGCAGAAAAGTTATCAGCGCAAGAAGAGCAAAAGGTAGAAAAAGATTGGCTGTATAGGAAGTTTTGAGATTTTAAAGAAAACAAAAGAGTTTTCTTTAGTATATAATAAAAGTAAAAAATGGCATTTTGATGGTGCTGTGGTCTTTTACAAATCAGGTTTGAAAAAAAATGTGGGTTTTACCGCAAGTAAAAAAGTAGGAAATTCTGTCAAAAGAAATAGAGCCAGAAGAAGATTAAAAGCTCTATTTCTTGAATTAAGCCCTGGGCTGAAGAGTGGAAGTTATATATTTGTAGCCAGAGAGAAGATAAATAGTATGGATTATGAATCTTTAAAGAAAAGTCTTCTATGGTCATTTAAGAGATTGGATTGTTTAGAAAAATGAGAAAAGTTACTCTTCTTTTTCTGGACTTTTATCAAAAATTTTTGACACTTTTCAGTTATGGTAGTTGTAGATATTATCCTACTTGTTCGCAGTATGCCAGAGAGCAGATAATGTTCAATAACTTTTTTAAAGCCCTGTTTTTTTCAATTTTAAGGATTTTAAGATGCAACCAGTTGTTTCGTGGTGGTATTGATTATCCTGTCGTAAAGAGAAGATTTACAAAAATTTCATATATAAAGAGATACAAAGTTTCTCTTTTGAAAGTATCTTTTTGGTTTGTTCCAAAAGATAAAAATATTTTTTTCGTTGTAAAATCTTTCAAATAACTTTAAAGGGTTCGCAAGTGATAGACAAACTCAGTAATCAAAACAGAATCATACTAGCAACAGTCCTCTCATTTCTGTTTTTTGCTACTTATGATTATTTTTTTATTCCAAAAACTACAAAAAATTTTAATGAGCAAAACAGCACAAAGATTGAGAAAAGCGTAGCTTCCAATTCCCAAAAAGCTCCGGCAGTATCAAATGTTACAAGCTCCAATGTTCCGGCAAAAGTTTCTAAGTCAGTAGCTTTAACCAAAAAATCAAAAGATGATGTTTTGGTTACTGTAAAGGCAAAGAGATTTGAGCTTAAGATTGACAGATTGGGAAGAATTACAAGATTTTATCTGAATGAGAAAAAATTTACATCCAAAGACGGGAAAAGACTTCAGTTAGTTGACCATAAAATGGGATTTTTGCCACTGGAGATGAGATTTAGTGACGAAGCTATAAACACAGAGGCATTTGCAACTTCATATGATGTTGATACTTCAAATATCGTACTTAAAGACAGACCTGTTGAGGTTACATTGACTCAAAGATTATCTGCCCTGATTGTAGTTAAAAAAATCAAAATATATAAAGATGGGCACTATAATATAGAAGTAAAATTAAGCAAAAAAGCGCAATACTTCATAACTCCCGGTTTTCATCCGAGCCTAGCAAAAGACAGTTATACATTTCACGGTGCTCTTTTGCAAAAAAGTGATGGCACTATGGAGATCATAGACGACGGAGATGCTGTGCAAGCCGTGTTCAAGAATGTTAGTTTTGCAGCCAACGCAGATAAGTACTATGCGACTGTATTGTATAACTTCAAGGACAAAATGGAAGTTGTTGAAACCCCATTAAAAGATCAGGATCCAGCACTTTTTATAAAGGGTAAGCAAGATTTGAAGCTAGGTGGTTATATAGGTCCAAAAGAGTTTGCAACTTTAGAAAAAATTGATTCAAGACTAACTGATGTGATTGAGTATGGTTTTTTTACATTTATATCAAAACCACTCTTTGTTTTACTCTCTTATATACATACTTTTTTGGGTAACTGGGGATGGTCTATAGTTGTCCTTACTCTGCTTGTCAGACTGGTACTGTTTCCGCTTACATACAAGGGCATGGTTTCTATGAATAAAATGAAAGCTCTCTCTCCAAAAATGAAAGAGCTTCAGGCAAAATATAAGGGCGACAAGCAAAAACTAAATGCACACATGATGGAGCTATATAAAAAACACGGAGCAAATCCAATGGGAGGGTGTCTCCCGATGATTTTGCAAATTCCTGTTTTTTATGGTGTTTACAGGGTATTGCAAAATACGGTTGAGCTAAAAGGTGCACCTTGGATACTTTGGATTCATGATTTGGCTGTTATGGATCCGTATTTTATACTTCCTATCTTGATGGGAGGTTCAATGTTCTTACAGCAAAGACTGGCGCCAAATAGTTTTACTGACAAAACACAAGAGAAAATTATGAAGTTTTTGCCTTTGATTTTTACATTTTTCTTTGTAACTTTCCCTGCAGGTTTGACACTATACTGGTTTGTAAGTAATCTTGCTTCTATTGTGCAACAATATTTTGTAAATAAAACATTTGCAAAACACAAGATTGAAGAGAAGGAGAAATTGAAATGACTAGGATAGAAGCAAACACGCTTCAACAAGCCTATCTTGATGCAGCAAGAGAGTTAAAGTGTTCTATAACTGAGTTGGATATAGAGATAATTCAAAATTCATCTACGGGCTTTTTGGGTATGTTCAAAAAGAGTGCTATCATAGAAGTAAGTAAAAAGAGTACAATAAATGAAAGAAAAACCAAAAACCATAGAAATAAAAGAGAGAAAAAAGTAAAAAAAGAGAGTTTGATAACAGAGAAACAAAATGTTCAAATCAGAGAAAAGAACACTTCAAAGCCAAGAAGACAAAAGATTGAAAAAACACAAAAGACAAAGAATGAATCCAAGAAAGAAGAAAACAAGCTAAAAAAACCTCCTAGAAGAGAGCCAAAAAAACAAGAGCTTAAGGTTGATATAGACAAGGCAATAGATGAGATAAGAGTTGATATAAACAGACTTTTTAAGGAGAGTTGTTTTGAGATGGATGATGTAAAAGTCTCAAAATTTAATGATGATACTATCTATTTGGAGTTTGGAGGAGCTGACGCTGCACTTCTCATCGGTAAAGAGGGATATAGATATAAAGCACTTTCTTATTTTTTATATAACTGGATAAGTACAAAGTATGGAGCAAATATTCGTCTTGAGATTGCAGAATTTTTGAAAAATCAAGAAGAGATGATAAGCAAATATTTGATTCCAGTTATAGAAAGAGTAAGAAATGGTGGAAGAGGTCAAACAAAAACACTAGATGGTGTTCTTATAAAAATTGCGCTTGAAAAATTAAGAAATGAATTTCCTGAAAAGTATGTCGGTATAAAATCGGCAAGATCAGGAGGTAGATTTATAGTCATAAATGACTTTAACAGGAAAAACAAATAGATACAATTGCAGCTATCGCAACGGCCCACGGTATAGGTTCTATATCAGTAGTTAGAGTAAGTGGGCCAAACTCTTTGAAGATTGCAAAGAAACTCACTAAAAAAGAAAATTTAACCCCAAGAACTGCTTATCTTTCGACACTTTTTGACAAAAGTGATGATATTATAGACGAAGCTATCGTGATATATTTTAAAAATCCTCACTCTTTTACAGCCGAAGATGTGATAGAGTTTCAGTGTCATGGTGGTTTGATTGTTGCAGATATGGTTCTAAATGCAGTTTTAGATTTTGGTGCGAGGCTTGCAAATCCAGGTGAATTTTCAAAAAGAGCATTTTTAAATGGAAGAATTGATTTAACCAAAGCCGAAGCTATAGCCAAGCTGATAGAGACAAAGAGTGTGGAAGCGGCAAAGATTTTAGCTAGGCAATTAAAAGGTGAACTTCAAGATTTTATAGAAAAGATTAGAGATGATTTGGTGGAGATTTTAGCTTTTGTAGAGGTAAATATCGACTATGCCGAAGAAGACTTGCCGAAAAATTTGCTAGATATGATAGAAAAAAAGCTAAAAGATATGAGTGGATTACTTAAAAACACTTATGAGAGTTCAAAAAGAAGAGAGGGTTTGATAGAAGGCTTTAAGGTAGCAATTATAGGAAAACCAAATGTTGGTAAAAGCTCTCTTCTAAACTCTTTGTTAAATTATGACAGAGCAATCATAAGCGAAATAGCCGGAACAACCAGAGATACCATAGAAGAAGAGGTTCGTATTGGAACTCATCTCATAAAGATAGTTGATACAGCAGGCATAAGAAGTTCGCTTGACGAGGTAGAAAAGATAGGAATTCAAAGATCAAAAGAGGCGATAGAATCAAGTGATGTAGTCATAGCCATCTTTGATAATTCAAGGCTTTGTGATGTGGAGGATAGAGATATTTTAGCTATACTAGATGAGTATAAAGACAAAAAGAGTATCATTGTCGCTCTAAACAAGATAGACTTAAACAATCAATTTGATGCTAAAATCCTGAGTGATTACATAGAGTTATCTTGCAAACAAAGTAGCGAATCAGTTATCTTGAAACTCAAAGAGATACTTGATACCACAAACAAAGATGATTCCTTACTTCTAACTTCCAAAAGACAGATGATAGCTGTAAAATCAAGCTATGAGGAAATAGAATCAAGCAAAGAGGTTTTGAGCGAAGGAGAACTAGAGCTTTTTGCTTTTCATCTAAATGAAGCGTTGCGATATATCTCTGCCATAACTAAAAACTTTGATAGAGATGAGATTTTAGATAAAATGTTTGGGAGTTTTTGCTTAGGTAAATAGGTCACTTCTTAAGTTTCTATATAAATCTTATAATTAATTTCAAATTCACACTTATGCAGTTATACTTATCCATTATTTTTATTATAAGGATTATAGATGCAGTTTTTAATTGGATTTTTAGTTGGAGCCGTTGTGGTGGGTGTTGCTATTTGGAAGATTATGCCGGGAATGATGAGTATGACTAAAAAAAGTAATATGAACTTTGAAGATACAGTAGAAGCTGTGCAAAATGAAGCCAAAGCGCTAGGTTGGAATGCGCCACATGTTTACAATATGCAGCAATCTTTTACAAAAGCAGGATACGATAATGTCGAGAAGATGAAAGTTATCTCTCTTGGGCATGCAAAATTTGCCTATCAAATTGTAAGAAATGATAAAGATAAAAATATATTAGGATTCATGCCTTATCGAGCCGGAGTCTATGAAGATAAAAATGGAGATGTCTATATAACAGGAGCCAATATGGGAATTATGAGTAAAATATTTGGCGGAAATGTGGAAAAAATCATGGGGGCTTCTGCAAAAGAGTTAGAAAGAGCCTTTTCTAAGTTTACCAAATAATAAAACTTCAATACATCTTTAGCACTTTTTGAGTAAAATAGAGTAATTTATTTTATTAGGCAAAAAAATGAAAAACTTAGAAGAAGTGCTAAAGAGTCACAAACTTACAAATGATGAGTATCAAAATATACTTAAGATTATGGGACGAGAGCCAAATCTTTTGGAAATTAAGATATTCTCTTCTATGTGGAGCGAACACTGCTCCTACAAATCAAGCAAAAAATATCTAAACGGGTTCCCTACTGTTGCCCCATGGGTTATACAAGGACCCGGTGAAAATGCCGGCGTTATAGATGTGGGCGATGGAATTGCTGCAGTATTTAAGATGGAGAGCCACAATCATCCAAGCTTTATAGAGCCCTATCAAGGAGCAGCTACAGGTGTGGGTGGAATCTTGAGAGATGTTTTTACAATGGGCGCAAGGCCAGTGGCAAATATGAACTCTCTGAGATTCGGTAATGTAGTAAACAATGACAAAATCTCAAAACATCAAAGATATTTGGTCAGAGGTGTAGTAGCCGGAATCGGTGATTATGGAAACTGCATGGGAGTGCCGACAATCGGTGGTGAGTGCTCATTTGAAGAGTGTTATAATGGAAATATCCTTGTAAATGCCTTTACTCTAGGACTTGCTAAAACAAATGAGATTTTTTACGGACTTGCTGAGGGTGTTGGAAATCCCGTCATATATGTAGGTAGTAAAACCGGAAGAGATGGACTAGGTGGAGCCGTGATGGCGAGTGATAGTTTTAGTGAAGAAAACAAAAGCTTAAGACCAACTGTTCAGGTCGGTGATCCTTTTGCCGAAAAATTACTTTTGGAAGCCTGCTTGGAACTTTTTAAATACGACTACATAGTCGGCATCCAAGATATGGGTGCAGCAGGACTGACCAGTAGCTCTTTTGAGATGGCAGGAAGAAGCGGAAGTGGTATGGTGATGCATTTAGACAAGGTTCCGGCTCGCGAAGAGGGGATGGAGCCTTTTGAGTTTATGCTTAGTGAGTCACAAGAGAGAATGCTTATATGCGCTAAAAAAGGGTACGAAGATAAAGTTCTGAAAATATTTAAAAAATGGGATTTAGATGCTGAAGTTATAGGAGAAGTAACAAACAGCGGAAATATGGAACTGTTTTGGCATGGAGAGAGGGTGGCTGATATACCTGTATTGCCTGTTGGTGAAGAGGCTCCGATATATGATAGACCTATAGAAAAACCAGCTTATTTGGAAGAGATAAAAAATATAAATATAAATGATTTTGAAAAAGTCAGCAATCAAGAAGCATTTGATAATCTTTTTGCCAGACCGGAAGTGGTGGATAAATCCTGGATTAGTGAACAATATGACTCAATGGTGCAGACAAATACTATCAAAAACTCTGGAAGCTTGGATGCAAGTGCCATAAGAATAAAAGAGAGTGGCAAAGCATTAGCCATGAGTAGCGACTGCAACCCTAGATATAACTACATTGACCCATTTGGCGGAGCAGCAGCGGCAGTGATGGAAAGTGGTAGAAATGTTGCGATGAGTGGAGCTCGACCAAAGGCGATAACAGACTGTCTAAACTATGGAAACCCTGAAAATCCTGAGATTATGTGGCAATTTGCACAAGGTTGTTATGGTATAAAAGAGGCTTGCAAAGAACTAAATACGCCTGTTGTAAGCGGAAATGTATCTTTATACAATGAGACTGACGGCGAGGGTATATATCCAACACCTGCTATCGCTATGGTTGGAGTAAATGATAACGCAGATCAAACTTTGTCCAGTTCCTTTCAAAAAAACAACAGTCCGATTTATCTCATAGGAGAGACTAATAGTGACTTTGGTGGTAGTTTGTATATGAAAAAACTTTATGGAAAAGTGGGTGGAATTTTGCCCAAGATCGACTATGAAGCAGAGTTAAAACTTTGGGAGTTGGTTATAGAAGCAAATAAAAAAGATCTGCTGTATTGTGCCAAAGATGTAAATGTTGGCGGTATTGCCATAGCATTGGCAAAGATGAGCTGTGTGGGAGATATTGGCTCTATATGTAAAGCAGATTTTAGAGATGCCAGAGATATCTTCAGCGAGAGTTTTTCAAGAGCCATAGTAGAAGTAAAAGATGAAAAAGGCTTTGCCCATTTAGCTAAAGAGATAGGTGTAAAAATAGAAAAAATCGGTACAACAACGAGTGAGAGAAGTTTTGTCTGTAATGACATCAGTGTTGATTTAGATAGTCTTAAAGATATATATTTCAACAAATTTGCCCAAATCATAGAGCAGGATATTTAATATGAAGATTTTAGTGACAGGAGCAGCAGGATTTATAGGCAGTCATCTGATTTTGCCATTCTTGCAAAGAGGTGATGAGATTGTAGGCCTTGACAATATCAATGACTATTATGACAGAAGTGTAAAGTATGGCAGACTGGAGAGAAGTGGAATACAGCGAGATTTGATTGAGTACGGAAAATTGATTTCATCTGTCAAATTTCCAAACTATAAGTTTATAAAACTAAACCTTGAAGATAAAGATGCTCTAGTAGAGCTTTTCAAAAAAGAGAAGTTTGACAAAGTTATAAATCTGGCAGCACAAGCCGGTGTCAGGTATTCACTTACAAATCCTGATGCCTATATACAGAGCAATATAGTAGGCTTCTTAAATCTTTTGGAGTGCTGTAGACACTTTGACATAAAGCACTTGGCATATGCAAGTAGTTCTAGTGTCTATGGGCTCAACAAAGAGCAGCCATTTTCTACAAATGTGGATGTGAGTCACCCTGTGAGTCTCTATGCAGCAAGCAAAAAGTCAAATGAACTGATGGCTCATACATACTCTCATCTGTATGGTATACCAACTACCGGACTTAGATTTTTTACTGTTTATGGACCATGGGGACGACCAGATATGGCACTGTTTTTGTTTACAAAAGCGATTCTTGAGAATAGGGCAATTGACGTCTTTAACTACGGAGATATGCAAAGAGATTTTACATATATAGATGATATAATTGAAGGTGTTATAAGGGTAACTGACAATCCTCCAAAGGGTGTGAAAGAAGAGAACATAAGCCCCTCAAACTCAACCGCACCATATAAGATATACAATATAGGAAATAACAATCCGGTGCAACTTATGGATTTTATAGAAGCGATAGAGAACAAACTTGGTGTAAAAGCCAAGAAAAATATGCTTCCCCTTCAAGCAGGAGATGTACCAAGCACTTATGCGGATGTGAGTGATTTGATAGAAGATTTGGACTATAAGCCAGATACTCCTATACAAGAGGGAATAGATAAGTTTATAGATTGGTATTTGGAGTTTTTTAAAGTAAAAAGGTAAAAAATGGTACTAGTAACAGGCGGAGCAGGATATATAGGGAGTCACACTTGCATATCTCTCATAAAAGCAGGGTATGATTTGGTTGTTTATGATAATTTTTCCAACTCTTCCAAAGAGAGTATAAGAAGAGCAGAGAAGATCTTAGGTAAAAAGATATCTTTGGTCAAGGGAGACACAAGGGATGAGATTGCTTTGCAAGGCCTCTTTGATAGTTACAAGATAGACTCGGTCATACATTTTGCCGGACTAAAGGCAGTAGGAGAGTCAGTTGAGCAACCCTTGAATTACTATGATAACAATATAAGCGGAACCATAAAACTTTGTGAAGTGATGAAAAAAAATGGCTGCAAGAAGATAGTATTTAGCTCTTCGGCTACTGTTTATGGTGATCCCGATAGTGTCCCTATCAAAGAGGATTTTCCTCTGAGTGCTACAAATCCATATGGCAGAAGCAAGCTCTTTATAGAGGAAATTTTGAGAGATATTTTTGTTTCTGATGACGAATGGAAGATAGTTCTTTTGAGGTATTTCAATCCCGTTGGAGCTCATAGTTCAGGTTTTATAGGAGAAGATCCAAACGGTATACCAAATAATCTCATGCCTTTCATATCTCAAGTAGCAGTTGGAAAAAGGGAATTTTTGAGAGTCTTTGGCGGAGATTATGATACGAGTGACGGAACAGGCGTGAGGGACTATATACATGTAGAGGACTTGGCATTTGGTCATGTAAAAGCGTTAGAACATATAGAGGAGTTCGATAGCGTGATGAGCATAAATCTAGGAACAGGCAATGGCTACTCTGTGCTAGATATGGTAAAAGCGTTTGAGAAGGCATCTGGTAAAGATGTGCCATATAAGATTGTGCAAAGAAGAGCAGGAGATATAGCAGAGTGTTTTGCTGATCCATCCTATGCAAAAGAGGTTTTGGGATGGAGCGCAAAATACAATCTAGAGAGGATGTGTGAGGATTCTTGGAGATGGCAGTCTCAAAATCCAAATGGATATAGTAAGTAATGCTTAAGTGTCAAGTTTTCTTCATCATTAATCTTATCCCATCCTCTGTACTTACCGGATTAATCAAATTTAACCTTTTTTTGGTAAGACTGTTATCCACTTCTAAACGCTCATAAAGTCTTTTATGAAATGATGGCTTCAAAAGCTTTAAAAAAAGCTCAAAAAAAGGTATTTTCACCAAATATACTTGCTTTTTAAGGCTCTGTGCTATGAGTTCTGTAAGCCTAGTTGTGCTTATAGGCACATCATCACTTGCCAAAAACACTCCTTCTGCTCGCTGCTGTATAATTTCATCAATCATATGACAAAGATTTCCGATATAAACCATACTTCTTCTGTTTTGAATATTTCCAAAAGGTAAAACAGGGACTTTTTGAACTAAACTGATCAAGTTTTTAATATTTGCTTTAACACCATATCCGTAAACTATAGGAGTTCTTATGATTGAAACTTGAAAGTTGTCAGATTCAAGCTTTCGTAACTCATTTTCAGCTTTTAGTTTACTCTTGCCATATTCATCTTCCGGCTTACATGTAGTAGTCTCACTGTAAGTTACATTAGTCTCTTCACCATAAACTTTAACACTGCTCATAAATACAAACTGCTTCACACCAGAAGCTTTAGCCTTTTTAGCTAAATCTAAAGTCTGAACAACATTTACTCTTTCATATTCCTCTTTATTGGCTCCACCCATTTGATGCACAAGCGCTGAGAGATGAACAACAGTATCAACACTATTTAAATCCAAATCATCAAAGTTGTCATTTAAAAATGAAAAAGTTTCAATGTTGTATTTGTCAGTATATTTACTTTTTAAATAACTTCCTACAAAACCATTTGCGCCAGTGAGTAAAAGCTGCTTCATAATGATTCTTCATAAATTTCAAAGTGTTTTTGTATAACTTTTTGAATATCGAACTCTTTTTCTGCAAGTTTTCTTCCTGCTTTTCCCATGCTTTTTCTTAGCTCTTCATTCAAAACAAGCTTCTCAATTTGCCCGGCTAATGATTTACTGTCTTTTACTTTACACAAAAGTCCTGTAATATTTGCCTCTATTGCATCCCTGCACCCTGGAACATCTGTTGTTACAACTGCTCGTCCGCAAGCAGCAGCTTCTATAAGAACTTTTGGTAACCCTTCTCTATATGATGGAAGGACTACAATATTGGCTTTTTCAAATATGCTTGCTATATCACTACTAAAATCATGCACTTCTACATAGGTATCTCGTTTAATTTGTTCTAAATCGGCATTTATCAAAGATGCAGGGTTTGCGCTATCAATATCACCGTATAGTTCAAATGTAACATCAATGCCTTTGTCTTTTATGATTTTCGCAGCTTCTATGTATTCAAATACACCTTTATCTTTCAAAAATCTACATGCCATAACAACTCTAATGTCTTCATTGTTTTCTTGTGTATATTTATATTGATTTAAATCAACACCTGAGCCCCTAATAAGAGTAATAGGAACTTTCCTAATAGACAACACCACATCTCTATCATCTGGGTTTTGTACAATTACATGAGAGTTTTTACCTCCTAATGCCAAACGATACAACCCTTTTATAAATTTTCTAACTATGGAAGCCTTAACTCCCTGCTTTATAAATATAAAACCAAGACCAGATATAGAAAAAACAGTATTGTTTATTTTTAAAATTCTTGATGCTATACCACCATAAAGCACAGGTTTTATAGTGATAAAATGTGTTACATCAGGTTTCATAATTTTTAGTACATTATAAATCTCAATAAATGCTCTTATCTCTTTTTGCACTCCTGTACTGCCCCTGGAGATATTTAAAGGGTATACATTAATGCC
This sequence comes from Sulfurospirillum sp., assembly GCA_045047115.1. Lineage (GTDB taxonomy): Bacteria > Campylobacterota > Campylobacteria > Campylobacterales > Sulfurospirillaceae > JAADIZ01. The sequence goes on from JASFYR010000028.1 coordinate 15,452, forward strand.
AAAGCTTTCTAGGCGGTTTTTTTTATCTGTTGTTCCACAAGCTACAGATACATCATAACCTTTTCTTAAAGCTTCTATGGCTAAAGGCAATCTATGTGAAATGAAAAACCAATCAATATTAACAACAAATAAGATTTTTTTAGTCAAGCCATTTTTCCTTCCACATCTGATACATAAGGATAAACCAAATTGATGAACCGGTATTTTCACCTTTAAAGAATCTAGTTTTCATATCATTAACTTCTTTTTTATTAAAAATAGTATCATCTAATCTAATCTCATCTAGATATTGAATTACTAAAGGTTTTAATTCATTTCTAAGCCACTCATTAAGGGGTATCTGAAATCCAGATTTTGGTTTGTCAACCAACTCTTTTGGAAGATATTTATACAGCACCTGTCTAAGTAAATATTTTCCTTTTTTGTTCTTGTATTTGATCTCAAGGGGAACTTTTGCCATATATTCTATGATCCTATGATCCAGTAATGGCTCTCTGCCTTCTAAACTCACACTCATTGTAGCTCTGTCAACTTTGGTTAGTACATCATCATTCATAAAAAGCTTATAATCAACAGCCATCATTTGATTTAAAAACTCAATATCTTCTATTTTATCCCATTTGGCGAAAAGATTTTCTTCTTTTTTCACTTTTAAAAATTTGGCTACTTTATTTTTATCTACATAGCTACTAGCGTTTTCAAACATTTCTTCTAAACCCTTACTATTTATAGATCTTTGAAATTTTTGAAATTTATCTTTGAAATTTGTTTGTTTTAATTTTTTTGGTAACCTGTCATTTATAAACGCCATACTATCCATATTAAGCAGATTTATTCCCGCTTTTAAAACTTCCCCTTTTAAATTATTTGAAAATATATTTTGAAATTTATTTAAAAAAAAGTATTTACTATATCCACAAAAAGCTTCATCACCGCCATCAGCACTAAGAGCAACTTTTACATGTTGCTTTGCCAGTTTTGACACTATCATAGTAGGTAGTGCTGAGCTATCGCCAAAAGGTTCATCATAATAAAATGGTAAATTCTCAACTAAATTTAGCATATCTTTATTTTTCATATAATACTCAGTATGATTTGTTCCTAAATATCTAGCTATTGTTTTAGCATGCTTGGCTTCATTGTATTTTGAATCATTAAAACCTATAGTAAAGGTATTGATTTTTTTTCCTTGTTTTTTTGCAAGAATTGAAGCTACTAAAGAGCTATCATAACCACCACTTAAAAATACTCCTACGGGTACATCTGAAACCATTCGTAAATCTATAGCATCCCCAAGTATCTTTTCTATATCTCTTAAAATCTCATCTTCACTTTTAGAAAACTTTTCTTGAAGGTAATAGTCATTCACATCCCAATACTTTGTGATTCTAAATTCTAAATTATCAATTTTCAATTCCAAATAGTGTCCGGCCTCTAGTTTGAAACAGTTTTTAAATATGGTGTATGGAGCAGGTATATATCCAAATTGAAAAAAATAAGGTAACACTTCTAAATTTTGTTCTTTTTTAAAACCAGGATGCTTGTGAAATGATTTGATTTCTGATGAAAACATAAATTGATTTTCACCAGTATAATAATATAGTGGCTTTACTCCTGCTCTATCTCTGGCTAAATAAAGTTTGTTTTGTACTTTATCCAGTATAGAAAATGCAAACATACCTATAAACTTATCAAGACATTGTATGCCCCACTCTTTGTAACTGTAAAGTATAACTTCTGTATCGCTATTTGAGATAAATTTATAACCTATCTCTTCAAGCTCTTTGCGAATAGTTTTAAAATTATAAACTTCTCCGTTAAAGACAATAACATAATCACTATAATCACTTACAAAAGGTTGATGACCATGAGAACTTAGATCTTGAATTGCCAATCTATTATGCCCAAAATGTACTCCATTGTCTTCATTAAAATATACTCCACGGTCATCTGGACCACGGTAGAATTGAGTCAAAAGCATTTTTTGCAGTACATCAAGATTCTTATTTTTATCGATAAATCCCACTATCCCACACATATTATCTCTTCGTACTGTTTTATAATTTGTTCTATTCTAAAATCATCTGTTCTCTGTTTTGCTGTTTCTTTATAATTTTTTCTCAATTCATTATCGTTCATAATTAGTTCCATGGCTTCTTTTAATTTTTGGACATTGTTAATTGGAGTCAAAATACCATACTTAGCCAACTCTAAATCATTTTGCAACTGAACCTCTATATCACTATTTGGAGCTAAAATCTCTCTTGGCCCACTTTGACAATCCGTACTAATAACAGGAAGTCCACAGGCAAGAGCCTCTAAAAGAACATTTGGAAAACCTTCATAGTTTGAGCTAAATACAAAACAATCAGCTTTTGCCAAATATTTATATGGGTTTTTTTGTCGTCCCAATAAAAATACTTTATTTTCCAAATTAAGAGTTTTTATTTGATTTTCAAGTTTACCTCTTAACTCACCTTCGCCTATGATATAGAGTTGTGCATTAACATCTTGCATAGCATCTATAATAAGTTGATGATTCTTACCATCATCGAGTCTGCCAACAGTTACAAAAACAAAACCATTGTACTTTGACTCAATATCGTCTTTTGCTTGTTCTGCAATTTTTTTAATATCAAAAAGATTATATATAGTTATAACTTTTTTGATATTAAAATTAGCTGTCAAATCTACACTGTTTCCCTTTGAATTAGCCGTGATTAAGTCGGATTTATTATACAAGTATTTTATTAAAAACCTATTGATTAATCCTTGCAATCCGCTTTTGTGCTGGAGTGATGGCATAGCTCTTTCACTTATAATGCTTTTAGAGTTGTTTGCAAAAAATTTAGAGATAATGTTTATATAGTTTGGTCTGTTCATAAATGATAAACTTATATCTATATCATTATTTTCACATATCTGCTTATATCTATATCCTAAAAACGGCAACTTTAGTAACTTTTTGATTCCACTTTCATTTGGATTTGAGTTTTCGAGATATATGATTTGTAGATTTTTTGGTATATCATAGAAGATTGCATCATTCATTAAAACCAAAGTTATATTATATTTATCTTTTAATTCATTTAACAGTACTGATACAACTCTTTCAGCACCACCACTTGCTAGAGAATATATTAAAATAGATAGATTTTTTTTCATTGTTTATTCACATATTTGTCATGCCACATTTGAAAAACCAAAATAAACCAGAGTTTGTTTATATTTAAAATTTTATCATTTTTAAGTTTTTGATACTCTTGTTGAATATAATTATTATTTAAAAGGTTATGCTTGTCTAATTTTTCATCTGTAAAATTTTTCTCAAAAAGTTCTCTCAAATCTCCACCAAACCATTCAAACATAGGTATCCCAAATCCCATCTTCGGTCTATCAATCATACTTTTTGGTATATATCTCTCAAGCACTTTTCTAAGTAGATATTTGCTGGTGCCATCTTTATATTTAAGCTCAAACGGCACTTGTGCCATAAACTCTGCAATTTTATGATCAAGTAATGGTTCTCGACCTTCTATACTTACACTCATAGTAGCCCTGTCTACTTTTGTAAGAATATCATCTGCCAAATATCTATGATAATCCCACAGCATCATGCCTTGCATTGGATTTTCATTTTCTCCAATTTTAAAGCTTTTTTCATCTATATCTTTAATGACGCCTAAAAGCTCTTTAATCTCATAATTCTTTGAGTTGTGAATTAATTTTTCATAAATACTTTGCCAATTGTCATCTTTTAGCATTTCATTTAATTGATTGTATTTATGTTCAAAGTTTTTGATTTTAAAAAGTTTAGAGGCATTTTGAACACCTACTATATCCATTATCTTGGCTAATGATTTTCTTGCAAACTTTGGAAGTTTTAGTATTTTGTTGCCAATGGCATAGCTATACCAATACCTCTCGTATCCACAAAATATTTCATCTCCGCCATCAGCACTTAAAACTACTTTTATGCCATTTTCTTTTGCAACTTGAGATACTAAGGTTGTAGGTATGCCACTACTGTCACCAAAAGGTTCATCGTAGATATCTACAAAATTATCAAGCATTTTTTTTGCTTCGCTTGAGTTTAAAAACTTCTCTGTATGTATGGTGCCTATATATTTTGCTACCTCTTTTGCATAAGTTGCTTCGTTGTATTTTGCCTCTTTAAATCCTATGGTAAATGTATGGATATTTCCATAATGTTTTTGTAAAATCGCTGCAACTACACTACTGTCTATTCCACCACTTAAAAACACCCCAACTGGCACATCTGAAACCATTCTGTATCTAAAAGCATCAATCAAAAGAGCTTCTAACTCGTCTATCAGTTCATTTTCACTTTTTTGAAATTTTGGTAATCCAAAAAATGGTAGTATTGACCAATACTCTTTAATTTTTAATGTTAAATTTTTAATGTTAAATGTTGCGTAATGCCCAGCTGGGAGTTTGAAGCAGTTTTCAAAAATAGAAAGATTTGAAGAGATATAGCCAAACTGAAAAAACTCATAAAGTGCATCTTTGTTTATGGCTAAATCTTTTTTATATTCTATTACTGGTTTTAATTCACTTGCAAAGACAAAATCTTTTCCATCAAAATAGTAATAAAGTGGCTTAACTCCAACTCTATCACGAATAAGTGTAACAGTTTTTAAATCTTTATCATAAATAGCTATAGCAAACATACCTATAAACTTATCAACTGCCTTTATACCCCATTTATGGTAAGCTTTTAATATAACTTCACTATCGCTCTCACTCTCAAAACTATATCCAAATTTCTCAAGCTCCTTTTTTATCTCTTTAAAATTATAAACCTCACCATTATACACCATTACAAGATTTTCAAATACCATAGGTTGATGACCACTTTGACTTAAATCCAAAATAGAAAGCCTAACATGCCCTAAAGAAAAATTCTCATCTTCATATACACCACTATCATCCGGACCACGATGATATATACTTGTAAGCATACTGTTTAATTTTTGAGTATCTTTATTATTAAATCCTATTATTCCACACATTAGTTACATTCCCAAATGTTTTAAAAGTTTAAATTCTACTTCTTTTAATTCTTGAGAAGTTAAAACTGTTAATAATTTATCTAAATATATCCTACTTATATCTAAAGTACAAAGTTCATTGATACATATTTCACTATCTTTTTTTAAATTATCTCTTTTTTGTATCTTTACTCTTAAATCCCCACCATACAAATTTGTAGATATGGGTATGACAGTAATACCTTTAAATTCAACTTTATCTATATTTCGATTTGCTATATCATTTTGAATAATTAAAGCAGGTCTAACTTTACCAAATTCACTATTGTATTTTTTTCCAAAATTAACTAAATAGATTTCACCTCTTTTGATACTCATAATTCTTCACTTATAGACTCTATTTCTAAAAAATCAGCATAAGCTTCTTTACCTAAAGCTTTTTTATTATTCATTAAATAAACTTCATCTTCAATTTTTTCTTTTACTTTTTCGTATAATTCATATGGCAATACAACACTTTTAGTTATATGCTTCTTTGCATCTTTTATAAATGTTATATCCGTAGGTCTTGTTATATATGATGGCTTTTTTACAATATCACTTGAATTAATTATAAGCATATAATCTCCTATTTTATAATTTGCATATATTATACTATTATTTTACACTAATTTCAATATAGTTTCTTCAGTTTTGCTTACCATAGTTTCTATAGAAAAATTCTCAACTATCCTTTTTCTACTATTTTTACCTAAAAGTTTAAAATAACTTTTTGTCATTTGTTCTAAGCCATTATATAAACTATCCGCATTATTTGACTCAACTACTATTCCATAATCACCAACTATTATTTTACTATCTCCAACATCTGTTACAACACAAGTACACTCACAACTCATAGCCTCAGCAATTGAATTACTAAACCCTTCTCCAAAAGAAGAAGAAGAAGAAATGTCAAATCCACTGTAAAAATCTTCTACATTTCTCTGTTTCCCTAGCCAGATGAATCTTGTATTATTATAATCTCCAAGTATCTCTTTGCACTCTTTTTTTATATTTTCATCCCCATCACCTATGGAAAAAAATTTTAGATTATTATACTTTTTTAGCAATCTTTTTGCAGACTCAGCAAAAACATTATATCCTTTCATGTAGTCAATCCGTGCAACCATCCCAATGGCAATGTCATTTTCATTTAAATTATGTTTTTTTCTAAACTCTATTCTTTTTTTCTCATCTTTTTTAAATCTATCTGTATCTATACCGTTATGAATAACGACCGACTTTTCCATGCTAAAACTTTCTTAACTTTAACTTTCCCTAATAAAATCTTCCCTATAAATCTATAATGCAGTATAAAACTAATAAATTCAGTAATAGATAAATTATGATATGCATAATTGATAATATTTTTGATATTGCAACTCATAACGCTATATGGTATATCTTTTAAAAAATTACTAATTATTCTATTTTTCCAAATAATAATTTCCTTTTTATTAAAAAAAGCTTCTGCATAGGTAGAAACAGATACTAATTGGTCAATATTTACAAAATATTTATCAATATCATTACTTTTGCTTTCTGAACCTTCCACTTGCCTCCATACACCTGTAGATTCTGATATAAACCCTATTTTTGAATTGATAATAAATTTTAATATTGATTCCCAATCTGAACTAATAATATCTTTGCAATAAAAATTTAACTTTACTGCTTTTGAGCGTTTATATAAAGCTGTCATATGTGGAATATGTATACCCTTTTTGCCATAATTTAAAAACAACCATTTTCCATTAATTATTACAGGTAGATCCATATCTGTATATTTGTCTTTATTTGTATATCTAACAATTTGATTTGAAAAAACCAAATCTAATTTTTCTTTTTCAATTAATTTTACTGCTTTTGCAATATAATTATTATCTATAAAATAATCATCTCCGTCAAGGTTGATAATAAAATCTCCACTAGCCAATTCATATAAAAGTTTTCTATAATTTTCTACTCTGCCTAGATTTTCTTGATTTCTGTAAATTTTCAGTCGTTTATCTTTTAGTTGCTGTATTAATTGCCAAGTATTATCACTAGAATTATCATCACATACAATTACTTCTAAATCTTGATACTTTTGAGACAATGCACTATTTATAGCATCTACTATATAATTATCTTGATTATAAGTGGGAATCATTATAGTAACTTTAATCAATCTTAACCTTTGGCGCATAAATGGGTAATAAAATATATTTTATTTTCCTAAGCAAACCTTTTTTTTGAATTATAAATTTTATATTTAACAAAGCAAAAATAAAAGCTTTAAATCTATTTGAAAGTGTATAATAGTTAATGGCATCATCTATAAAAGATCTTAAATTATTGGAAGTTGTTTGTTTTTTTAAGAATTTTAATCTTCTGATACGATTTTTATTCCAATCAAGCATTGTGACACTATCAATTGGGTTGAAGATTTTATCCAGTAATGATCTTTTATCTATTTTGCTACCAGAGGTATTTGTTCCGTGCTGACGCCATAAAACTAATTGTTTATCAATAAATCTTATATTTCCATAAATTGATGCCACAATAGCAATCCACATATCATAATGTTCTATATCTTCTGATATAGGCAAAATATGATTTTTTAACACTGATGAAAACATACAAGCATGACCTGATATCCAATTATCAAGCATTAAAGCTTTTATACTATGCTCTTTATTGATTAGTATATTATTTGATTGGAAAAATGAACTATAAATTAATTTACCCGATCTATTAATCAATGAATCATCATGATACACTAACACACAATCTTTTATTTCATTAATCATAACTTCTATCTTATTGAACATCCAAATATCGTCTTGGTCACTTATTGCAATATAATCGCCATTGCACAGGGAGATAGCTTTTTCAAAGTTTTTTAAAACTCCTAAACTTTTTTTATTCTCAAATAATTTTATCCTGTTGTCTCTTTTTTGATATTCTTTAATCATTCTAATTGTATTATCGAAAGAACCATCATCACAAATAATTATCTCTAAATTTTTATATGACTGATTTATAATAGAATTTAACTGTTCTTTTAAAAATTTTTCACCATTATAAGTTGTCATGGCTATTGAGACTATATTCATATTTTTTGACTCACCAAATGATATTGAGTTGTTAAAAACTCTTCAAATTTTCCAAATGTTAATTTATTAAATAAACTTGTTTTCCCACCATGTAAATAAATATTTGAAACAATGTTAACAACTTCAAAACCATTTTTTTCAAAAAGTTCAAGCATATTTTTTTTACAAAAAAATCTTAAATGTGTTTTATCTAATATGCCAGCATTGGTATATTTAAAATCACCTTCTAAAAAAATTTGTTTTAGTATTTGTATTTGACGAATATTTGGTAAACTAGCTATTAAAACACCATCATCTTTTAATATCAAACGAAGTTTCCTAACTATATTATAGGGATCAACTAAATGCTCTAAAACATCTCCACATAAAATTACATCAAAAAAGTTTTTTTCAAAAGGTAGTTTTATTTGTTCTATATTTCCTATAATAAACTCTTCAAATTCTTCACTTTTTTGAAAAGAATTTTTTAACTCACACAATTCCACTCCATAAATTTTTTTTGCGTAACCATTTTGTTTTGCATACAGTAAAGTATCACCCGAACCTGCACCAATTTCCAACACATTACCCCTTTTATTACATTTAGGTGTTAAATTTAACAAATCTAATCTTACATTTGAAAAATAATTTTTTGGTTTTACTTTATAATTTTCTTCTATCATTTATACTGATCCTTTTTGAATAAATATAAAGATATTGGCAAGACTAAAAAAAATATAATTCTTTTATAATTATTGTTAATATCTTTCAACATTTTTTTGAAATTATAGTTACTGTGTAATCCAATTCTTCCAAATTGGATAAAATCTTTTAAAAGCCTAATCGGATTAATTTTGATTAAATCCCAAAACAGTTCATCTATAACCATCTTGTGATATATATACCTTCCTTTTGCATGATTTTTATAACTATTGATTATATTTTTAGAAAATCCATCATTTTGATGATATATTATTCTTAAAGTTTCATTTATAGAAAAAATTTTACGATTTTGGTTAACTTTATCCCAAATATATGCTTCAGGTATAAATTTTATTTCATCAGCTTCTGGAAATAAATATTGTTTAAATAATTTTATATTTAATGCTCCCCATGTTTCAAAATAGATTTTATTTTTATGCTTCCATTTAAAAGCATTTTCTATTATACCATCTTGAATATTTTTGCCAATCAGTAAACCAGTATTTCCATCTTTACATAGACAATTAATTCCATATATATCTTTCCTTGTAGCATCGTCCAACTTTTTCCAATATTTCCAAAAAACATTCATGCATTTTGGAATAATAGCATCATCGCTGTCCAATATTAAAAACAATTCCCCCTTTGCCAATTTAATCGCTTTATTGTGACAATAATTCTTGCCTTTGTTTTCTTGCTTAATATACCTAATATCAAAATTTGCTTGAGAAGAAAATTTTTTTACCAAATCATCAGTATTATCTGTCGAACCATCATTAATCAAAATCCATTCAAAATCACAATGTCTAATTGTTTGGCTCATTAAAGAATCAAATACTCTTTGCAAAGTATATGCTCTGTTGAAAGTTGGAGTAAAAACCGTAAATTTATATTTCATTATTTAAACACCTTGATTATTTTGGCAAAAGAGAAGCTTTAAAACTTTGCCATGTTTTTTTATAATTTCTATAAAACTTAAAAAAATCGCATCTTCCTCTTTTTTGTAAATTAATATATTTAATATTTGAATTTTTTTTTCAACTGTATCTTTTGAACTCCATCATGACATAAAACTGTCGCATAAAATTTTGTTTTATCAAAATATTTGACAAGTTCTACAAATTGTCTTTTTAGGCAAACTAATATTAGGTGAGTGACTTGATAAAAGTATTTTATCATAACTTTTCTTTGCCCATTATGCTTCTTATTGTGTTAATATATTTAGCGGGTATTAATTGTCTAACTTTTTTCTTTATTAATGTTTCTCGAATATTTTGTAAATCTTCCTCGCTCAAAAAAGCTCTTGTTGAATTTAAAGGCAACCCCTCTTGTTTTAAAATATCTTTTAAAAAAGGATAAAACTTTCCTTTTTCCACAAAGTGTGTATATGTAATAAAGTTATAGTTTGTAACATAAAACCCATCACTATTTGACAAAGACTCCTTTGTCTTTCCGGCTTTTACCTCAAACTCCCAAGGAGAAAAATTATAAGATAAAAGCTGGATTAAAAATTCTTTTTTCCAAATAGCCATTTGTAAAGATGTTATATAAGGAACATATGATTTTACATCTATTCTTGAAAAATCGTTATCTATTTTTGTATCTCCTTTTGGATTTGGAGTCAATCTTAGATATACTCCATTTTTTGACTTTATAAACTTAAAAGCTTTTTTTATTAGATTATTATTTACTTTTTCTAAAATCATAAAATCATCAAGCATTAAAATAAAATACTCTTCATTTATACTTTCTAAATAACTCATTAAACTTTTTGAAAAAGATATATCTTCCCCATTATTAATATAGTTCCAACCCTCTGGCTCAAACTCTTTTCTGTCTTCTCCATTGGCGCCAAGAGTAATCTGTAAATCTGGCTTCCAATACTTATTTTTAAAGTGGTCTGTTATATACCAAATATCACTTGCTTTGGAATAGCTAGCAATTAACACATTTATTTTCATTGTTTTAATTCCGCTAAATAATTAAAGTAAAATGGCGTAAAAATCAAAAAACTTTCATGTGGGGCATAGATATAATCACTTATATCCATTAGTTTGTTGATTGAAAGCTCTGCTATCTTTTCTTTTTTGAGCTAAATATGTGATTAAATTATATACTATATATATTCTAATGAAAAAATAGATTTTATAAAATCCAGTCATATAAAATAACTTCATTTTTATAATCTCTTTTTTGCTAAATCCATCTTTTCTAAATGGATTTTGATAAGCACCATCTAAATTGACAATATTAGGAGCAATCACAGCAATATTATTATCTTCGTTATATTTTTCAACCAATATTTTTAATAATAAATCTTGTTTATCTATCTTAATATCACTGTTGGAACAAATAATAAAATTACATCCATCTTCTCTAGCTTTTGATATGCCGAGATTATTTCCATTTGCAAATCCTAAATTAACTTTTGAAATAATTAAATTAAAATTAATCTTTTTTTGAATTTGCCTTAACTTTTCAATACTCTCATTATATGATCCATTTTCTACTACATATATCTGTATTTGTTCAAACCATACTTGATCTTTTAGGCTATACAACAATTCTATTGTGTCAGTATATGTCTTATAGTTTAAAATTACAAATCCAAATTTATTCATACTTTTTTAAATACCACTCAATAGTTTTTACTATCCCACTTTCAAAATTCTCATCTGCTTTCCAGCCAAGCTCATTTTCTATTTTACTTGCATCTATTGCATAGCGTCTGTCATGTCCTGCACGATCCTCAACAAAAGTTATCAAACTTTTGTATGAGGATAATATTGAATTTTGAGTGTTGAATTTTGAATTATTCTTGATAGGATAGGCTTCGTCCAATATCTCACAAATTCTATCTACTATTTGCAGGTTCGTTCGTTCATTTCTTCCACCTATATTATAAACATTTGCCTCTTTACCTGTATGATAAACTAAATCTATACCCTTACAGTGATCAAGCACATATAGCCAATCTCTAATATTTTTACCATCACCATATATAGGAATACTTTCACCTGCTAATGCTTTTCTGATAATTGTAGGAATTAGCTTTTCATCATGCTGTTTTGGACCATAGTTGTTTGAACAGTTTGTTATAACTGTATTCATTCCATAAGTCTCTTGATAAGATCTTACTATCATATCACTACTTGCCTTTGATGCTGAATATGGGCTATTTGGTGCATAT
>JASFYR010000029.1:0-42206 GCA_045047115.1 Sulfurospirillum sp.
TCCTTATTCACCTCTAACCCTGTTACATTATGAAACTGCTACTGCATTGTCAGTGTAGTTTTCATCATTGATTTGTAAACTCTCAAAGTAAACGCTCATAGGCTTTTGTGGGTGTTGTTACTGTGCAGTGGTCTCATGATGCTTGAGGGTGCAAGAGGGTAATAACTTATTTTAAATCAGTTATTTACCCCGTTTCTTTTTATTTTAGCTTTTTATGATATTAGTTATCATAAAAATAGTAAGCAATCTTTTACATTATTTTAGCTAAAATACAATTTTATTTGGAGGGTATATGACCCTGGTGGGCATCACGGGCTTCAAACCCGATGTCTGGGCGGTTGACCGTCTGGAGGTAGGTTCGATTCCTACACCTTCTCGCCATCTTTTAAGCTATCAAATACTTTAGAGATAACAGATTTACTAATTTCAGGTTTTATGGTAATGTATTTTTGAGTTATCTCTATATTTGTGTGACCTAAAGCATAAGATACGTGCTCTATGGGCAAAGAGAGAAAATTGATAGCATAAGTACCTAAGAGATGTCTTATGTCGTGTAAGCGAATATAGGGCAAGTTATAGCACTTCAAAAGGCGAAACCAAGCACCCCTTAAATCTTTATATCTCGTTTGAGTGTTTGGATTCGTAAAAACATAACCTTTTGGATATTTTGTGTTTTGGTTGATACACTCTTTTAAGAATATTTTATATAACCTTGTATAAAGAGGGTCTGTCATCATATATTGCATATTTTTACGCACTTTGTTAATCTTAGCAGGTATATAGTAGAGTTTCTGCTCTAAATCTACCATATCCCAAGTGAGACAAAGAACTTCACTTCTGCGACGACCGTGGAGAAGAAAAAAGAAAATATCACAATAAACAGGCTCATTATAGTTTATAAGTGCATTTATAAAATCTTTTTGTACTTCCAAAGAGAAATTAAAGTACCTGGTATTATCAAACTTTGGTAACTCTATGTCCAAAGTGGGGTCATAATCAATCAATCTTAGTTTTTTAGCAAATCTAAAATGATTTTTTAAAACTGTAAGAATGTTTTTTACTGTTTTGATTTTATACTCTTTGGAAACAAGAGCATTGACGAAGAGCTGCACATCAAGATAAGCGATAGTATCAATAGATTTTATACCTAAAGTATCTTTTATGTGTTTATTATAATAACCAAAATTTGTTTTATATGTTCGCTCACTATGGAGGACTTTTACATGATTAAAATACTGTTTTGAGATGTTATTTAAAATCATGTAAATATCCTAAATTTTTCTAACAAAACTTAAAAATTCTAAAAATAATAAAAACTGTTCATTTTTTAAATTATCTATTTTGATATCAAGTGAAAAAGTACTAATATCTTTTAAAATCAATTCATCACGAATATATAAATATTTTTCAAGTTGCAAAGTTGACTTAAGTATTTTTTCTTGTAATTTATCTAATTTATCTTTCATTTTAAACTCCTTTTGCATTTATAGGGTATTCGCAAAGTAAGTGACTTTTTAACATATTTTGCTATCCCAATTTTTTACCATTCTTGATAATCCCTGAATATCAACACCTACATTTATTTCATTTTTTTTATCAAATTTTGGCTTTTTCTTTTTATGTAAATTAGTAGAATAAAGCATCTTTGCTCTAATGCTTTCAAAGCTATAGCTTCTACCCATTCTATCAACATGACGAATTACACTATTCATAGCTTCTGTATAAGCATTTGTTACAGGATAATCAAAGTAGGCAAATATTTCTTTGTGCCAATTTCCTAAAGCTCTAACTAAATCAGAGAAATATGGTTTAACTTCGCTTGTGAGTTCTTGCTCAAATTTCAAATATCTATCATAAGCTTCCTCTTTATTTTCAGCTTCGTATATTTCAAAAAACTGCTCTTTTAAATAATACATTTTTGCTAATATTGGATAATTATTTTCCCAATATGAGATTAAGAAACTTTCTCTATCGTTAAGATTATTTTTTCTTTTAAGAAGAAGAAATCTATCATTTTTTAAATCTATTCTTTGCTTAGAAGTAAGAGAACTTTTTAGCTCTTTACGGTATTTTTCTAATGCAGAATTTGCCATTTTTACGACATGAAATTTATCTATAACAACTATTGCTTTTGGTAATACTAGATTAACAGAATCTCTATAAGGCTTCCACATATCAATAGTCACAACTTTTATTTTTTCATTATCTTTTATACCTCTTAAATATTTAACAATAGTAGTTTTATTTCTATCTTTAAACATTTCAATAATAGTTCTATCTTTAATATTAGTTATTACTGCTCTTGGTTTACCAGATAAATGAATTTCATCTATACCTAAAATTACAGGTGTTCCAAATACATATTTTTTTTCTAAATCTAAAATATTGTTTTTAAATATTTTTCTAATATTGCCCTCACTAACACCAGTATCATCTGCTATATATGTAAATGGCTTTAGTAAAGATTGTTTTTTTATATATTTTACTAATCTAGTAGTCATATTATGGTTACTAGAAATATTTGGTAAAGTATCTTGAAAAAACTTATTGCACTCATGACATTTGTAACCTTGAACTTTAATCATTAATCCAACTCTTTTACCCCTTATAGGCAAATCAAAATAAAACTGATTTCTAACACCCTTTTTTCTATAATAACTACTATTACAATGTTTACAACTTGATGGTATTGTTTCACAGTTCAATTTAATATTAATATCATGCTCTGTTTCTTCTGTATCTATAATCGAATAATCATCTAAATTCAAAATTGGCATATAAGTATCCTTGTTTAACACAACATCTATAGCATTTCTAAAAGATATGCCATTATTTTGTAATGACATCATTTTTTCATATCTATTTGGACTTTTTAATTTTTGTTTTTCAAATCTACTTTCACTTTCCAAATGAATACCAAAACCACAAAAAACACAACCAGTCCTAGTTTCTGCTTTTAAAAGAACTCCATCAATATATTTATCATAATAACAATCTGCAAATTTTATATTATTAATTTTTGCATATTCCCATATATCTTCATCATTCCAACCAGTTCTTAAAAATGGATATACTTTTTTACCGTCTTCTTTTCCGTATAAAGCTAATTGTTTCCTAAGTGCAGACTCTCCACTCATCAAACCTATTAAAGGCTTCATATCATTCTGTTTTTGCCATTTTTCAATAGGATTTTTCTTTAAAATTGCACAACACTTAGAATTAACATCAAAATCTTGTTTGACTAAATATCTCCATTTAACTGGTAACTTCCCACTACCATTCTCATAACCGTTTAATCTTATATCTTCTAATATATGGCTTTTTGTATATTTTAATTCATTAACTTTCTGAGAAACTTCTTTACTAACAAGTGGAAAACCATATTCTTTAACAACTGTATTAAAATTCATTTTAGGCTTAACCCAAATAATATTATTATGAGATTTAACATATTTAATAATGTCAATATCTTCATTTGTTGTATTTGAGAAAACTGCTTGAATATTAGGAAATATACTTCTAGCTAAATGTAATAAAACGGTGCTATCTTTTCCACCAGAAAAACTTACAAATATTTTTCCATTATTTTTTTGATATTCATTTTTTATAATATCTTCTGATAATTTTATTTTTTCTAAAATACACATATTTTTCCTTTATTAGATTTATGGTTAAAATTTAAAAAGTCACTCTTTTTACGAAGACCCCATTTATATTTTTGTGGAAAACTTACACGAATAAAACGCTTTTTTTTGTTATGTTCTTCTACAATAGAATAAATATCATCAGAGGTGTAACCATTCGGAACATAAAAAAAGCTGTAATCATCCAAAATTACTTTAGAAAAGAAAGGATCATAAGGCAAAGTAAATATTATAAGTTTAACTCGCATAGTCAAAATCCATATTAAAATAATTTGGAGGGATATAATCCATATCAAGCAAACCTCTTTCGATAAGCTCATTTTGTACGAGTCCATAATGCTGTAAATTACAATACTCCAAATCTAAATTTTTATAATATTCAAAGAGTTGATAATCTTTGTAAGACAAAACAGGTTTTGAAATATCAAAAGATATACCATTTTTAACAATAAAAACAGGGATACGAGATGATTTTTTCTCTTTTAAAACAGGTTTGCGGTTATCGTAATTTATAGAACTTGTTACTTTAAAACTTTTTTTACTCCAAAGAGTGCCATATTTATCAACTATCTCTAAAAGTTTATTGGTGTTAGGATCAACAAAAACAGATATTTCTTTATCTCTGTACATCCAAGTAAGCTCATTGAGCGTGTAACGACCCTTTAAGGCTCTGTAAACATCTAAAGATACTAAAGTCCTAGAGGTGTATATCCTGCATATTCCGTGCAGTATATACCAAAGAGTTAAATCAGTTATTTTGTCATCACCGTATCTTAAATCATCAAGAGTTTTTAAGATGTATTTCATAAGATAAGCGACAGGGTTTTTGATATTTACTTCTAATTTACCAAGAGGGAAAGGATAAAAACGCTTTATAACTTTGACGATATTATCTACATATTGTTTAGGGATAAAAATACTAATATGAAGATGAGGACAGCCGTCTTTATGTGGCTCAATAACTCTAAAATAGACTCTATCAGATTTTGGAATCTTACACCAAGAACGATGAGTCAATAATCTTGAAAACATCTTTGAGAGTTGTTTACTGGCTTCTTTTGGGAAGTACTTTTTTCTGTTTGACATAGGATTGATAAACTTGATTTTTTTCTTTGTTATAGGATGTTTGCAAGTAAAAAGAAACTCTCTTCCATTGTAGTTTTTATTGTTTATAACTTTACCACTTGAAAGAGTCTTTTTTGGGTGGTAAATGCTAGGCAAAGTAAGAGTCAAAAATATGTTTTGTAAATCTCTTGATTTAGCATATGAGTAGAGAGAATTAACCCTATTGTTTATCTCTGCAATGTATCTGTTTGAGTTTATATAACTATTTTTTGTAATATCTGATAAAGGGATATGTTTATCATCAACTACTAAAAAATTATTGTCTAAAAAGAGCTTGTTTTTTTCTATTTTATCTAGTGCTAACTGACGCATATTTTTTGTTAAACCAAACATCTTAAAAGCTCATTTTAGAAAGAGATTTAATTGACAAAACTATTGAAAAAACCTCTTTTCTATTTGTAACAGTAGTATGTTCAGTAATTTTATTTAGAATAGGTACATATTCAATAATAGGAATATTTGCAATAGTGTTTTGAATAGTTGTTTGATTTAAGCCACCAAGCAAAAACAGAGAATTTTTGGAAAGATTGCAATGAGTTTTTATATGTTTTGATGTAGTTTTTGGAGTGAGAGAAGAATCTAAAATATTTTGCACAAATATCTCCAAATCAAACTGAACAGAATTTTTAGAAACAGAAACATTTGTAAAATACATCTTTAATCCTACATCTTTATAATTATAAGAATTTTGCGTAGTAGTGGTATTATCTTTTGTGCTAGTTGTAAAGGTTAGAAAAGGGATGTTTGTCGTGCTCTCTAACAAACTAGGTTTATTATCTAAAAGCGTAATTTGAGGGCTTGTGAGAATTTTAGATATATCTTTAGATTGCAATAAATGCAAAAGTGAATAAAATTGAAAACGACTATTTAAAGTAGAAGGTATATTTACTGTACTAGTTAGAATTGATAAATAATAAGAAGGATTAAATTTCAATATGCTAAAATCCAAACCAGCATTTTTTAATTTATCTTGATTTGTACTAAGTACAACAACATCAATAACAGAAGAGTAAAAGGATTTATCCAAATTAATTATTTGATTTTGTATCTTTTTAAATGTTTGAAAATCTGAAATAAGCAAAATACGACCACGAGAAATGAGATATTTTACATCAGGATACAACTTATTAAAAAAGTCATTTATATCATTTTTTGATAAGTTATTATAACGAATGATAAAATTATCGATAACAACTTTTTTCTTACTAAGTGCAAAAGGATCATAGATATATACAGTATTTAGAGAAACACTATATGCAAGATTATTATATTTTAAAATATTTTTGAGCAAATCAAAAGTGATTTTTTTATCTTTGAAATTGAGAACAGGCAATGACAAAGAAATAGTTTTATCAACATTTGAAGATACAACAATATTAAAACGGCTATTATCAGCAACAATAGAAGCAAAATCAGATAGAGTTATATTTTTAAAATTATTTGCTATCAGACTTGAAAAAAGCAGAACGAACAGGACGAGAATCTTCATTTTTTTTACCCCCAGAAAGTAAAGTGAATTGATTTAAAAAACCCAAATTTTGACACTTCAACAAATAAGAAGTTTTAGAAACAGTAGTTTCTTTAAAAATAGATGAGCAGGTAAACTCTTTTATAACAAAAGCGAGAGAGTTTGGAGTTAATACAAAATCATAATTTTTAAAAGTACAAGTAAAACCTGAACAAGTTATATAATAATAATTTGTATTATTATTTATTTCTTGAGATAATCTTGCAGATTTTTGCCGAAGAAAACCACCATTACCGCTTGGAACATATATTTTATCTCTTTTAACAGCCAAATCACGTGACGGACTAGAAACATTTTTTTTAACATTTGGATCGCCTTTCATAAAATTTGTAACAAAATGAAACATTATAGAAACAATTATAACACCTATCAAAAAATAAATAAGATATTTTTTAATAACATTTGGAGATTTAACACTATCTCCTGAATGATACAAATCAAAAATTTCTTTAGATTTTTTAAGTTTTTTAACACTAGCTTGACTTTTAGCACTCATACGACTATCTATAAAAATTCTATATTTGAAAGTATTTGAAAAAAGTAAAAGAGTTGTAGGAACAGCACGAATGAAATATTCAGCAAATTTTTTATACTTAGAATCTATAAGAGCTAAATTTTGCGTAATAAGAAGAAAATCTATAAAAATATGTCTATGATAAGAAAAGAGCCAAACAAATACAGGATTAAGAGCGTCAAAAAAATTATGACTTTCATCAATAACAAAAAGTGTTTTATAATATCCTAATTTTTTAACTAAATCAATCAAATCATCATCAGTTGAGTCTTTGTCTTTATAAAGATTATATAAATCTATAATATTTAATTGAAACTCCTCAAAATCAAATTTTTTTATCTTACTAGAAAGTTTAAAATCAAATTGGTCTATATTAGTATATATAAATTGATGTTTATTTGATTTCACATCCTCAAATATTTCATTTACTGCATAATATGTTTTACCAGCTCCAGGGACACCTACAAGATAGATAATCATTATATTAACTTTAATGCTTTATCAATTAAATCTTTTTTTACCTGCATAGCATAAACCCATAAAATCTTAGAAAATAAAAATAAAAGAGCAGAAACAATAAAAGGTAAAGAAGACAAAAAAGCGTCAGTAAAACCCATACAATGTAATAATCCCCAAAACTTAGGCAAAATATTAGAAGGATCAGAAACGGAAATATTATTAACAGAATTTATCAAAGTATGTACTAAATTATAAAAAGAATATAAAGAAGTCAAAAGAAAACCATAAAAAGAAAGAACTGAAGTATAATAAGCACTAAGAATAAGAATCTTAAGACCTTTTACACCAATAAAACCAGCTAAAAAAGTTAAAATTTTAGTCACAATTAATTACTCCCCTGATTAAATTTAATTCCAAGCCAAAAAATACGAACTGATAAAAACAAAAATACAAAACTAAATATTAAATACAAAATAGGCTTAAAAATAGAAAAAGAAGGGCATAAATCAATATTAATAGTTTTGCCAAAAGCTGTACTAGTAAAAGAAGGATCAACACCAGAAGGTAAAGAAAAATCTGATTCAGAGAAACCATTTTCATATATACTTATATAATTATCAAACTGTTCTGTAATAGTAGATAAATCAGTTTGCACATTATTATAAAAATCAGTAATAGAACCAAATCCCAAATCACCCATAAAAGAATCACCTGAAATAGTATCTTTTAAACCGTCAATTTTATTTCCAAGAGAATCAAAACCATTTTGATTAACAGATTTTAAAGATTGTAAATTACTATTTATCAAATTATTATTATTATTAACAGCTTTTAAAGAACTATCAATACTAGATAACTTAGAATTCGTTGATGACTGAATTAGTCCCAAATTATCAAGTTTTTGCCCTAAAAAATTTGTATTTTGTGCTATCATTTTGTCAGTTTGTTTTATTATAGTTAAAGATACATTATTAATAGCATCTACATTTGTCCTTCCAACAACTCCAACTGATGAATTATCATCTAAATTATTCTGAGTAGGAGTAAATGACAAATTATCATCTTGAATATCTCCAGTAAAATTATTATCAGCTAAAACAATATTAGAACGCTCTTGATAAGAAATAAAAGAAATACCATTAATACAAGTCATTATATTTGAATCATATTCAATATTATCAATTGTAACAATGGTAGAAATATAAGGAGCATATTTCAATGTAGAGCCAATAGATTCACAATTTGTTTGAGCATCTTGCATATAATCTCCAGATGTAGCATTTGTACAATTACCATCGGATAAAAGCATATTATTAACTCCAGGACAATCAGAATTTGAGGGAGGAGGAGCAATAGAAGAAGTTAAGACACAAGTAACATTTCGAACTTTATAAGAACCAGCTTGACAAACTACATATGAAGGATCAGTAATTTTAGATTCATCAGGTCCTTTTAGGACAGTTCCCCAATAATTATTTGAAGAATCGTGAACAGAAGAAAAAGAAACCATAGTATAAGAAACAAAATGATTACCATCCCACCAATCAAAAGTAGTACCAACAGAAGGACAACCGTCAGGCTTATGAAGAACAGTAGTATCAGCAAAGAGAGAAAAAAATAAAAATGAGAAAATCAAAAAAAATTTTAACATACTAATTTCTCGCTAAACTTATAGCCGCAAAAGCAGGAATAAGAACTAAAGATACATTTACAAAAATTGAAATAAAAAAATTAAATGCAGGGTCAGTTGTAAAAATGTAAATATCCATAATATACTCCTATTTTTTTGATACCAAAATAACTATATAAACCCCAAAAAAGAGGAACAAAAAACCGATAAGCAAACCTGAAAAAGAGAGTAAATATCTGTAATTTTCAGCACTCAAACCAAGATAGATAGCTTGCTCAGGAATATAACAATTATCTTTATCAGAATCATAAATAAAACCGGGATAAAGATATTTATAATAGTTGTTAGTTGTAGTTCGATGCCAAGTGTCATTATCATCTTTGCTGTAATGATAATAAAAAGTACCGCTTTCAAAATAAAAATCATTTACGCATTTATCATTCTTGCCATAAAGATAATCAGCGTTTAAAGATTGTGTAAATAAAAAAAGAAAACTAAGAATTTTTAGATATTTTAAGAGCATAAGCGACACCCCATAAAGTAGAAACAAATACTAAGAAGATAGACATTAATTGCAAAAAAATATCATAATTAATCGAAAACATCTAAAAATCCTTAAAATTAAAAGGGGAGAAACTCCCCTAAAAGCGAATGGTGAAAAGCACCAAAACTAAAACTAACCTCTATTACCCATAGAGATAGCTTTCTTAACACCCCAGATAGTAGCAACAGCGGCAAGCACCAAAGCACCAACGCTAAGCACATCAGCGGTATTAAAAGCAACGCCTGTCAAATCCATTATGGACTCCTTTTTTTATGTAGTAGATGAAACTCATCCCTATCAAAGGCACTAATAAAAAGAGTGCCTTTTGTAGGAGGAATTTATTTTTTTATCTGTTCAAGTGGGTTTTTATCGAAAACTTGAAAAGATAGATTATCGTCGGGGAATGTATATGTTCCGCTCTTTGCTGATATAGTCATATAGGGGACTACTATATACTTTCCTTTGGTTTGTTGTAATGCACCTAATAGGTCTATTGGAAAAGATATGTTTTCAGTAGATTTAACGGTGTAGTTGTCATTATCGATTGTCTCAAATGTAGCAGTTAATTGAGAACTCATATTTACTTGACCAGTTGTTTTGTCTTTGCGAGAGATTGGACGGACTTCGTCAACTTTGCCTATAAAGAATGTTGTCATAATATTGACTCCTTCCCTGAAAAAGAATTTCCCTCTTTAAGTTCAGGGCAAAAAGAGGGGAGTAGTTTTAAGACTTGCTCGGGTCTTGTTTTTTAGCATTTTTAGTAAAAACAAAAAAATGTTATAATTAAAGGTTAGTTATGGATTTACACCCATAAAAAATATAAATGCTTAATAATTTAGCATTTATATAAAAGAATGATAAAACAATAAAGCTTAAAAAGAAATAAATATGCTTAATAATTTAGCAATAAAACAAAATAGGCAAAAAAATGAATAGAATAGAATTAGCAGAATTACTAAAAGTTAATAGAAATACTCTTACAAACTGGGAAAAAGAAAAACCTGAACTAATAAGGCTAATAAATCAAGGTCTTGCTCTTGATGAACAAATAGAGGAAGTAGAAAGACATCTTGAAAAACTAAAAGAAATAAAAAACAAAGCAAAATCAAAAAAAATAAGATTAATAAAATAATGAGTAATTTTATAATAATAACAATTATAATTTTGATAATTCTATTAGTAAAAGATTTAGAAAAACAAAATAAAAAGAGAAAAAGACCAAAAAAAAGAGAAAAAACAATAGAAGAAATACAAGAAGAACTATATCAAAAAGAAAAAAAAAGAGAAAAAGCAGACAGAGAAAGAGAGAAAAAGCAAAAAGAGTGCAAAGATAAAAATACAAAAACAAAATATAGTCCATATAGTATATATAAACAAACAACAAAAGAAGAGAAAAAAAAGATTTTTGAAGAAAATAGAAAAAAAAGATACAGAGAATTTATGAAAAAAAATATAAAAAAAGGAAAAGAGTACGAATTAAAAATTGGTAAATTTTATGAAGAGGGAAAATACATAGTAAGCTATAACGGAATTGGAAGAAAAAAAGAAGACGGAGGAATTGACCTTATAGCAAAAAAAAATAATGAAATATTACTAATACAATGTAAAAATTGGAAGGGAAAAAATAAAATAAGTCAAAAAGAATTAAGAATATTTATAGGAGATTGCCAAATTTATATAGAAAAAAACAATCTATCAAATAAACAAATAAGAAAAATATTTATAATGTCAAATGAAAATATAGACTATGGAGCAAAAAAATACCTAAAAGAAAACAAAAAACATATTGAATATAAAATAATACCAGAATAATAAGAAAATGATATTTTTAAATGAGAAAGAAAAAAAAGAAATATTGAGTTATATAGAAGCTACATATAAAATATAGATATTTGATAGTAAATTGTGAATTAAGAGTGTATTTATTGAGGGAAAATGAAAGTGGCTAATAACTTTTTATATATAGCCAAGAGGAATTTATGATATTTTTGCTCATGCCTCGCAAAAATATCATAAATTCCTTGTGTAGTCGCTCCGCTCCAAAGTAAGAGTAGAAGTCATCAGGGGAGTGACTAAGTCCCCTAATTTGCTCCTAGTACAATCTAATTACTAAGAATATAGATATAACTAAGAGCACGACTACTACTCTATGATTAAACAAAGTTTATCTTTTGTTATGACACTCCCACCCACTCCACGCGATTTTTAAAGCAAAAAAAAAGGACTAAGGCAGTCAAACCCTAGTCCTTTGCGTCACTAATTGGATAGTCAATCCAATAAAGATAAACAAATCAATTTACTCAATCTGACGCCCTATCGGTTGTCGTTTTAAAAAAGAAGTAGCTAAACAACAAGGCTCTAAGAACATCAATTCAAGCTTTTTTAAAAGAAAATAATCGGGCAAATGGCTATTAATGTAAGTAAAAGATGAAAAATGCAAAAAAAAAGTAAATAATTCAAATACAGAATAAAGACAGCTGTTTAGGTAGGAGTTGAAAGTATGGTTTTTAATCTTTACATGTAAAGGGTGGCAAAGTTCCATTGTAGTTATACCATTAACTTTAGGAGGACGCTATAAGTAGCTTATTTACTTCACGAGATACTTAATAACAAAGTTATTATCTCTTATACCTGCGGTGCTAAGAAATTATTAAAAACGAGGATATACAGAAAACAAACTAAGAATAGTATAACTACAAACTTTTTTAGTTCGTTTAAATCTGATAGTAGGAATATATGCAGTTCTTGAATTGAAGTTAAAAAAGAACAGCACAGAGAATAGAAATGAAAGTACTGGAGCAAAGAAAATATCAAGCTTAGTTTTAAGAACAGATACACACTCACTCTTATATGCAGAGTAAAGATAATCTTTAGAAGTTGCAACAAATAACTTTAATTGAATTTTCATCTAATCTCCTTTCTTTTTCTCTATATATATTATAACCTTAAAGTACTTAATACCACCTTAAATAGGTACTTTAAGGCACTTGTTTTGTTAAATAATTGATGTTTTTTAGTAGTTTTCTTAAATTAATTCTATAAATAATTATTTCAATCGGGTCAGTTGTTTTTGGTTGTTTTTGATAGTGCATATATGTAAGTACTTTTTGTTTAAGCAAAAATAAAAAGTGGTTTACTACACACATACTTCAAACCCGATGTCTGGGCGGTTGACCGTCTGGAGGTAGGTTCGATTCCTACACCTTCTCGCCACTCTCCTTATAGTCTCAAGCGTTTTTGCAAAAAATTATGATTTAATCCTATACTTATCACTTTTCAGCACCTATTAATTCTTATGTATATATAATCTTTTTATGAAAAAAGGTGTTGCTCTTCTTATTACTATAGGGTTTGTTGCTGTTTTGACGGCTTTGATTGCATATATATTTTCTCTCACAAATGTTGTTTTTGACAAAGTGGACAATCTTCACAAAAGAGATCAAAGCAGTGTGATATTCAGCGATGTTAAAAAGATTTTAGATAGTTATGCCGGCGATATTGAGAATAGCAATGATTTTTCGACTTTCCTTTTAGGGGTACCTCCATTTTACGAGTCTTCAAGTGGATTGGGGCTTGATGTCAAGATGAGTCCGTTAAGTGATAAGATAAATATAAACTCTATACTCACGGGTAAAAAGCCGGATAAAAATATAGTGCATTTTTTACAAAATATTTGCGAAACTTACAATATATTAGATGCGAGTTTTTTTATTTCATTGGTGTTGGATACTATCGATAAAGATACACTTGAGAGACAGGCTTTAAGTGAAATTTCCCTTCACGATTTAAAGTACTCAAATGGTAGAATTTACAGTAAAAAACAGTTTGAAACTTTAGAAAAATATTACGCAGATGTTGTTCAGGATAAAAATATCTTTAGCGTTCCGTGGGATAGGTTTGTATATTTTGGAGGCAAAAATTCCGGTATAGTTGATTGCGACAGGATGAGCAAAGAGATGATTTATATCTTGGGTTTAGATAGTGAAAATTTTACAGGATGTGATGATTTAAAAGACAAAGAGAGCAAGAAAATAGCGACAAAATATAACTTAAAAAAGTTTAGTAAAGAAAATAATTATTATATTTTAGTTAAAATCTTCTATCAGATAAATTCCATAAAAGATAGAGCGTCTTTTATCTATGATATAAAAACAAAGAGGGCAAGCAATTTTGAGCTTTTTTAATGGCAGAAAAAAACCTAACTATTTTGTAAGTAAAAATTTCAAAACCAAGCTCTTGGAAAAGTGCAATCTGATCCTCTCTCCGGAGTTTTATTGGAGTAAAAAGGTTACGCTAAATCTAAGATATTCTTATGAAGCAAACAAGATGGCTCAGTCTGTATTTGACGGAGTATTGCCTGATGGAAATTTTAAATATAAAGTGTTTAAAATGGCAAAAAAGGAGTTTATATTTATAGCATATGATGTCTCAAATATACTCAAAGAGCTGGAAGATATGGGCATGGATATAAAGATGGTAGATAAAATTTATACCTTGCAAAGCGAATTTTTAAATCGAGATATTGCACTGAAGATTGACGATAAACATGCCATAGTCGCCAATGATGGGATTATGACATCTGTTCCTTTGAAGCTTTTAAATTCAGGAGTTGAGGTATATATATCTGATGTCTTAAAAGATAAAAAACTCTCTTCAAACTATATATACTCCAAAAATTTTAAAAAGACAAATCTAGGCTCAAGACAGTCTAACCAAATCATATCGATTTTGTCAGTTTTGGCTTTGATACTGATTTTTAATCTTTTTAGACTGCAAGAAGGCAGAAACCTACTTCTAGAGCAAAAAAAGAATTTGATAGAAAAATACAATCTTCCACAGACAAGTTTTCAGGTAAAAAGTATGCAAGATGAACTCTCAGAGATAGACAAACATCAGAGTGATTTGCGAGAAATGATCAAATATGTAGGCAAATTTAAACTCTCAAAAGATGAATTTTTAAGCTCATTGTCGTATAAAAAATCTCTACTTAAATTTGTGATAAGATTAAAAAACAGCAGAAGAGAAAAAGAGTTTAAAACATATATGTCTAAAAAATATAAAATTCTCAAAGCAGCAAAATCAAATAAAGGTTATATGATAGAGGTTGGACTATGAGTCGATTTAAGCAGTATATTTTAGTTTTTTTACTGATTTTGTTGGCATCTCTATCTTTTTATACATACATATCTTCAGACAAGTTAAGAAGAGAAAAAAAGCTCTTTGGAAACTTTAAAGATCAATCCAGCGCACTGATTCTGCTAAAACAGAAATACAAACAAAATAAAGACTATAAAAAGATATTTGCAAGACTTAGAGCAATCTCAAAACCGAGTAAAGATACAACAATCGGCAATAGACATACTTTTTATTTTGAAAACCTGTCTCAAGTCTCCTTGCAGAGATTAAACTCTATACTGTTTAATTCAGGTTTTGTGATTAAGAAACTAGACATCCAAAAAAGAAGAGACAAAGTATCTCTACATATAGAGGTGAAAATATGAAAAAAGCTATCATATTTATAGTTTTATCTCTTTTTTGGATAGTTTTACTCTTTCCAAAATATATACTTTGGGATAAATTTACGCAAATTATGAACAGGCAAAATATCAGCATAATTACTCAAAAAAAAGATGACTTGAGATATAAATTTACCGCATCATCCATAAAAGTGTTTTTTCAAAGTGTACAGATTGCAACAATCAAAAAAGCTGAGATGAAGCCTTGGATTTTTTATAATGAGATAGATTTGCAAGATGCAAAAATAAGTAAAAATCTGCCTCTGTTTAAAGAATTTAAAATCAAAAATCTAAGAGCGATATACTCTATATTCTCACCAAAAAAGATAGAGATAAAAGGCACTTCAAATCTAGGTAATTTCAGAGCTGAAGTAGATATTTTTAAGCACAAGGGATATATATTGTTTAAAAATATAAATTCTAAAAACAGTGTTGTGAAGAGTTATTTTAAAAAAACAAAAGAGGGGATGAAGTATGAGCTTGCTTACTAATTCAAAGTTTATCTCTGTTTTGTGGTGGATTTTTATGCCTGTTTTGGTAGCGCTTTTGTTTAACTCTGTTATTCTGCTTATTTTTATGGATAGAGGCGTAAAAGAGATCAAGTTTGAGCAGCAAAAAACTCAATATATAGAAAATTTTCCAAAATTTTTAAATTTAAACAGGGTAAGAAGTAAAAGAGTTTCACCAAAAATCAAAAAAGTAGAAAACTTAGGAGCAATGATACTGCAAGCTTGTTATGCCAGTCAAAACAAAAAGTTTATAATTTTCAAAGAGGGCTCAAAAACTATTTTTTTAGATTTAAACCAAAGCTATAAAGGTGCAAAGCTGCTTGATGTGGGTTTGGATTATGCTGTTTTTTCTAAAAATGGCAAAAAGATAGAGTTGAAACTAGAAGAGATAAAAACAAAAACTCAAGCCAAAAAAGGTATGCTCCAATCTTCTGGAAGAGAAAAATACATAGGTGTTAAAAGAGATGATTTTAAAAAATATACGAAAAATATAAGACGAGCTTTAAGAGATGTGAGAATTCAGGAATTAAGAAAAAAGAGAAAATTTGCCGGCATAAGACTGAGTTTCATAAGAAGAGGCTCGCTTTTTGATAAAATGAGGCTCAAAGTTGGCGATGTCATAAAAAGCATAGACGGAAATGAGCTTGGAAGTATGATGGATTTGTTGCCATACTATAACAGGATCAACGATACTGCAACGATACAGGTTGGTTTTGAGAGAAACAATGAGATGAAGGAGATTATATATGAAATTAATTAGTATTTTGGTTCTATTTGCAACTTTGATGTTTGGTGGTGTCAAAACCGACAATAAATCAAATGTGGAGATAAATTTTAAAAACTTGCAAATAAATGCCTTTGTGAAGATGGTGTCCAAGATAAGTGATAAAAATATACTATTAAACTACAATATCCCCGGCAAAGTAAACTTTATCTCTGTAAAGCCTGTAAAAAAAAGTCAAGTTTATGATCTGCTTATCAGCGTACTTAAAAACAAAGGATATACCCTCATAGATAGTCATAGTGGTTATTTTCAAGTGGTAAGAAGCAGTGATGCAGCCAGAGAGTCTCCGCCTTTGAGTACAAAAAATATACTAAATCAAATCCAAACAGATATCATAGGCATACGTAACCTTTCGGCTGATCAGATGTTGGCACAGATAAGATTTTTATTGAGCAAATATGGCAAGATAGCTGTCTCTAAAGAGGCAAACAGTTTGATTATCACGGATTATCCTCAAAATCTAAAGAGCATCAGAGGATTGGTGCGCAAACTTGACTCTCAAAAAAAGAAAGAGATAAAATTTTACACACTAAAAAATTCAAAAGTGACTACTGTTCTGCCAAAGATAAAAAGTATAGCAAACAGCATCTACAACCAGAAAATGCCTAGCCAAAAAGTCGATCTGTTTTCAGATGAAGGCACAAATACCCTCATAATAGTCTCAAGCAAAAAGATTATAGATGCTCTTCTTTCGCATGTGAAGAAGTTGGACCAAAAAGATGAGATTTCGCAAAGATCCTTGCATATAGTCAGTCTTAAAAATTCTGATGCAAAGCTTGTTGCCAAAACTTTGGAGACTATCATCTCAAACAAACCCAAAAATAAAAATAAAAAGGTAAAAATCGATACGACCAAGCCAACATTTACTGCTGATGAAGAGACAAATACACTTATCATCTATGCCTCAAATGAAGAATTTAAAGAGATAAAGATACTCATAAATGCTCTAGACATTCCAAGACAGCAAGTTTATGTAAGTGCCAAGATAGTAGAGATAAGTGATACAAAATCAAGTAAAATAGGTGCAAAATATGGTGTTTTGGGAGGTGTCGCCAACTCATCAGGACTCTACTCTTTTAGTGCAGCTCTAGGTGCTCCTGCCATACCGTTTAATTTGAGCAGTTTGGGAATCGATACACCCTCTATCACAAGAGGATTGGCTCTTGGGGCGACAATCTCTTTGTTGAGCTCAAAAGGCGCTGCAAATGTTCTCTCACAGCCATCTTTGCTTTGTGTTAACAACCTCGAATCTTCCATATATGTCGGAAAAACCGAATCCATAATAACACAAGGAAGCGTAGGTTCAACTACAACCGATGTTACGAAAAACACCTATACCAGACAAGACATAGGATTGACACTCACAGTAAAACCAAGAATATCAAGTGACAATAAAGTCCTTCTACATGTAAAGGTTATCATGGAAGATGTGCTTCCCGGAAGCGAACAGGGCCTGCCCACTACAACCAAAAGAGATGTAGAGACTACAGCTATAGTGAAAAACGGTGAGAGCATCATCATAGGCGGACTCGTAAAGGACAACATGGGAGATACAACCACCAAAGTACCGCTTTTGGGAGATATTCCTATTTTGGGTCAGGTATTTAGATATAAAGAAAAAAGCAATGATAAGATAAATTTACTGGTTATTTTAACCCCGTATATAGTAGATAAAAGCGCTGAACTTTCATCTCTAAAAGAGATGCTCTCAAAGCTAAACAATATAGAACAACAATTTGTGAAAAATATAACAAAAAAATGAATATAGACAATATACCATCAATCAACAACAAAGATCTCTATCCGATAAATCTTGATGGGATGGACATCAATCTTTTGGTAAAAAACTATCTGCTTCTGACAAAGATAGACGGGACCACTTTTGCAGTTTTGGACAAAGAGTATGTAAGTGATGGTCTAAACTATCTCTCAAAGCTAACTATCGAGTGTGAGATTTGTTTTTTGGACACTGCATCCTATGATAGACTGTACAACAGATATATAGAGCAAAAAAGTGACAAAGAGCTAAGCGGTTCATTTAGTGAAGATGAAAAAGAAGAATTTTTAGAAGATGATATTTCACTATCACAGTTTTTAAAAACCAGTTCTGACATACTCACAAGTGAAGAATCAGCCCCTATCATAAAGTTTGTAAATTCACTCTTTTATCAAGCTATAAAGAAGAGATCTTCGGATATACATATAGAGACTCATGAGCAAAGGGGAGTGGTGCGTTTCAGGATAGATGGTGCTTTGATAAAACATGTAGATTTGGACAAACACATCATAAATCTCATCATCAACCGTATAAAAGTCATCTCAAATTTAGATATATCTGAAAAAAGAGTTCCTCAAGACGGAAGAACCGTCATAAAGATATCTGACAAAAGTTTGGATGTCAGAGTATCTGTACTGCCCACTTACTATGGAGAGAGAATTGTTATGAGGATACTTATGGACTCATCTACCATACCTTCTTTGGAAGGTTTGGGGTTTGATGTAGAGTTGACAGAGCAGTTTAGATCCTTGCTTTCTCACTCGTATGGTATGATTTTAGTGACGGGCCCCACAGGTAGTGGAAAATCAACCACTTTGCACTCATTTTTAAGCACAATTGCAACTTCTGAGAAAAATATAATCACCATAGAGGATCCGGTTGAATATAAAGCAAACAACATAAACCAAATCCAGGTAAATGTAAAAACCGGACTCACATTTGCATCAGGACTAAGGTCTGTATTGAGACAGGATCCGGATATTGTGATGGTAGGAGAGATACGAGATACAGAGACAGCAAAGATAGCGGTTCAATCAGCCCTTACAGGACATCTGTTGCTCTCAACACTACATACAAACAACACAACAGCGGCTCTGACTAGACTTATAGATATGGGTATAGAAGAGTTTCTTATCAGTTCAAGTCTTCTTGGTGTCTTGGCTCAAAGATTGGTTAGGAAGCTCTGTTTGCATTGCAAAACAGAAGATAAAGACAATAGTGAGTTTAAATCAGAATTTGGTATAAAAAAAGAGGCAAAAATCTACAAGGCAAATGGCTGTAGTAAATGTAACTTTACCGGTTATGATGGCAGAGTAGCGGTTGGGGAACTATTTTTGATGAGTGATGAAGTAAAAAATATGCTAAAAAAAGATATGAAAGATTTTGAGATAAGAGAAGCTATGCATCAAAAAGGTTTGGTTCTATTGGCTCAAAAGATAAGTTCTTTGGTTGAAGACGGCACAACTAGCTTCCAAGAGGCACTCAGAGTCGGTATAAGAGATTGAGCGTAGATGTTTTTTAAATACAAAGGCTTAGATGGCGAAGGAAAAAAAACCAAAGGAGTTTTTGAAGCCAATGATATGCAAGAAGCAAAGGCAAAACTCAAAACAAGAGGTATCATCTATAGCTCTTTGGCGGAAGACAAACCTTTTATCAAGAGCCATTTTAGAGATCTTTTTACAAAAAATTTTCCACACAAAAAACTATATATCATAAGCAAAAATCTAAGCATCTATCTAAAATCCGGTGTTTCATCCATCGTATATGCCATAAAACTGGAAAAACAGCAATATGAAGACGATAAAAAAATATTTAGATTTTTTAGCTCTGTCGAGACTGCGCTGCAAGAGGGTAAGAGTTTTTATGTGGCACTGGAATCTCAAGAAGTTTTTAAGCTGCCAGGCTTCTATAAGCAGTCTGTAAAAGTGGCTGAAGAGTCAGGAACTTTGGGTATTGTACTTAAAGAGTTGTCAATTTTTCTGAAAAATCAAGAAAAGATAAAAAGTAAAATTTCTAGTGCTCTTGCTTATCCATTGTTTATAGTGATAGTTTCATTTTTTATGGTTGGTTTTATGCTCAGTGTAGTCGTCCCAAAAATTACAAATATGTTTGACCAGTTAGATCAAAAGTTACCAAAAATCACACAGTTTGTTATAGCTTTGGGTGATTATATAGATAAAAATTGGATCACTATATTGGCTTCAATTTTTATATTTATCACCATTTTTTCCTATATGTACAAAAGTTTTTCTAAATTTACTTATATGATAGACAGTATGTTTTTGAGGTTTCCTCTTTTTGGAAAAATTATCCAGACTTCGGAGTTGGCAAAGTTTTCATATATAGTATCTGTCCTGATAAACTCGGGAGTGACTTTTG
This sequence comes from Sulfurospirillum sp., assembly GCA_045047115.1. Lineage (GTDB taxonomy): Bacteria > Campylobacterota > Campylobacteria > Campylobacterales > Sulfurospirillaceae > JAADIZ01. Next base: position 20,410 of record JASFYR010000029.1, read on the forward strand.
TGCAAGCAGTAAAACTCTCCTCAAATACTATAAAAAACAGAGTGATAAACCACACTTTTATTCAAGCGTCAAATGATCTTGTAAAAGGCAAAAAACTTTCAAATTCGCTTCAAAAACAAAACTACAAAATAGACAGGGCTTTCATCCAGGCTATATCACTGGGAGAAGAGACAAGCCAGATGAGAGAGATCCTGCAAAACCTTTCCGAACTCTACACAGAAGAGAACAGCGACAAGATAAACAAAATGCTTTCCCTTTTGGAGCCTGTACTTATACTCATAGTGGGGGCCATCATCGGTGTCATAATTGTTGCAATGTTGCTACCAATTTTTTCATTGAACCTAAATATGTAAAAAAAATGTAATTTTTTTAGTAAAGATTAATTAAAATATTAGTATTATATAGTAGTTGATTAAATCCACTTAAGGAGGTAGGTTGTGAAAAAAGTTCTTGGTCTTGTGATGATGAGTATGCTCATCATCTTTTTTTCAGGTTGTGGAGGCGGTTCCGGTGCTACAGGCAGTAGTTCGACAGGAGCTACAGGAGTTGGTGCAAAAGGACCTTTTGTGCAGGGTTCTGCTGTAACTGCATATAAATTAAATACAAATGGTACACGAAGTACAATAGACATAAACGCAACTGTAACAACAGATAACTTGGGAAATTATGATTTGGGCAATATTCCTTGGAGTGGGGCTACTGAAATTGTTATAGCCGGTAATTATTTTGATGAAAATACCGGTGCGAATAGCACAACTGCTGTGTCTTTATCTGCTGTAGTAGCCATAGAGAGTGGAAAAACTGTTACTGCAAATGTAAATATTTTTACAGATTTGGAAGCAAGGCGTGTCAAATATCTGATGAGTCAAGGCTACTCTTTTGCAGATGCCCAGACTCAAGCTAGGACAGATATCATAGATCTGTTTGATCTTAATATCACTGCAGATACAGGTTTGCAGGACTTGGATTTGACAGATGGAAGCCAACACAGTCAGGGTAATGCTGAACTTCTTAGAGTTTCAGCTGCAGTAGCTGTTGATCCAAGTATTTTAGACGGCTTGAGACATGGTATAGAAGATGGAAATATGACAGGCGATGCAGAGGGCAAAGGTGCTTTTGTTCGCTTGGGAAATATCGTTGATGATGATGTGAATATGACTGCTGCATCAGGTCATCTGGAAACAGATTTAAATGTAACGGATGCTCCAGATGCAAATGATACAGATATAAATGCTACATGGGTAGATAGAAGTTTGGGGCATGCCCCAGTTTTAGATCCGATAGCAGATGTGAATGTAACTGAAGATTCTGGATTGTTTACGGTTACTTTTCATGCAACAGATGCAGATGGAGATTCTTTATCTTATTCTGCAACAACAGATTGGTCAATTTTAGGCGGTCAGGGTAGTGGTATATCTGGAGCTACATTAAGTCTTGTTCCGCAACCGAATAAAAATGGTGTTGCAACTGTAATTGCTAGTGTTGATGATGGCACAGGTTTGGTCACCACTAGAACATTTACTGTAACTGTAAATCCTGTAAACGATGCTCCGGTCGCAAATGACGATACTGCTATAACTAATGAAGATACCAATGTAACTATAGATGTTTTGGCAAATGATACTGATATAGATACAGGAGATACTAAAAGCGTTAAAAGCGTTACTCAACCAGCACATGGTGCTGTCATAAATGGAATTACAAATGTTGTTTATACTCCAAATGCTGATTTTAACGGTACAGACAGCTTTACATATACTATGCAAGATGCAGGTGGTTTAACATCAACAGCCACGGTTACTGTGAGCGTTACTCCGGTAAATGATGCTCCTATAGCGCATGATGATAACGCAACATTAAGTGAAGACAGCGGTTCTCATGTGATAGATGTTTTGGCAAATGATACAGATGTGGATACAGGGGATACCTTAACGGTTTGGAGTGTAACACAGCCAACTCATGGTAGCGTAACAATTGGTAACGGAAGTTTAAATGTTAACTATACCCCAAGTTTAAATTTTAATGGTACAGATACTTTTACATATGAAGCAAAGGATTCAGGTGGATTGATGTCAACAGCTACTGTTACCCTAACAGTTACTCCGGTTAACGATGCTCCGGTTGCGAATCCTGGTATAGTAAATGCGATAAAAAATGCACAATACAGTGGAACACTGAGTGCAAGTGATATAGATGGTGATGCTCTAACATATAGTATAGTTTCTCAAACTGATGCAAATGGAACTGTGAGTATTACCAATGCAAACACAGGCGCATTTACATATAATCCAGCCACCGATTTTATAGGGGATGCAAATTTCACATTTAAAGTAAATGATGGCACCGTAGATTCAAATACAGCTACAGTAACTATACATGTAGTTGATAGAGTTATAAATGTAACTGCAAATGATGATAGTAGCACGATTGATGAAGATCATAATGCAACTATTAATGTTTTAGGAAATGATGTATCAACTTTTGCTGATGATAACAGTACTGCTAGTGGTACTATAGTTTCTGCAGTCTCTACTCCTTCGCATGGTATTGTTACTATAAATAGCGATTATAGCATCAAGTATGTTCCAAATGCAAACTACTATGGAATAGACACTTTTGTTTACACAGCCCAGAGTGCCAGTGGAAGTGAAGACAATGCTACTGTAATCGTTACAATCAATTCAGTCAATGATGTACCAGTGATATCAAGTATCTCAAATATATCAGAAAATGAAGACAGTAATGATACAAACATAACACTAAGTGCAACAGATGCTGACAATAATGATACTCTGACCTTTAATGCAGTATCTTCAAATACTTCTATCGTAACCGTAAGTGTAAGCGGTACTACTCTTACAGTCCACCCCCTTCCAAATGCAAATGGAAATGTTGATGTAAATGTAAGCGTAGATGATGGGCATGGAGGAATAGACAGTACATTGTTTACTGTAACATTAAATCCGGTAAATGATAATCCTGTGGCCACAGGTCCTTTATATACAACTCGTTCACAAGATGATCCTTATTCTGATACGGTTAGAGCTACAGATGTAGATGGAGATTTAAATGCAAGCGGATATGCGTTGGTAGACAGTAATCTCTCAGGAGGAAGTTTAATATTTGATGCAAATGGAAGCTTTACATATAATCCAAATGGAGTATTTGACCACTTGCCTCTTAATGTATATGGCCCGGATGTATCCTTTAGGTTTACCGCTAGTGATTCACATGGTGGCGTGAGTGATCCGGTTACTGTTAGTTTCAGATATGTTGGTTTAAATGATGCTCCAGTAGTTAATGAAAAACTGGGGGATGTAACATTATTTGTTGGAGATGTTATAAATAATGCTATAAATCCAAATGCTTTTAGCGATGTAGATGACAATACTACGCTTACATATACTCAAACAGGATTGGCAGGTACGGGAGTATCAATGAGTTCGGATGGTAATTTTATCGGAATAGTCACGGCCGATCCGGATACTTATAGCGTAACCGTTACAGCTACTGATGACCATAGTGCATCTGTTAGTGACACTTTTGTTGCCACTGTCAATTATCCGGCGCAAGCAAGTGATGTTAACAATACAGCATGGGTCTTCAGCGATGGTATAAAAGTTGTTTTTTATCCAACGGGTCAATTTGTTGCTGTCGGTGTCGATGGCAATAAAAGTTTCTGGGATGATGGTATGTGGGATATAAATACCACAGCACATGCAGTACAGTTAATTTCAAGTGGCGGTTCAGTAGATTTTCTATACTTGCCTCATACCGGACCAATCAGTGGTGATATAGTAACAGATAGATTTATGGAACCAACTTCGGATGACAGATTTACACTGTTGATAAATCAAGTGATAGATATACAAGGTGCTATATCTGATGTGAACACTACTGCTATCACTACAGATGAAGTTAACAGTACAGCTATAAGGATAGTTGACGGTCCGACAATTAATCTGTTTGCAGACAGTACATATCTTATGATAGATAATGCTGATCAAAATATCTCAAGAACTTATAAAAATGGTGTATGGTCTGTAGTCGGCGGTGCTTTGACGCTTGATAACGGTGATACAAATGTGACTTTTGCTCAAAGCAGTATAGGCGAAGGTACTCTTGGATATCATCAAGAAAGCAATGGAGGTGGTTGGCTTACAGTTCGCCAAGTTGTTGATATAAATAAAACTGATCCATTTGCAAGTCCTTATTCTGTGTCTGCAAGTGATATAAATAGAACAGCTATGATATTTACCGATGGCAATGCTATGCATTTTTATGAAGCAAATGCTACTGACGGTGGAAATTACTGGTATAAAGGCAGAAGTGCAGACGGAGTGATAAAAGACAAAGGTACATATCAGGTTGAAACAAACGGTACTATAACTTTGACAAGTGATATGTCAACTGGTTTAACAAGATATTTAACCAGTATGTCTTTTAATTCATCTCCGGCTAAAGGCACTATAGTTATTTCACATTATACAGATGGTGATATGGATGGATCAGTCATAAGAAAGATATTTGGTTTTGGAAGCCCAGATTATACTACTAGCTTAAGTCCTAGCATGTTTCAAAATAAATCTATACAGCTAACAAATGGAAACACATACAGTTTTTATCCGGATGGTATATTTAAGATGCATGGTTTAAGCTTTGATAATCAAACTTACTATAATAAGCAGGGAACATGGGATGGATCCAGTAGTAGTTATATGCTTATTACATATCTGGATAATTCTACGGATACTTTTAACTTTAATGAATCTGTTATACAAACAGGAACAAGAGCAAAATGGTGGAGTTCAAGTGCAGCTAAGTATTTGCATGGTGTTGTAAAAAATGTTCTAGATATAAATGCCAGCCATGCAGTAGATGCTTATCCTGAATATGAGTATGAAGTATCCGATGTATCCAATAATGCTCAGATTTATGCACTTAATGGAATATCTTATACCGTGACTGCTTACTCAAAAGACTCAATTGCAACTTTTGCAGGAAGCAAAAAAAGTATTACTATTTCATTTTACGGGAGTAGTGCAATTTTTGATATACCTACAGAATACACTAGTATAGTATTTAAAGTATATAAAGATGGTGAATTTGTAGGAAATTACGGACCTTTTGATCCAAATTCAGTGTCAGGTGGCATATTAGGAAATCATGCTTTTAGCGAGTAAATAATCTATAAGAAGCGTCTCAAAGGCGCTTCTTGTTTTTTATGTAGTGTTGGTGGAGTATAGCGGGTTCGAACCGCTGACCCCGACGCTGCCAGCGTCGTGCTCTCCCAGCTGAGCTAATACCCCACACTTAGGTGATAAAATATTTGCGAAGTTCGCTCTTGTCTTCATAGGGCGACTCGCTTACTATTTTTTCGCCAAGTATTATATCATATTTTTTATTTAGTTGAGTTTTTGCAAAGGCAAGAGTTGCTTTTAGTGCCAAAATAAGATCATTTTGTGACGCATTTGCACTTAGAAGCGATGAAGGTCCCGGTATATCTTTTGCTTTTATAAAGATGTACTTATCGCTTTTTATACTCTCTATCCTCTCGTTTTCTTCCTGGTTTCTGCCAATTATGAGTTTTGCACCATCTTTGAGTCTTAGTTGTCTGCCGTTTTTTAAAACATCTATATCTTCCACTTCGAGTTTGTCATGTTTGACAAAATCTCTCATTTTCTTAGTAAAGTTTATATCAGTCAGCAGACATCCGCCGCCCGGTTTTTCAAAATCATCCCAGCCAAATTCCTCTGCAAGAGCTAGTTGAATATCTCTGCTTCTGCCATTTATGCCAAGCAGTTTCCCCCGTTCTACCCAGCCTTCCATCTCCGGCTTGGTTGGTTTCATCACTTTTGCACACAATGGACGAAGTATCAGGCCCTCTTCATCTCCGGCCAGTTTTCTTACTGATTGAAGAGCATCACTTCTTTGACTCATAGGCCTTTGCCCCACAACTTCCCCGGTTACTATAAAAGAGGCTCCAAATCTCTCCATAAGTCCCAAAGCGACTTTAAACATAAAGCCATGGCAATCTATACATGGATTGAAGTTTTTTCCATATCCGAATTTTGGATCAAAAAGTATCTCTTTTATGTAGGTGTCACGCATATCTATCACTTCAAAATTTCCACCCGCAAGCTCGGCTCTTTTTCTCATTAGTTCACTTATATCTGTTTTGGAACCAAATCCTATATTTATATTGATAGCCGTTACTTCTATGTCTTGCATACTCATCAGTTTTATCGCAAGCATACTATCGAGTCCACCACTGAAAAGTGCCAGACATTTTCTTTTTTCACTACTCATAAGCTACGAGTTCTCCTCTTTTTAACTTAAATATTTTTTCTTGAAAAGACCTTATATGAAACTGCTTCTCTTTATAATCCAGTGTTTTGTCACTCTTCACAAGGGACAGCTTTTCACTATAAAATTTAACCAAAAATGTAATCATAGCAGAAAAAAGCTCTTTTTCATCATAAATTTTTATATCATCCCAGAGCATTATCTCCCTCAGTTTTGGGTGCTCTTGCTCATTATCAAGCAAAAGTCTGAACTCTTGGGCATGAGTTTTAAACATACTCGCATCTACTGTATCGAGCAGTGTGTCTATCAAAGATGGTTTTGTTAGAATAGTTTTGATGATAGTCAGCTCCAGCATATCTATAAAATCTTCTCTTTTGTGTCTTGTTTGGACATCTCTTTTGATTTTGACCAGATTTTGCGGTAGATTCAGAGCACCGCTTAATACCCCGCGATAACTCTCTTGAAGCGTCGCAGGCAGACTATGCAGGTAGACCATCCCCTCTTTTAGTGCTTTTTGTTTTTCCAGTCCATCGTGTAGATTGTACTTTTTGACTATCTGTTCTATGGCAAACTCTACAAAGGGTTGAGCTTCGCCAAAGAGTCTGTTTAGTTTTTCGACTTCCCCGTTTCTAACCATATCTGCCGGGTCCATTTCTTCGCCAAAGAGTATAACTCCACCTTTGAAAGAGTGACGACTAAGAAGTATAGATGCCTTTAGTGCTGCTGCGATTCCCGCATCATCTCCGTCATAAGCCAGGATGACTTCTGGTTCCATTTTTGTGATGAGAGGGAGATGTTCATTCGTCAAAGCGGTTCCGAGTGTAGCTACTGCATTTGTAAAACCTGCCTGGTGCAGCATGATGGTATCCATGTATCCCTCGGTTATGATTATCTTTTTTTGTTTAAATATACTCTCTTTTGCAAAAAAATAACCATACAGAAGTCTGGATTTGTTAAAATATTTTGTTTGTGGCGAGTTTATATACTTTGCGGGATGATTTGTGATGGTTCTGCCACCAAATCCGACAAATTTTCCATTGCGTGAGCGGATAGGAAATATAATTCTGTCTATAAATCTACAATACGCCCTGTTGCTGTTTTCCGACATGTCAGCCACACCAAACTCTTTTGCCTCGCTCAAAGAGTAGCCGTGACTTCGTAGGAAATTTAGCGTCTCATCACTGCTAGGTGCAAATCCTATCTCAAATTTTTCTATAGTTGCCTGACCTATTCCCCGCTCCAAGAGGTATTTTTTTGCACTCTGTTGATCGTCAAGTTTTTTACGGAAAAAGAGAGTGAGATTTTCCATCAGTTTTCTATCAACTCTGTCATTTTTATCGTCTGTATATGTGAGTGAAAAGTTGTACATATTTGCAAGTTTTTCTATAGTTTCAGGATAGTTTAGCTTTTCATACTCCATCACAAATTTTATACTGTCTCCCCCGGCACCACAGCTAAAACAGTGGTATATCTGCTTAGATGGACTTATGACCAGACTTGGATTTGAGTCATTGTGAAAAGGGCAGATGGCTTTAAAATTTGCTCCGTTTTTCCTAAGCTCCAAATAGCTTCCCACAACATCTACTATATCTAATCTGCTTTTTAAATTTTCTATTGAATTGTTCTCTATCATTCTGCTATTATAACATTTAAAAACTAATTTGGTATAATAGTCAAATATCCATATAAGGCAAATCATTGAATAGTTTTTTTATTGAGTATAGGGACCCGATGTTTGGGATTATCATACTTTTTGCTGTTATCTTTGTCATCTCTTTTGCAAATTATTGGTGGGGAGTTTTTAAGAGCAAAGAAGAGAAAGACTCTATAGAGAAATTTGTCAAAAAGTTTGAAATAGTAAGTGATGAAGAGGAGTATAAAAAACTTTTGCAAAACTCAAATATCCCTACCCAATCTCTGGCTTTGCTCGCAGATGCTTATGGTAAAAGCGGTGATTATGAAAAAGCTATAAATATCTACCTTGTAGCACTGAAGAGGGTAAAAGGAAAAGATAAAAAACAGTATCTTCTCTCCAGTCTTGGCAAGACTTATTTTAAGGCCGGATTTTTAAGCAGAAGTGGTGATGTATTTCTCGAATCTCTAAGGATTCATCCGCGAAATGAAGAGTCATTAAAGTATCTGACCGTTGTTTATGAGAGGCTCAAAGAGTATGATAAGGCTATTGAAGTTTTGGATGCTCTGGAAGAGTTGGGTGCTGTTGTAAAAAAACAGAAACTCTATCTTGAGGTTTTACAGATTAGTGAAGACAGTAAGCTGGTAAATCAGAAAAAAATGCAGAAATTAGAAGAAATATCTACCAAAGAGAGATTTTTGCAGAGAAAATATTTTGAATTTATGCAACAAAACAGGCTTGAAATTCCAAAAAAGATATTGGCAAAGCTGTATTTTAAAAACCTAACCGATTTGCTTTGGTTTGCAGATAATGATTGGCTGGATCTCTCTACATCAGATCAGCCTGTTTTGAAACAGATTGCTATGGCAAAAGGTTTTATTAAATATGAAAAGATAAAAAATGGAATTTTTGCATTTGATGTTTTGGGTGCTTTGAAAAAAGAGGGTGGTGTTAAGGCAGATCTTGGTTTCCACTACATGTGCAGCGAGTGTAAAAATGTCTATCCGCTTTACTTTTACAGATGTCCAAATTGTCTTAGTATCGGTAATGCAAAGATACAAAGCTCCATAATTAAAGCAAATGATGAAGAAAATATACCTTTTCTCTGATGGATCTTCTCTTGGAAATCCAGGCGAGGGAGGATACTGTGCGATTTTGAAATATAATGACAAAGAGAAGACAGTCAAAGGCGGATGGAAGATGGCCACAAACAATCAGATGGAGCTTTTGGCAGTTATCGAGGGCTTAAAAGCAGTAAAGGAGCCTTGTGAGGTTGAGGTGATTAGCGACTCCAGCTATGTGGTAAAAGGCATAAATGAGTGGCTTAAAAACTGGATAAAAAGAGATTTTAAAAAAGTGAAAAATCCAGAACTTTGGAGAAATTACATAGAAGTGGCAAAACCCCATAAGATAAAAGCGACTTGGGTAAAGGGGCATGCGGGGCACAAAGAGAATGAGATGTGTGATTTGATAGCAAAAGAGGAAGCGGAAAAGTTAAAATAAAAGGGGCATTATATGGATAAAAATTTGGAGATTTTACAAAAGCGTTTGGATTATCAGTTTAAAAATCAAAATCTGATAATCGAAGCTCTTACGCATAAAAGTTATAAAAAACCATACAACAATGAGAGGCTTGAGTTTTTGGGTGATGCTGTTTTGGATTTGATAGTCGGAGAGTATCTGTACCATAAATTTCCAGATGTTGCTGAGGGGGAGCTCTCAAAATTAAGAGCATCTTTGGTCAATGAAAAAGGTTTTCAAAAACTCGCACAAGTCTTAAATCTCGGTGATTGCATATACATCTCACTCGCAGAAGAGAACAATAAGGGTAGAGAAAAATCATCTCTTCTCTCAAATGCTTTTGAAGCTCTGATGGGAGCTTTGTATCTTGAAGCAGGTCTTAAAGAAACCAGAAAAATTTGCGTACATCTCTTGGAGTCGGCATATCCGGTCATAGATATGGAGGCTATATTTAGAGACTTTAAAACCACACTGCAAGAACTCACACAGGCAAAATACGCCCAAACACCAGAGTATAGACTTGTGAAATCTTATGGGCCTGACCATAAAAAAGAGTTTGAAATGGCAGTTGTAATCCAAGGTAAAGAGATATCAAAAGCCACAGGAAAAAGCAAAAAAGAGGCGCAACAAGCCTCAGCAAAATTGGCTTTGGAAGTACTAAAAAAGGAAGGTTTGTGAACAAATTTGGTAAAAGATTTAGCTTTAGCACATTTGGAGAGTCTCACGGAAAGGCAATAGGGTGTCTTATAGATGGAGTACCAGCCGGCGTGAAACTTGATATGGAATTTATCCAAGGTGAATTAGATAGAAGAAAACCCGGGCAAAACAGGTTTGCTACTGCCAGAAAAGAGGGTGATAGAGTTGAGATTTTAAGTGGTATTTTTGAGGGCTTTAGCACGGGGACACCGATAGAGCTTGTTATATTTAATGAAGATCAAAAAAGCAGAGACTATGACAATATCAAAGAGATTTTTCGCCCAGGGCATGCTGATTTTACCTACTATAAAAAGTATGGTATAAGAGACTACAGAGGTGGAGGAAGAAGCAGTGCAAGAGAGACTGCCGCAAGAGTCGCAGCAGGTGCAGTGGCAAAACTTATACTAAAAGAATTAAATATCGAAGTAAGAAGCGGTGTATGCGAAGTTGGAGGCGTAGAGGCTGATTCTCTTGATTTCTCTTATCCGCCAAGCAGTCCTGTTTATGCACTTGACAGAGAGAAAGATTTAGTATGGCAAGATAAGATACTGGAGGCTAAAAATACACATGACTCCATCGGAGGAGTTGTATATGTAAGGGTTTCAAATCCACCTACAGGACTTGGCGAGCCTATATACTATAAACTGGATGCTGTTTTGGCGGATGCTATGATGGGTATAAACGGAGCCAAAGCAGTAGAGATAGGTGAGGGCATAAAGGCTGCGAAGATTTTTGGTTCACAAAACAATGACCAGATTTCAAAAAAAGGTTTTTTAAGCAACAACAGCGGTGGAATCCTGGGTGGCATATCAAATGGCGAAGATATAGACATAAAAGTTCACTTTAAGCCGACGCCCTCCATATTTATGGAGCAAAAGACCATAGATAAAGAGGGACAAGAGAGAGATTTTTCACTCAAAGGCAGACACGATCCTTGCATAGCTGTGCGAGGAAGCGTAGTAGCCGAAGCGATGGCTGCTGTAGTCATAACTGATATGTTGTTTTTAAATATGAGCTCAAAAATGGAAAATATCAAAAAAGTATATATCTAATAGACTTGTTGTGGTATAAGAGCATATCCTAAACATCATATACATATTCATAATCAAGGCAAGACGACGCAGGGCTAACTGGTTAGCTCAAGAAGTCTTAACGCAGAGTATGGATATATATATGATGCCCGTAGGGTAGTCTCTAAAGAGCAATCTTGAACAAAATTTTTCATCACCTTAGCTATGGCTAAGCTTCAAAAAAAGTTTTGCTCAATCTCACCCTTTAGAGACTACTTAGGGTATGCTCTTATATCGCAACAAGTCTAATGTTCAATCAGAACAGAGTCGGCTCTCTTAGGCTTTTGATTTTAAAGCTTTTTCTATGACAAGATGAGTAGCCAAACTCTTTTATCTCCTGCACATGTAGAGCTGTCCCATAGCCTTTGTGCTTGATAAACGAATAGTTTGGAAATTTATCTTGTATCTCATACATGTAGCTGTCCCGACTCACTTTTGCTAGGATACTAGCAGCACTTACCTCGGGTACTTTTGCATCTGCTTTTACCAATGTCTTTATTCCATCGACTCCAAATGAACTGTTGCCGTCCATCAAGATATCGTACTCTCTAAAGTGCTCTTTTATTTTTTTAATTGCATATCCCAAGCAGTAGCCAAGACCTTTGTTATCTACCATTTCATTGTCACAAAAGATGATTTTATAATCTGCGTTCTCTTTTATGATTATGAAAAGCTCATCTCTTCTTTTTTCACTGAGTTGTTTTGAGTCTGCCAAACCTTTAATCTTCTCTTTAAGCACAACTCCGGCCACGACCAAAGGGCCAGCTATACACCCTCTGCCGGCTTCATCTATGCCGCATAGTTTCATTTTAAGCCCCCAATGCCCACTCCCAAAAGGAGATTTGTTTAAATTTTATGTTTCCTAGTTCAAAATTACCCTCGTTGCCTATGGTGATAATCTCAATTTTCTCTATGTGCAGAGATTTAAAATGAGGTGTCAGTCTATCCATCTTCTCTTTTAGAGTATTTAAGGGAGTAAAAGGAGAGCAGATGATTCCTAACTTTTTTGTAGGGATAAAAAAGTCTATCCGATCAGTATAGTACATATCTTTCTCTCTTTTAAAAAGCTCCAAAAAGATCATATTTTCAAATCTTTTCAAAAAGTCTTTTTTGAAAGTTAAGCCGCTTTTAATCGCAAAATCAAAAATATATATCTTTTTTATCGCCTTTTTCTGTCTATATTTTTCCAAAAACAGAATCAACTCTCTATCGCTTAGTCTTTGAGCGAAATTATATAAAAAATCCTTTGAAATCTTCATTATGCCTTTTAGTTGATTGTAAATTTGAAAGAGTGAAGCTTTTGAGCTTTGTAGTTCGCAAAATTTTTTGAAAATCAGAAATTCATTTTTTGAGTCAAAAAATTCTCTCGATACTCTTTGAAACTCACCTTGGTAGTTTCTCTCATTATATAGCACCACCTCAGGAATTCCTCCTCTTTTCGAAAATATACTGAATAGTTGCTCTATATTGAAGTGTCTTTTGTCAAAGGCTATAAATTCCTCAAAGTCAAGTGGATAAAGATAGAGTCTGTGAAAATTTTCAAGTTTTATATTTTTATCATCCGTACTTATGATGATCTCTTGTACATCAGGTAGAGTAAAAGAAAAATCGAAATTTTCCAATACCAACAGCCTGATATGATTTTTTGCTATAAAATTTTTTAATTTTTGCATTTCGAGGTCATCAAAACTGACTCTAGTATCATTAAAATCTATGTATAGATACTCATCTTTGTCAAAATTTTGTAGATAATCTACAATCAAATGAGTCTTTCCTGATTTTTTTGGTCCAAGCAGAAGAGTTTTTTTGTTTGTTATTCTCATCTTTCTATCATAAAAAAAACTATTTTCTAGTTTTATGTCATAAAGTGTTTCTAGTAAAATCATAATCTAATAGTATTACTATCCTTATTAAAAGGAAATAAAATTGATATAAATTGAGTAAAGTCCCCTAAATCATTGACTTTTAAGTCATATTTTAGTACAATCTCGTTCCTTATTAGGTCATCATTGATGGTTTTTAAAAACCATTGGATAGGTGACAAGTTCTTTTTTAGGGGTAATTATGGAAAAAATACGACTTAAACTCAAGGCACATGACCATAGAGTTTTAGACAGATCTGTTGCAGCAATTGTAGAAGCTGTTAAGCGAACTGGAGCTGAGATAAAAGGCCCAATTCCTATGCCTACGAAGATAAAGCGCTATACTGTGCTTAAATCACCACACGTAAACAAAGACTCAAGAGAACAATTCGAGATAAGAATTCACGCTCGTATGATAGATATCGTATCTGCTACAACTGACACAGTTGATTCTTTGATGAAGCTTGACCTTGCACCTGAGGTGAATGTCGAAGTAAGAGCAATGGGTAAATAGGGGAGTAATGATGGAATATATAGTAGAAAAAATCGGAATGAGCAGAACTGTTACAGTTCCCAGCGTTCCTGTAACATTACTTAAAGTTGTAGAGGCAAAAGTTTGCGAAGTTGATGCTGAGAAAAAAGCAATCGTAGCTTATGCCAGTGGCAAAAAAATGAATCGTACAATTGCCGGAAAGCAAAAAAAGTATAACTTAAGTGCACAGTTTAATCGTTTCGCTACATTGGTAGTTGCAAATGAAGAAGCAGGCGACTTGGATACATCTGCGCTTGGTGAAGTAAAAGTTATAAAATCAACTTTTGATTCAAAGGGTAGAGGTTTCGCAGGTGTTATGAAGAGATATAATTTTGCAGGTGGTCCAGGAGGTCACGGTAGCCGTTTTCACAGAGCTCCGGGTTCAATCGGAAATGCTGAATGGCCAGGTCGTGTTCAAAAAGGCAAAAGAATGCCGGGACACTATGGAAATGCAAAGACAACAGTTAAAAATGAAGTTCTCTCTTTTGACGCACAAAACGGCATTCTGGCTGTTAAGGGACCGGTTCCTGGCGCAAATGGAGCACTTGGAAGAGTGAGGATAGTTAAATGAGTAGTGCAATAGTACTAAATGAAAAATTTGAAAATAGTGGCGAGTTGGCACTTCCTGAGAATTATGAAAATATAAACTCACACAACCTATACCTATATGTAAAATCATATCTAGCAAGTATTCGTGCAAATACTGCAAATACAAAAACTAGAGCTCAAGTGAGTGGCGGTGGTAGAAAACCATGGGCACAAAAAGGTAAAGGCGGTGCTCGTGCCGGATCAAGCAGAAGTCCAATCTGGGTTGGCGGTGGTGTATCATTTGGACCAAAGTCAAATAGAAACTATGAGCAAAAAGTTAATAAAAAACAGAAAAAATTGGCACTTAGCTACGCTTTAAATGAAAAAGCTGTTGCAAATGCACTTTTTGTAACTGATTCAGTTAGTATAGAATCAGGTAAAGCAAAAGATGCTGCTGCACTTATAAAGACTTTGGGTGCCAGAGATGCATTGATAGTAAAAGAGTTAGTAGATGAAAAAACATTTTTAGCTTTTAGAAATCTAAAAAATTGCTATCTTATAGAAGCAAATGAGCTAAATGCTTATTTGACTACTGCATACTACACAGTAGTGATTGAAAAATCAGTACTAGAAACTATAACAAAAGAGGGCTAATTATGGCAGATATAACTGATATAAAAGCAATCCTTTATACTGAAAAGAGCTTGAGCCTTCAAGAGAATGGAACAGTTGTTATTCAAACATCAACAAGAATGACAAAAAATGGTCTAAAAGAGGTATTAAGAGAGTATTTTGGCTTTACTCCACTCAAGATTAACTCTATGAGAGTTTTGGGAAAAGTAAAGAAATTTAAAGGAATTGCCGGTAAAAGAAGTGATTCAAAAAAATTCTATGTTCAGCTACCTGAGGGTGCTAAACTAGAGAATCTGGAGGCGTAATATGGCAATTAAATCATATAAACCATATACTCCAAGTCGTAGATATGTGACAGGCTTGGATTCAAGCGATATTACAGCTAAAGCGAGTGTGCCGTCTCTTCTAAAAAAGCTTCCTGTAAGCGCAGGTAGAAATAACAATGGTAGAATCACATCTCGTCATAAGCAAGGTGGCGCCAAGCGTCTTTACAGAATTATAGATTTTAAAAGAAGAAAATTTGATATAGAAGGTGTTGTAAGCGCTATCGAATATGATCCAAACAGAAACTGTAGAATCGCACTCATCACTTATGTTGATGGTGAAAAAAGATATATAATTCAGCCTTCAGGCTTAAAAGTGGGTGATCAAGTTCAAGCAGCTGAGGCTGGACTTGATATCAAGCCTGGAAATGCCATGAAGATGAAAAACATACCAGTCGGTACTATCATTCATAACATAGAGATGAAGCCGGGACACGGTGCACAGATGGCAAGAAGTGCAGGTGGATATGCTCAACTTATGGGTAAAGAAGAGAAGTATGTAGTTCTAAGACTTCCAAGCGGTGAGATGAGACAAGTGCTTTCAGAGTGTATGGCAACTATCGGAACAGTCGGATGTGAAGATTGGGCAAATGTTGTTATCGGAAAAGCCGGTCGTAACCGTCACAGAGGAATTCGTCCTCAAACAAGAGGTAGTGCTATGAACCCAGTTGATCACCCACACGGTGGTGGTGAAGGTAAAAAGAATTCAGGTCGTCACCCTGTTACTCCTTGGGGTAAACCAACTAAGGGTGCTAAAACTCGCAGAAAAAAAGCGAGTGATAAACTGATTATTTCTAGAAGAAAAGGAAAATAGATGGGAAGAAGTCTAAAAAAAGGTCCTTTCGTAGATTCTCACTTGGCTAAGAAAGTAGATACAGCAAAGGCTGACAAATCTAACAAGCCGATAAAAACCTGGTCAAGAAGAAGTACTATTACTCCTGATATGATTGGATTAACATTTAATGTACACAATGGAAGAAATTTTCTTCCTGTATATATAACAGAGAATCATGTTGGATATAAATTGGGTGAATTTTCTCCTACAAGAACATTTAAGGGTCATAAGGGCTCTGTTCAGAAGAAAATCGGTAAGTAGGGGTAGTTATGAGTAAAGCAATATTAAAATTTATAAGATTATCTCCTACAAAAGCAAGGTTAATAGCAAGAGAAGTGCAGGGAATGAATGCTGAAATCGCATTGGCAAGATTGGAGTTTACTCCAAATAAAGCTGCTCTTGTTATCTCTAAAGTGATAGCATCAGCTGTTGCAAATGGTGGTTTTGAACCAGAAGAAGTTATCGTATCTTCTTGTCGTGTTGACGCTGGTCCGGTACTTAAAAGATTTAGACCAAGAGCCCGTGGAAGTGCTAGTGGTATCAGAAAACCTACTTCACATGTAATGGTAGAAGTAAGCGAAGCTGCAAAGAAGGAAGACTAAGATGGGTCAAAAAGTAAATCCAATTGGTTTAAGACTTGGAATCAATAGAAATTGGGATTCAAGATGGTATCCAGGAGTAAATGCGGCAGCAAATATTGGCGAAGATTATAAAATAAGAACTTTTCTAAAAAAAGAGCTCTATTATGCTGGTGTCAGCCAAATTGTTATCGAAAGAACCGCAAAGAAACTAAGAGTTACAGTTGTTGCAGCTCGTCCGGGAATCATCATAGGTAAAAAAGGTGCAGATATTGAAAAGCTTAGAGTAAAACTAAATAAGCTTGTTGGTAAAGATGTAAATGTAAATATCAAAGAAGAGAGAAAAGCACAGGCTTCTGCTCAACTGGCAGCTGAAAATGTTGCAATGCAATTAGAAAGAAGAGTTGCATTTAGAAGAGCAATGAAAAAAGTTATCCAAGGTGCTCAAAAGTCTGGTGCAAAAGGTATAAAGATACAGGTTGCCGGAAGACTTGGCGGCGCTGAGATGGCAAGAACTGAGTGGTATCTTGAAGGAAGAGTTCCTCTTCATACACTAAGAGCCAAGATCGATTATGGGTTCGCTGAAGCTCATACGACTTATGGAATCATCGGTGTAAAAGTATGGATATTTAAAGGTGAAGTTTTAAGTAAAGGCGTTCCTGCTGAAAAGGCGGAGCCACGAGAGTCTAGAAGACCAAGAAGAAGAGGTAGAAACTAATGTTAATGCCAAAAAGAACAAAATACAAAAAGCAGATGAAAGGCCGTAATCGCGGTAAATCTTTCAGAGGTAACTCTATAGCTTTTGGTGATATTGCACTTAAAGCTATCGAAGCCGGCAGAATTGATTCTCGCCAGATAGAAGCGGCAAGAATTGCAATGACCAGAAAAGTAAATAGACAAGCAAAGACTTGGATAAGAGTATTCCCTGACAAACCTTTGACAGCCAAGCCACTAGAAACCAGGATGGGTAAAGGTAAAGGTCCTGTTGATAGATGGGTTATGAATATAAAGCCGGGTCGTATAGTTTATGAGATGGCCGGAGTTAGTGAAGAGCTTGCAAGAGAAGCTTTGACACTTGCTATGCATAAACTGCCATTTAAAACAAAAATTATAACTAAAGAGAGCGAAAATGAAGTATATTGATTTAAAAGAAAAAAATGCTTCAGAACTTTTGGAGTTATTAAAAGAGAAAAAGGTTCTTTTGTTTACAGTAAAGCAAAAGTTAAAAACAATGCAACTAACTAATCCAAATGAGTTAAGAGAAGTTAGAAGAGATATTGCGCGTATTAATACGGCTATTTCCGCTCAAAATAAGTAATTAAGGGTAAGTAATGGCTTTAAAAAGAGAGATTCAAGGCGTAGTTGTACAAAAAGCTGGTGAAAAAACAGCTACTATTTTAGTTGAAAGAAGAGTAATGCACCCGCGATATCGCAAGTTCGTTAAACGATTCAAAAAATATCTTGTACATGACGAAAAAAATGAAGTTAAAGCAGGAGATGTGATAATCGCAATCGAGTGCAGGCCACTATCTAAAAATAAATCTTTTAGATTAAAAGAAATCGTATCTGTAGGAGTTGAGTAATGATTCAAAGTTTTACTAGACTCGCAGTTGCTGATAACACCGGTGCAAAAGAGATTATGTGTATAAAAGTGTTGGGCGGCAGTAAGAGAAGATATGCAAGTGTTGGTGATATTATCGTAGCTTCCGTAAAGAAAGCCATACCAACTGCAAAGGTTAAAAAAGGTCAAGTTGTAAAAGCGGTCATCGTTAGAACTAAAAAGGAGATTCAAAGAGAAAATGGATCTTTGATTAGATTTGATGAAAATGCTGCTGTTATACTTGATAGTAAAAAAGAGCCTATGGGGACAAGAATTTTTGGACCTGTAAGTCGTGAAGTAAGATATGCAAATTTTATGAAGATTGTTTCACTTGCTCCGGAGGTACTATAATGTCAGTTAAATTTAAAATCAAAAAAGGTGATAGAGTTAAAATTATTGCCGGAGATGATAAAGGCAAAGTCGCAAAGGTTACTAGAGTTCTTCCAAAGAGTTCCCAGGTAATTGTTGAGGGTTGCAAGATAGTAAAAAAAGCTATCAAACCTGATGACAATCACCCAAAAGGTGGATTTGTAAACAAAGAGATGCCAATCAATATCTCAAATGTGCAAAAAGTCGAGGGTGAATAATGAATAGATTAAAAGCAAGATACAGTGCGGAGATAAAAGACGCATTAGTAAAAGAGTTTGATATTAAAAACCCTATGTTGATACCTGCTGTTGAAAAGGTTGTTATCAGTGTTGGTGCCGGTGAAGAGGGAAAAGACAACAAGATTATACAAAATATTGTTGATACAATCTCTTTGATAGCAGGACAAAAAGCAGTGGTAACAGTAGCTAAAAAATCAGTAGCGGGTTTCAAAGTTAGAGAGGGATATCCTGTTGGTGTAAAAGTTACACTAAGAGATGAGAGAATGTATGCGTTTTTAGATAAACTAATCGCAGTCGCACTTCCTCGTGTGAAGGATTTTCGTGGTTTGCCAAGACATGGATTTGACGGAAGAGCAAACTATAACTTTGGTTTAGATGAGCAGTTGATGTTTCCTGAGGTTGAGTATGATGATATACTTAAAACTCATGGTATGAATATCACAATTGTAACAACAGCCGCTGATGACAAGCAAGCTTTCAAGCTTCTTGAGTTAATCGGGCTACCATTCGCAAAGGGTCGTTAAGATGGCAAAAAAATCAATGATAGCTAAGGCAAAGAGAAAAGCCAAATTTAGCACAAGAGCATACACTAGATGTCAAATCTGTGGTCGTCCACATTCTGTTTATAGAGATTTTGGTATATGTAGGATTTGTCTTAGAAAAATGGCAAATGAGGGTCTGATTCCAGGACTCAAAAAAGCAAGTTGGTAAGGAAAGATAATGATAAATGATCTCGTAGCAGATTCTATAACAAGAGTCAGAAATGCAGCCATGAGAAAGCTGGATGTTACTACACTTATGCACTCAAAATTAGTAGAGGCTGTTATGGTTGTATTCCAGAACAAAGGCTACATAGAGAGTTATAATGTTGTAAAAGACGGTAACAAAAAGTTTATAAAAGTTGTTATTAAGTACGACAACAATGGCAAAAGTGTTATAACAGAAGTTAAAAAAATCTCAAAACCGGGCAGAAGAGTCTATAAAGGTAAAGATGAGATGAAGCGCTTTAAAAATGGTTATGGTACGATAGTGGTTAGTACATCAAAAGGTGTGCTTAGTAATGAAGATGCTCATAAAGCCGGTGTTGGCGGAGAGCTTCTTTGTAGTATTTGGTAAGAAGTTTTCTTTTTATGGTATTCGATATCCATTTTAAGATGTAGACTTATCGTAGACAAGTAAAAGGAAAAAAATGTCTCGTATTGGAAAACAACCAGTAGCTATACCTAGCGGAGTTGAGGTGAAACTTGATGGCGATGTACTGGTATTTAAAAAAGGCAGTGTTCAAAAGAAGTTGGACACAAAAGGTAATGTTGTTGTAAAAGTAGAGAATGGAAACATCTCTTTTTTGCCTAAGAGTGACGATAGGAAAGATCGCGCTTTTTGGGGAACTTACAGATCACTTAGTCAAAATGTTATAGTAGGATTAACTGATGGTTTTGTAAAAAAACTAGAGATAAATGGAGTTGGTTACAGAGCCGCAGTAAAAGGTAATGTTCTTGAACTTCAACTCGGATTTTCTCATCCGGTTAATTATGAATTTCCAAAAGACTTAAATATTGTAGTAGAGAAAAATCTTGTAACAATCAAGGGCGATGACAAACAAGTTGTCGGTCAAGTGGCTGCAGAGATTAGAGCTTTCAGGCCACCTGAGCCATACAAAGGCAAAGGTGTTAAGTATTCTGATGAAGTTATTATCCGCAAAGCCGGAAAAACAGCTAAGAAATAGAGGTTAAAATGAGACAAAATATTTTAAAACGCAAGTTAAACTTAAGAGCTAAGCGTAAAAGAAGAGTAAGAGCTAAAATTTTCGGTACATGTGAGTTGGTTAGAGTCTCTGTCTTTAAATCAAATAAAGCAGTATATGCTCAAGCGATTGATGATGTAAATGGCGTAACACTGGCAAGCGTAGATGGTAATAAATTAGGACTTAAAGCAAATAAAGAGGGAGCAGCACAACTTGCAAAAGTTTTTGCCGATACTCTTAAGTCTAAAGATTTAAATAAGATAGTATTTGATAGAAATGGATATCTCTATCATGGAGTTGTGGCTGCTTTTGCGCAGGGCCTTAGAGATAACGGTATTACACTGTAAATAAAGGAACGATATAATGGAAAAATATAATAGAGAAGAGTTTGAAGAAGTTATCGTTAATATAGGTCGTGTAACAAAAGTTGTTAAAGGCGGTAGAAGATTTAGATTTACTGCTCTTGTGGTAATTGGCAACAAAAAAGGACTTGTAGGATACGGATTTGGTAAAGCCAAAGAGGTTCCAAATGCGATTAAAAAAGCGGTTGACGATGCTTTTAAAAATATAATGGAAGTAAATGTTAAGGGCTCAACCATAGCGCACGATGTTGAGGTTAAGTTCAATGCAAGTAGAATCCTGCTTAAACCGGCAAGCGAGGGTACTGGTATCATCGCTGGTGGTGCGACTCGTCCTGTGGTTGAGTTGGCTGGCATCAAGGATATCTTGACTAAGTCATTGGGTTCAAACAATCCTTCAAATGTTGTAAGAGCAACTCTTAAAGCTCTCAGTATGTTAAAAAGTTAGAGGGGGTATGAATTATGGCATTAGATAATTTAACACCGGCAGGAAATTCAACTCATAAGAGCAAGAGAAAAGGCAGAGGTCAGGGATCTGGCATGGGTAAGACTGCAAGCAGAGGTGCAAATGGTCAAAAATCTCGTACAGGTTACAGTATAAAAAGAGGATTCGAGGGTG
The DNA here is from genome assembly GCA_045047115.1 of Sulfurospirillum sp. Taxonomy (GTDB): domain Bacteria; phylum Campylobacterota; class Campylobacteria; order Campylobacterales; family Sulfurospirillaceae; genus JAADIZ01. The sequence goes on from JASFYR010000029.1 coordinate 41,857, forward strand.
GTCAACAACCACTTCAAAGAAGACTTCCAAAAGTCGGTTTTTACTCAGGACTAATTAAGCCTTATGTAATAAATGTTCAAAAGATAAAATCAGTAGCTACTCTCGAAGAGATTACTATGGAAACTCTTAGAAGTGTTCATAAGATAGCAAATTCTGTAAAACAGGTTAAGTTGATAGGCAAAGGCGCAAAAGAGCTAGCAGCAAAAATCAAAGATGAAAATGTAATTTACAGTGGAATTAACAAATAGCAAATGAAACATTCTATGCAAAGCATTAGCTTTAGTGAGAGGAATTTAACTTGGGCTTTGCCTAAGTTAAAGGAGACATCAATATGAAACATTCTATGCAAA
>JASFYR010000030.1:0-30301 GCA_045047115.1 Sulfurospirillum sp.
TGATTACGGTTTTTGAGCAAAGCCCAAAAAGCCTACGCTAACGCTGAGTTCTCTTCGGCAGAGTGCCCGGCGCGACGAGGTCGCTTTTTTATTTTGATTTATAATTTTCTACTGCTTTGTTCCACATAAGCTTGTATTTTCTTCTTGTAAATTCCAACTCTTCTTGAGTATGCTTCAACTGCTTTGTGAGAGTCTCTACGATTTTTCTATCTTCATCGTACAACTCCTGCATAGAAAAAAGTGCTTCTTTTAAAAACCTGTTTTCACTTTTAAGCGCATCAAGTGTTTCGTCTTTTGCATCTAGAACTTTCTCGTGCAGATTTAAAATCGTTCCTATTGTTTTTTCTATAAAGTCAGCACCAGCTAATTGAGTTGCTCCTGCATTTGAAACAACTTCACTTTTACCTGAAGGCATTATAGAGTATGTTGCTCTGTTGGCTTCTATATATCTTTTACCATTTTCCTCTTTAACACTCAATTTCCCCTTATTTATCATCTCTTCAATCGTGCTGATATCCAAGTGAATAAGTTTGCTAAATTCATCAATCTCCAGCCAGGTTTGCACGATAAATCCTTATATTAGGGACTCTACAGAAATAGAATCCGTCTCAACTTTCTTCGCCTTTAAAACTCTGTCTTCTTGCAATTTTACATTTAATTCTCTATCCTCAAGAGCTAAAATTTGCATGGCAAGATAAGCACTGTTTATCGCTCCGGCCTTTCCGATAGCCACAGTTGCTACAGGCATACCGCCTGGCATCTGCACTGTTGAAAGAAGCGCATCCATACCATTTAGGGCTGAAGCTGACATCGGCACTCCTATGACAGGTTTTGTGGTTAAAGATGCCACAACACCAGCTAAATGAGCCGCCATACCGGCAGCCGCTATAAAGACTTGGGCCCCTTTTTTCTCAGCTTCAATTACATATTTATGAGTTCTCTCAGGGCTTCTATGTGCTGATGACACAATAACCTCATACATAACACTGAACTTTTCCAATATCTTAGCACACTCTTCCATCACAGGATAGTCACTTTTGCTACCTATGATTATCGATACAAATTTCATATTTTTTTCCTGTTTAATTGTCATCTTGCTTAGGAACAAAGTCCCTAGGCAATTCACGCGCTACTAAAGCTAGACCATTCGGCCAGAAAGCTGTTTAATTGTCATCTTGCTTAGGAACAAAGTCCCTAGGCACCTTAAAGCCTCTTTCTTAAAAATGTAAAAGCCGGCAGACTCATTGGCAACATTATAGCATTTGTGTTTCCACTATGAATCGAGTCATAAATCTTGCCTTTTTCACTTTGAAGCTTTTTAAATTCTATATACCATCTTTCATTCTCATTGAAAACTCTACCAAATTCATTTTCTGCATTACGCATATCAGTCCTGGGCAATACTAATTCATAGACAACATCTGCCTCCAACTTATCCTTGGAAAGACATCCTTTTCCATCCTCGTTTACCATCGCACACACCTGGTGTGTTCCTTCGCTTATAGAGTCTTCTAAATTCTGTGTATCATTTTTTTCAAATGGTCTCTTTACGAGATAGCCATCATTAAATCCTCTATTTTTAGTACTGTTTAGCTCAACCTCATACGAGGAAGCATCAAAACTCTCTTTATAATAATCATCTATAGCTTTCCTGTATGTCTTGGTAGTTATTCCGACATAGTATGTACTTTTTGTTCTGCCTTCTATCTTCAAAGAGTCGATTATACCACTGTCTAAGATACTGTCTATATGAGCACTTAGATTTAAATCTTTTGCATTCATTATATGAGTACCCTCTTCACTCTGTTCCACCTTAAAAAGTGTTCCGCTCTCTTCATTTTTAGCATACATTGTATATGGAAATCTACAGTCATTTGCACAACTTCCACGATTTGAAACCCTTCCGCTTTGCAAAGAGCTGATGAGGCATCTCCCACTGTATGCGAAGCACATGGAGCCATGCACAAAAACTTCAAGCTCAAGATCAGGCAGATGCTCTTTTATTTTTTTGAGATCCTTAAGACTCACCTCTCTGGCAGCTATGATTCTTTTCACACCCAAATCCCAATAAACCTCAGCATCAAGATAACTCAAAACATTTGCCTGTGTAGAGAGGTGAATCGGCACACTTGGCGCAATCTCTTTGACCAGTTTTATGACTCCTGGAGCCGCTACGATAAAAGCATCAGGATTCATAAGCGCGACTTTTTGTATATGTTTTCTCAATAACTCAATTTGGGAATTAAAGGGAAAGCCATTTATGGTTACATATAGTTTTTTACCCTTAGAGTGGGTATATTTAATAGCCTCTTCAAAGCTCTCATAAGTAAACTCTTTTCCACTTCTAAGTCTCAAAGAAAAATGGCTGACACCTGCATATACAGCATCCGCTCCATAAGAGAGCGCAATTTTCAGTTTTTCAAAATTTCCCGCTGGCGAGAGTAGCTCTACTCTGTCCATCTACTTTTTTTTACCCAGGCTTTCTATAATCGCTTCTATATCATCAGTTGTTACTAAATCTTCAGTATTTTCATCACCATAGATATGGACGGCAGAACCCACTCTTTTGTCATCATCTATGCTTCCTTCAAAAAGGAGACTTATATATTTCGAGAGTGCTCTCATGACATTTATAACTCTCTCGATTTTTTGCCTGTGGATATCTTGATACTGCATGATATCCATAGCCATCATAGCTTCATCTTCTCCCGTCTGGGCATTTGATTTCATAGTATCAAGTTTCTTTTTGATCTCTTTATTATCATCGAGAGCAGTTTTAAATTGAGCAATATTTGGAAATTTTTCCGTCAATTTTTCAAAAAGAGTTATATTTCCGTCAATTTTTGACACTATTTCATCTATGTCAGTCTCCATATCCATCAAAACATTATTGACTGCATCCAATTTATCAAAAATCTGCGTTGCTTTCACTTCAGAATCTTTTGTTACATCATCTAGCTGAGTAACCATTTTATGATCTTCCGTTGGCGGTGGTGGAGGCCAAGCCATATTTGCATCTGCTCTGTACTCATGAGCATCTTTTTGATTCTCTTCTATATCTTCTCCATTTTCCACATCTTCTTTGATGGCCTTTCCCAACTCTTTATCATCCTTCTCTTCTCTCTCGAGAGTCTTTTTATCCTCTTGTGTTGCCGACTCTACTCCAGTATCCAAATCATCTAACCCGCCAGCCATCAATGCATCAAGCTCTTCTTGTGTCATAAATTTCTCCTCTAAAATGAGTTTTATCAATATTATATAGAACTTTTCATATAATTTTACTTTAAAAGGAAAAATAAATGATAGTTGACCTACATAATCACACTTCTTTATGCAACCATGCAAAAGGCAGTATGGAAGATTTTGTTCAAAAAGCAATAAAAAAGAATATTGATATTTTTGGTTTCAGTGACCACGCACCGATGAATTTTGATAAAAAATACCGTATGAATTTCGAGCAAATGAAGGGCTATGAAAAAGAAGCTCTGCATGTAAAGCACAAATACAAAGATGAGATAGAAGTTCTTTTAGGGTATGAAGTAGATTTTTTAGAGGGCTATATTGATAAAAGAGTTTTAAATGCAGATGTTGATTATCTTATAGGCTCAATTCACTTTTTGGATAAATGGGGTTTTGATAATCCGGAATTTATAGCCCAATACCAAAGAAAAGATATAGACAAGATATGGGAAGAGTATTTTGATGCTGTTAAAAAGATGGCGCAGAGCAATCTTTTTGAAATAGTGGGACATATAGACTTGATAAAAGTCTTCAAATATCTGCCTAAAAAAGATATTAGACTCATAGCAAAAGAGGCGATTAAAGAGATAAAAAAAGCGGCTATGGTTGTTGAATTAAATAGTGCGGGGTATAGAAAACCTATCAAAGAGCCTTATCCATCATCAGATATAATGGAACTTTTGGTAGAGTTTGACATTCCAATAACATTTTGCTCAGATGCTCACAAACCAGAAGAGGTAGGATACAAAATTGAAGAAAATATAAAATATGCAAAGTCCTATGGGTATAATAAATGTGCAGTTTTTAGGAGCAAAGAACTAGAGATGGTTAATTTTTAACCACACAATAAAGCCATTATATAGATAATTTAGATAAAATATATCAAAATAAAATTTACAAGGAGTGCACATGGGCAAATTTGTCAATAGTGTGGAAGAGTTTTTTGAGTACTGCAAAGAGAATGAAGTAGAGTTTGTTGATTTTCGTTTTACGGACATAAAAGGTGCTTGGCATCATTTATCATATACAATGCATGCCATTGATGCCGATTCTTTTAAAGATGGTATTCCGTTTGATGGCTCAAGCGTTGATGCATGGCAGCCAATCAACAAATCAGACATGATTCTTATGCCAGAAGCCGAATCTGCTTTTTTAGATCCTTTTACAGCAGATCCAACCATCATAGTCTTCTGTGATGTTTATGATATATACAAAGGCGAACTATATGAAAAATGTCCTAGAAGTATAGCCAAAAAAGCACTAAAGTATCTCGGCAAAACAGGGGTAGGAGATGTAGCCTATTTTGGACCCGAAAATGAATTTTTCATCTTTGATGATGTAAAAATAAAAGATGAGATAAATTGCGCCTATTATGAAGTTGATTCTGAAGAGGGTGAATGGAGTGACAGCAAATCATATGCTGATGGTTTCAACACTGGTCACAGACCAAGAACAAAAGGTGGATATTTTCCATGTCAGCCAACCGACTCTATGGTTGATTTAAGGGCAGAAATGGTTCAGGTTCTTGAGCAGGTTGGACTAGAAACTTTTGTTGTTCATCACGAAGTTGCTCAGGCCCAAGGTGAAATAGGTGTAAAATTTGGTACTCTTGTAGAAGCAGCTGATAATGTGCAAATCTATAAGTATGTTGTAAAGATGGTAGCCCACCTAAATGGTAAAACTGCCACTTTTATGCCAAAACCTCTTTATGGTGACAATGGAAACGGCATGCATGTGCACCAATCAATCTGGAAAGATGGAAAAAATACATTCTTCGAAAAAGGTGCATATGCAAATCTAAGCGATACAGCCAGATACTATATAGGAGGTGTTCTAAAACATGCTCAAAGCCTGGCAGCCTTTACAAATGCAAGCACTAACTCATATAAAAGATTGATTCCGGGATTCGAAGCTCCTTCAATTCTCACTTATTCTTCACAAAACAGAAGTGCAAGTTGTCGCATCCCTTACGGTTCAAATGAAAAATCGGTTCGTGCAGAGATGAGATTTCCAGACTCTACTGCTTGTCCCTACCTTGCTTTCACTGCACTTTTGCTAGCAGGACTTGATGGCATAGCAAACAAAACCGAGCCTATTGGTCCGATGGATGAAGATCTGTTTGAATTAAGCCTTGATGAAATTAGAGAAAAAGGAATCGCTCAAATGCCTCATACTCTAAGAGAAGCGCTAGAGGCTCTTTTGAAAGATCAAGATTATCTTAAAGCTGTCATGAGTGATGAGTTTATCAGCACCTACAAGCACTATAAATTTGAGACACAGGTCTGGCCGGATGAGGGCAGACCAACAGCATTTGAGTTTAAGTCAACTTACTCTTGTTAAGCATATAAAGTAGAGGATTTCTCCTCTACTTTATAACTATACTAAGTAAATTCTACAAAATTGACGATAAAACTATCATTTTTATCATTAAAATCGACAGTTTACACTATATAAAATAATAGAGTTAATTTATAAGTTTTATATCTTTTTTATATGATAAAATATCGTTACAAAATGACACACTTTAGAAAAAAATCTACTTTTTTCGCCCACAATATAGCATTTTACGGTAATTTTTCGATAATATTCATCTGAAGTTTACAAAGGGTACTTTTTAATAGCCTTATATATCCAAAACGAACTTTAAAATTCTCTACGGATATAGTAAGTAATGTAAGCTACAAAAAGTAACCCCAATATGGAGATAAATTATGGAAAGTAAAAACACTCTTTTAGTAGATGTTCTTATAGTCGGGGGTGGACCTTCAGGATTAAGCACAGCCATACACCTTGCAAACCTATTGAATAAAAATGGCGAAAAAAAGCGTATAATGCTCGTAGATAAAGCAAGCGAGATAGGCTCACATATACTCTCAGGAACACTTGTCAAAGAGCAAGTTTTAAAAGAGCTGCTAAGCAAAGAAGAGTTTGAAAATCTTCCCATAGAGTGTGAAGTTATACGTGATGATACTCTCAAATTATCTCAAAAAAAGTACAAAATTCTACCTTTTCATCCTCCACATATGAACAATATAGGAAACAAAATAATTTCACTCTCAGAAGTCTGCAAATACTTAGCAGATGTTGCTACTAAAAAGGGCGTAGAGATATATCCTGGTTTTTCAATATCCGACCTACTCTATGAGAATGAAAAAATTATTGGTGTAAAATGCATAGATACCGGTCTTAGTAAAGATGGTAAAAGAGAGAAAAATTTTCAAGAAGGCACAAAAGTTTTTGCAAAACTGACAATCTTGGCTGAGGGAAGCAGAGGAAGTTTGGCAAAAAAAGTAAAAAACAGATTTGCCCTCAGAGCAAACTCAAACCCTCAGCTCTACTCAATTGGCATCAAGGAGATATGGGATATAAAAGAGGGGAGCATTAAAGAAGGTGAGGTATTTCACACTTTTGGCTATCCGCTAGAAGAAGATGAATTTGGCGGAGGTTTTATATATGGTCTTGGCAACAACAAAGTTGAGCTCGGTTTTGCTATTGGACTAGACTACAAAGACCCTACATTAGATCCTCATGCATTGATGCAAATCTGGAAACAGCATCCATTTTTAAGAAAAATCTTAGAGGGGGGGAAACTTCTTGAGTACGGAGCGAAAACCATACCTGAGGGGGGATGGAACTGTATATCCAAACTCTATACAGACAATCTCCTTATAGTAGGCGACAGTGCTGGTTTTGTAGCTATGCCGGCACTTAAGGGGGTACATCTCTCAGTCACATCCGGAATGTGTGCGGCGCAAACTGCTTACGAGGCACTAAAGGCTGATAACTTCAGCGAAGCTGTGCTCTCACACTACAAAAAGCACATAGACCAAAGCCGAATCAAAAAAGAACTCTATCCGGTTAGAAATTTTAGAGCGGTTATGAGTGAAGGTCTCTTTGTGGGCGGTTTTAAATTTGGCATACAACTCATCACAAATGGATTTTGCCTATTGACTCCACACCTCCAAAAAGATAGTCTTAGCACGAAAAAAACCAAAGATTTTAGAGGTAAATTTTTCAAAGAGAGATTTGGAGACAAACTTGAATTTGATAAAAAACTTACTTTTGACAAAGATAGCAGTGTTTTTTATTCGGGAACTCATCATGATGAAGAACAGCCTTGCCATCTAGTTGTAAAAGATATAGATGAATTTTCAAGAATAAATATCAATGAGTATGGTATGCCATGCCAATATTTTTGTCCGGCAGCAGTTTATGAAGAGCATATCGACAAAGATGGCAAACGCTCTTTAAAGATACATCCTGAAAATTGTATCCACTGTAAAACCTGTGATATAAAGACACCAAATGACGCGATAACATGGAATCCACCTTATGGCGGTGACGGCCCACAATATCAAAATATGTAAAACTTGGGGGAGTAATAAAAATGACAACAATAATTAGTTTAATGAAACAAGTTCCGCTTCCATCACAAATGAGAATGGGAGATGACGGACTAATGGACAGAACAAAAGCAAAATCAATCATAAATATAGATTGCTCTTTTGCATTGGAGGCTGGTTTACAATTAAAATCTATGCTAGGCGAGGCGAGATTGATTGTCTGCTCTATGGGCCCTCCATCGTTTGAACAATCCCTCAAAAAAGCAATATCTATGGGTTATGACGAAGCATATCTACTTTCAGACAGAAAATTGGGTGGTTCAGATACTTTCGCGACAGGACTTGCAATATCGACCATGTTAAAACATCTGGGTTTTGGCAGGGGTGCAAATGAGAATTTTATCATAGTTGCGGGTCGCCAAACAAGCGATGGCGATACAGCTCATGTACCATCACAAGTTGCACAAAATCTGGGTATCCCGCAAGCCACTTTCATCGAAAATGTAGAGTTTAAAGATGGGCATGTTATCGCAAGAAGGATTATAGAGGGAGGTTATCAGATACTAAAACTACCAAAACCTTGTGCTCTATCCTTGACACCAACAGGCATACCTCCAAGACGACCAAGTCTTTTAGGAGCAGTAAAAGCCAGAGATGCAAAGGTAAATATTTTAAGCGTAAATGATATAAACCTAAGTGATGAAAAGATTGGATTATCAGGTTCTCCAACTATAGTGGCCAAGGTAGTAAATATAAAGAGCGAAAGAGCCCCTGTAATTATGAGTAAGGGCAAAAATGCCTCTACTCTGGTAGATAATCTTATAGAAAATATCAAATCAGGCAAAAACAGTCTTGAAGTAAAAGAGAAAAAAGAAGTTAAGAAAAAGAATATACCCAAAGACTATGAGAAAGTAGATTTTAGAGAAGGGGCTAGCGGAATCCTCACTTGGGCTGAGCTTGCAAACGGCAAAATCACCAGACCTTCGCTAGAGCTTTTGACACCTGCAAAAAATCTTGCAAACTCACTGGAAAAGGGAACAAAAGTAAGAACTCTTCTTATAGGGCACAATATAAAAGATTTGGCAAATGAGTTGATTTATCACGGAAGCGATGAAGTGATAATCGTGGACGACGAAAGACTCGAAGAGTATAGAATTCTCCCTTTTTCATCAATCTTTGCACAAGTTATAAAAAAATATAATCCGGAAATTGCCCTTTTTGCAGCCACAACTGCCGGACGGGAATTGGCTCCCAGAACTGCGGTTAAAACCCAAAGCGGAGTGACGGCTGATTGCACAGGGCTTGAAATAGGCGAACATATAGACAGAAAAAACAAAAAAGTATTTGCTCCTATACTAGAATCAAGAAGGCCGACTTATGGAGAATCAAAACTTGCTACGATTCTGGGTTTTCACTGCCCGCAAATTTCAACTGCAAGAGCTGGAACTTTTGAAGTGCCAAAGAGAGATGAGAGCTTAAAGGGTAAAATTTCAACATTTAGGCCAAAACTTGACGAAGAAGATTTTATCACTCAAATCATAAAAACAGTTAGGGGAGACGGAGGCTTGGCAAATCTCTTTGAGGCAGATATCATAGTCTCAGGAGGCAGAGGGACTATAAATGATGACATGAAACTCATCAAAGAGTTAACAAACGCACTAAAAGCTCAAGGAATCAATGCTGAATACGCCTCTAGCAGACCTATGGTTGATATAGGAATAAGCGAATATGCAAGGCAGGTTGGACAAACAGGAAAAACACTCAGACCAAAAGTCTATATTGCCATAGGTATATCAGGAGCCATCCAACACCTAGCAGGGATGAAAGAGTCCGAAACAATAATTGCAATTAATATACATCCAAATGAGAGCATTTTTTCCAATGCCGATTTTGGAATTGTAGGGGATTATAGTGATATAGTGCCAGAGTTAATCAACAGGGTTAAAGATGGCTTTACATTTGGGGTAAAAAGGGAGAATAAAGATGTATAAGGTACTAAGCAAAAGATATCTTTCACCTACCATAGTATCTATGGATTTGGAAGCACCATTGGTTGCAGTAAAAGCACAACCCGGACAATTTCTGATCGTAAAGTTGGATGAATATGCCGAGAGAATTCCTCTGACTATTTGCGACTATGACAGGGATGCAGGAAGTGTCAACATAATCTTCCAAATAGTTGGTGAAAGTACAAAAGATATGGAAAAAGTTGAACCGGGAGACTATTTTGAAGATGTTGTCGGTCCACTTGGTCAGCAGTGCGAATTCTTAGAAAAAAACATGGATGAACTCAAGAAAGAGCATTTTGTCTTTATAGCCGGAGGTGTAGGAGCAGCTCCGATACATCCACAGGTAAAATGGTTTTATAAACATGGTCTAAAGATGGACATCATACTAGGTGCCCGCTCAAAAGGACTGCTGATACTGGAAGAGGAGTTTAAAAAATACACTCCAAATGTTCATATCTGTACAGATGATGGTTCTTACGGCGTACACGGAAATGTTACAGATGTACTCAAAAAACTTGTTTTAAGTGATAAAAAAGAGTTCACGCAAGCTGTTGCAATTGGTCCCATGATTATGATGAAATATGCAACAATTATGACAAAAAAACTTGAAATTCCTACTACCGTAAGTCTAAATCCTCTTATGGTTGATGGTACGGGAATGTGTGGAGCTTGTCGTGTTGAAATAGATGGCAAAGTAAAATTTGCCTGTGTTGACGGACCTGAGTTTGATGGCTTTAAAGTTAATTTTGACGAGGCGCAAACACGGCTTAGAATGCGTCAGGAAAACACACTCGAAGATGAACACGAAAATGAAGAGTGCCCAATAGAACATGAAGAGGTTCACGATGCCAAAAAACGATCACTTCCATACACAAGAGAACCACTTCATAGAGTTCACAGTTTTGATGAAGTGAATCTCGGATATACATTTAAAGAAGTTGTAAAAGAGGCAAATCGCTGTTTTTTATGTAAAAAACCAAAATGTGTCAGCTCTTGCCCTGTTGGCATAGATATACCGGCTTTCATAAAAAAACTTAGAGAAGAAGATATCGAGGGAGCTGCAAGCATATTGCTGGCACACACCAAACTGGCTTCTATCTGTGGGAGGGTCTGTCCACAGGAAAAACAGTGCGAGGGAAGTTGTATCTCCGGCAAAAAAGGAGAGCCTCTTGCTATAGGATTGCTAGAAAGATTTGTCGGCGACTGGTCACTTCAACATATGGAAACAAAAGTACCAAAGAAAAATGGGAAAAAAGTAGCTATTATAGGTAGCGGACCATCTGGTCTTGCTGCCTCTGCCCAGCTTTCAGAATTTGGCTACGAGGTAGATGTCTTTGAATCGCTACATAAACTCGGTGGTGTTTTAGCTTATGGAATTCCCTCTTTTAGACTACCAAAAGAGATAGTCAATGCAGAAATAGACAGAATCAAAAAACTTGGCGTAAAATTTCACACAAATGTAGTAATTGGCAAAACTTTGACGATAGACGAACTGTTTAATGAAGGCTTTGAAGCTGTATTTGTTGGAAGCGGTGCAGGATTTCCTAACTTTTTGGGAATCAAAGGTGAAAATGCGATGGGCGTCCTGTCTGCAAATGAGTTTCTAACAAGAGTAAATCTTATGGGCGGTAACAAGAAGGATTATCATACTCCGACTACAATAGGCGATAAAGTTGCCGTCATAGGTGCTGGAAATGTATCAATGGATTCAGCAAGAGTTGCAAAAAGATTAGGAGCGCAAACCAGTATCGTTTACAGAAGAAGCTATGAAGATATCCCTGCCCGCGCTGAAGAAACTGAACACGCCAAAGAAGAAGGTGTTGATTTTAAACTTTTGACAAATCCTATAGAAATTTTGGCGGATGACAAAGGCAGAGTAAGAGGATTGAAATGTGTCAAAATGGAGCTTGGGGAACCTGATGAGAGCGGCAGAAGAAGACCGATAGAGATAAAAGGCTCGCAGTTTGTCATAGAAGCCGATACTGTTATCATCTCAATTGGCACCAAGCCAAATGATTTAGTAACTTCCACAACACGGGGTATGGCAATCACACCAAAAGGCACAATAATTATAGAAGACGACAAAACAACAGCAACAACAAGAGAGGGAGTCTTTGCAGGTGGCGACATAGTCACAGGAGCTGCCACAGTCATACAAGCCATGGGAGCCGGTAAAAAAGCGGCAAAAGAGATAGATGAGTACATAAAAAGCAAAGAGTTAAAAAACTCAAAAGTTTCTGCATAGCAACCATAAAGAGAGAAGGATATAAATACCCTTCTCTCTAGAAAATCAAACCTCCGCCAGTTTTGCTCTCCGAAGGAGTATTTGCCTTTGGAAGAGGTGATATATCGGTAAAATAATATCTTCTCTCTCCCACTAATTTATATTTTACTCCATTAGGAATATCAAATTTTCTTTTTGTTTGCGGATAAAGTTGTATATAATTTTTTACAAAATTTGCAAATGACGGTCCGGCACTTCTTCCACCCGTTTCTCTTTTTTTCATGGGACTATTGTCATCATTTCCAAACCATGTGACAACTTCTATGCTGGGAGTAAAACCGCAAAACCAGGCATCTACATAGTTGTTTGTAGTACCTGTTTTTCCAGCTACTTCAACATTTTTTACATTTGCTTTTCTTCCCGTACCCCTTTTAACAACCTGCTTTAATATATCAATCATAAGATATGCCTGTGATGGCGAAGTTATCTTTTTTGTCTGAACTTCAAAATTTTGGGTATCGCCAAATTTGTTCTGTATTTTTGTTACCAATCTTGGTTTTACTCTTTGCCCATAATTGGAAAAAGTGGTATAGAACCCTGCAAAATCATAGGGTGAAATCCCAAAACTTCCCAAAGCCATAGAAAGGTCATAAGGTAACTTTTTAAATCCCTCTTTGCTCAAATCTTTATACACGCTATCCATTCCCAGTGCATTGAGCAAATTTATAGTTGCTAGGTTTCTTGAATGAACCAAAGCATTTTCCAAAGTAATCATACCCTCAAAATTCTCTTCATAATTTCTGGGCTTCCATTTCTTATCATTTTTTTTATCGACAAATACTCTGGAGATATCCGGTATTTTCGTCTGTCCGTTATATCCAACATTTAGAGCGTGAAGATAGATAAAAGGCTTGAAACTACTTCCTGGTTGTCTTCTGCTTTGCGTAGCACGATTAAAGTGACTCTTTTTGTAATCCACTCCTCCAACCATGGCTAGAACATCACCTGTTTTATTATCAAGCACAACCATCGCTCCATTTAACTTTGAATTATTTCCATCTTTATTTCTTTTAATAATTCCATTATATCCGAGCAAGAGGGATTTTCTGGCAAGCTGTTGCAATTTTAAATCGATACTTAGATAAATTTTATATCCTCCGGTTTTAAGATCACTAAACTGGGGAGTTAGTCTTTTGATAACCTCATCAACGATATATGGAGCTCTATTTTTTGTTAGTGTTTCATCATAAACTATAGGATGCTCGTCAGTAGCTTTTTTATATTGGTTTTTATTTATCCAGCCCAAAGAGTACATTCTGTATATTACTCTGTTTGCACGACTAAGAGACAAATCCAAATGTTTGGTCGGATCATAGGCACTAGGAGCCCTCGGAAGCCCAACCAATATAGCTATCTCTTTGAGACTCAAAGCATCTAAATTTTTATTAAAATAACCAAGTGCTGCCGTTTTGACACCATAATAACCATGACCAAAATATACTTGGTTAAAGTATCTCTCCAATATCTGTTCTTTTGACAACTCACTCTCTATCTTGTATGCCAAAATAGCTTCGTTGAGTTTTCTTTTGATGGTCTTTTTTCTTGAAAGAACAGTATTTTTAATCAACTGCTGAGTCAAAGTACTTGCCCCTTCAACAAGCTTCATAGCTTTTATATCTTTGATAAGTGCTCTAAATATAGCTTCAAAATTGATACCACCATGCTCAAAAAAAGATGTATCTTCTATCGCCACCAAAGCTTCAATCATGCGCGGTGGAATATCATCATACTTAACATATACTCTATTTTCTTTATCAAAAATATTTGCCAACAGCTCACCATTTCTATCAAATATCTGAGTAGTTAGCCTAGGCTTATAATCAATAATTTTATAAGCATCAAATCTGACATTTGAGTATAGGTACAAAAATCCAACAACAAGCAAGAGTGCCACCGAAAAAATCAAACCAATAAAATATTTCACTCTCTAAACTCCCTGTTTTCAAATCCGGACTCTATCAATTCTCTAGTATAGCTGTTTTTTGGATTTTTCAAAATATCTTCTATATCTCCATCTTCTAGGATTCTTCCCTCTTTCAAGATACCCACTCTATCACATAAATTTCTTACAGTTGCTATATCGTGAGTTACAAATAGTATATCAAAATTATCTATACATTGTATTTTTTTAATCAACTCTAAAATATCAGTTTTACTCTTTTTATCCAGTGCCGTAGTTGGCTCATCAAGCAAAAGAAGTTTTGGTCTTATCGAAAGAGCCATAGCAATAATCACCCTTTGAAGCTGTCCACCACTTAGTTCAGATGGAAATCTATTTATCAACTCTTTATCTAAACCAACCATGTCTATATATTTAAAAATTTCATCAACTGGCATGAAAAACTGTTTTTTTATCTTTGTCAAAGGAGAAAGTGCTGTGAAGGGATTTTGAGGAACGATTGAGACTGTTTTGCCTCTTCTTAGCTCATAATCACATTCAATCTGTATAGAGCTCTCAAGATTAGAGGGTAACATACCTAAAAATGCCTTTAGCGTTAAGCTTTTTCCACTTCCACTCTGCCCTATAAGGGCATATGACTTTTGATTTTCAAAAGAGATATCCAGAAGAATCTTATCTCTGTTTTTGATACTCAAATTTCTACATATAAAGCTCATTTCACACACTCACTCAACTTCTTGCATAATCTCTCAAACTCATATGAATCTATATTTATCCTTGGAATTATCCTTAATATCGGCTCTTTGACGGTTGGCGGACGAATAGCACCAACACTAAAACCTAACTCTTGCAGTTTATCTTTGCATTTTAAAACATTTTGTGAAGTTCTAATTTTAAATGGAAAAATCAAACCATCCACATCTATTTTAAAATAGTACCTGAAAATCTCTTTTCTCTTTTTGATCTCTTGTATAAATATATCTTTTTTTTCTTGCACATAAAGTAGCCCAAATCTTGCCAGTTCTATATCAAAAAGAGATGGAGCTGTGGCATATATAAGTGATTTGGCCCTATTTTGGAGATACTCTCTTATATGCTTGCTACAAAGAATATATGCCCCATAACTTCCCAGCGCCTTTCCCAAAGTCCCCATTTTTATATGATATTTTGTAGGTCTAATATTGAACAAATCAAAAATTCCCAGTAGATTTTTGCCAACTACACCTACACTGTGAGCTTCATCTACGATAAGTATAAACTTATATATCTCGCACAGTTCAAATATATCTTTTTTTACCAAATCTCCACTCATGGAGTAGATACCCTCAACTGCAACAATCACTCTTTTGAAGTCACTATTTCGAAGTATATCTTCTAGATGTCCCATATCATTATGTCTAAAATAGACAACTTTTGAATCTATAAGTTTTGATGCCAAAACTCCGCTCGCGTGGTACTCTTCATCCAAAATCAACAAATCTTTTTTTCTCGGAAGTGCCTCAATGAGAGCAAGATTTGCCAAAAAACCACTACCTGCGACAATAGCGCTTGGAAAATTGTTTATCCCACAAAGATAATCTTCAAAATTCTTATGAATTTCGTGGTAGCCATTTAGCATTTGTGAAGCTTGAGGGGCATGAGAAGAGTAATGTTGCAAACTGTCACAAGTTTTATTCAAAAGAGATTTGATCTCGCTTAATCCCAAGTAGTCATTTGAGGCAAAATCAATCAAATTTGCATCTTTGATTTCTCTAGATCGAAAAAGATTGGATTTTTTTATCGCCTTTAATTCACTAGAGTACATCATTTAACTCTAAAAAAGGCATAAGCTTCTCTATGCCTAGTCCCATTGCTGTACTTTGCAAACCTATAACCTCTTTTATATATTTTTTGCAAAAGCCCTCAACCATACAGGCACCGGCCTTGCCTCTCCACTCATCACTCTTTAGGTAAATATCAAGCTCACCCATATCAAAAGGAGAAAACAGATATTTTGTTGCATTAAGATCAATAAACTCCATTTTGTATGATTTATAAATCATACAGGTCAAGATAGAGACACTATTCCCACTTTGCCTAAGTAAAATTTTCCTTGCATCTTCTACATCTTTTGCCTTTCTAAGTATTATATCATCTGCACAAACAACCGTATCAGCACATAAAACAGGAATTTCCAGATCATACTTCGATAAATAAGTCTCCATTTTTCCTTTTGTTGCATAATAAACAAAATCTCTGGGCTTGCTATACTCTAACGAGTCTTCATCAAAATCAATACCAATTTGCGAAAACTCCACACCATGGCTTTTTAATATCAGTGCCCTGGTTTTTGATTTTGAAGCTAAAATCAATCTCATCTATATCTCTTTTATAACAACGCCGAAATAAACTGCTATTAACGAAATAACAAGGTTTAGAGGAATCAAATACTTTGTTATGAGTATTATATTTTCTTGAGTAACCAAAAAATCTTTTTGCCTGTATGCTTTTTTAGCATTCATGTATTTTTTATATATATAAAGGAAATTAAAAGCAAGAAATATCCATATAGCCTCTTTTATATGTATCACTATAAATACTGTAGGGTCTCCGTATTCAAAACCCATTCCGATATTCATAAAAAAGGATGCCGAGAGTATAGTTAACATAATGGGAACTAAAAAAATGTTAAACCTTTGTAATATTTTAAGACAATTTTCACACTTTAACTCAATATCCTCTACCTTCTTGGCAATTGGTCTGACTATAAATATGATTACAAACATACTCCCAATCAAAAAAGACGCACTCAAAACATGTAAAAATATAATAAGAGTCTTATAATTTTCAAATATATCGGCTGTTAAATCATACATAGCATACTTTCATGTGATTATAAAATAGCCCTTGCATACTCTAAGGCTATTTTTTTTGCTTTATCTATCATCTGTGGTTTCTTGCCTCCTGCTTGAGCAAAGTCATCCCGACCGCCACCGCCACCGCCAACTATGGGAGCCACCTCTTTTATCCAAGCTCCCGCTTTTATAGGAGCATTTTTTACTCCGCTTGCTATAAGCACTTTGTCTCCCTTTTTCTGAAAAAGCAAAACTGCAACACTCTGTTTTTGATTTTTCAAATCATCTATGCTCTTTTTTATATCTCCAGCTTTAAGTTCATCTACTATAAGTTCAACTCCATTGATAGTGTTTGATTCTACTGCTTTTCCAGCATTTGCACTAAAGGCTTCTACTTCTGCTTTAAGTTCAACTATCTCCTTTTTGAGTCTTCCTATCCCTATAAATATATCTTTGTGTTTCACCTCTTCCTTGGCCTTCTCAAGAGTCTCTCTTAATTGTAGCACATACTTATGTGCGCTTTTGCCACATACTGCTTCAATTCTTCTCACACCTGCGCTTACGCCACTCTCTTTTGTGATGAAAAAGCTTCCTATGTTTGCACTGTTTTTCACATGTGTTCCTCCACAAAGTTCAATACTCACATCTCCAAAAGAAACAACCCTCACTTTATCTCCATACTTCTCGCCAAACAAAGCCATAGCACCACTCTTTCTGGCATCATCTATATTCATAATTTTTGTCTCTTCTTTAATGCCCTTAAAGATGATACTGTTTACAAAATCTTCTACTTTTTTTATCTCTTGCAAACTCATCGCTTTTGGGTGTGAAAAATCAAATCTCAATCTATTTTCTTCAACAAGCGAGCCAGCTTGCGCTATATGCTCACCCAAGACTTTTTTGAGTGCACTTTGCAAGATATGTGTAGCCGAATGGTGTTTTGCTATCTCGTTTCTACCCGCGCTAACCTCTACATGTAAAATATCGCCTGTTTTTATACTTTTTTCAAGCTCTACATGCGAAAGATTCAGATCAAAGAATTTTTTGGTATCTGTTATGCTTCCATACCCTTCAATCTCTCCGCTGTCACCACATTGTCCACCACTTTGCGCATAAAAAGGTGTTCTCTCAAACATAACCCAGCCACTCTTGTCTAAGCTTTTTACCTCTTTAAAATCTTCATCTAAAAGCGCTAAAACTTTTGAGTTTGATACACTATTTTCATATCCTATAAACTCATTTAATCCAAACCTTTCAAGTAAAGGTTTAAAATCACCGTGTGCTGCACTGTCTCCACTGCCTTTCCATGAAGCCTTGGCTCTTTTCCTCTGTTCACTCATCAAATAATCAAATCTTTTGGCATCAACACCTAGACTTCTCTCTCTTAGCATATCTTGGGTCAAATCAAGTGGAAAACCGTAAGTATCGTAGAGTTTAAAGGCTACATCTCCACTAAAAATCTCTTTGGTATTTTGTAGCTCTTTTTCAAACAGCTCTAATCCAAGAGAAATAGTAGATAAAAATCTCTCCTCTTCCCTTTTTATCTGCTCACTAAGAACATCTTTTTTTTCTATCAAATACGGATACTGTTTTCCCATCAAATCATTTAGCGTACCCAACAATCTATACATAAAAGGCTCTTTTATATTAAGTAAATATCCGTGTCTTACAGCTCTTCTTAATATCCTTCTTAGGACATATCCTCTGCCCTCTTTATCAAAATTCACACCTTGGGCCAACAAAAATGCTACAGAGCGAATATGATCAGCTATAACCCTATAACTCGCGCCACTCTCATAACTGTATGGCTTTTTACATATCTCTTCAACTTTATGAATCAAAGGCATAAACATAGATGAATCATAATTACTGAAAACGCCCTCTTTGACAGCTATCACTCTCTCCAAGCCCATACCTGTATCGATAGAAGGTTTTGGAAGTGGTGTTAATTTACCGCTCCCTTCTCTCTCATACTGCATAAAAACAAGATTCCAAATCTCTAAAAATCTATCACCATCACCGCCCAGATAGTCCTCTGCCGTATCAAAATGCTCACTTCCTTGGTCATAAAAAATCTCACTGCAAGGTCCACAAGGTCCGGTATCTCCCATCTGCCAGAAGTTATCTTTGTCACCAAATCTCTTAATTCTCTCTTTTTGGATATATTTTTGCCAGATAAGTTCCGCTTCATCATCACTGTCATGCACAGTCACCCAAAGTTTCTCTTTTGGAAGTTCAAGCACTTCAGTGATAAATTCCCATGCATATTTGATAGCATCCTCTTTAAAATAATCACCAAAAGAGAAATTTCCAAGCATCTCAAAAAAAGTGTGGTGTCTTGCGGTATAGCCGACATTATCCAAATCGTTATGTTTTCCCCCCGCTCTTATGCAAGTCTGTGCACTTGTGGCACGGGGAGGATTTGGTCTCGGAATCTCTCCTGTAAATATTGATTTAAACGGCACCATTCCAGCGTTAACAAAAAGAAGCGTAGCATCATCAGGAACCAAAGGCGCACTTGGCACCAAAGTATGTCCTTTGTCTTCAAAAAATCTTAAAAATTGGGCTCTTATATCCATAAGTTGTTTCCTAAATAAATAAATAGCTGTTATTTTAGCTAAAAGGCATTTAAAATTGCATAAGAGAGTCTAATTTACTCTCCATTATCCTTTGTATTTTATACTTTCATCAACATATTTTAAGTAAAATACAAAATTATAACTTACCTTGCAAAATGCAAGGTAAGTTAAAAACAACAAGGCAAATTATGAAATTACCATTTATAGATCTCAAAACTCAATATGAGCTCTACAAAGACGAGATCGACAAAGAAATTTTAGGTGTATTAAATTCAACACAATTTATACTAGGACCCCAAGTCAGCAAACTAGAAGAAAGCCTGGCTGATTTTACAGGCTCAAAACATGCCATTGCCTGCTCATCTGGCACAGATGCTCTCCTTTTATCCCTTATGGCATTGGATATAAAAGCCGGCGATGAAGTAATCACAACTCCTTTTACATTTATCTCTACCGCAGAAGTTATAGCATTGGTGGGAGCAAAAGCAGTATTTGTAGATATTGACAAAGAGACTTACAACATAGATCCAACCCTTATAGAAGAGAAAATCACCTCAAGAACAAAAGCCATCATACCTGTCTCTTTATATGGGCAACCAGCTGACATGGATGAAATCAATAAAATAGCAGAAAAACACAATATATCTGTGATCGAAGATGGTTGTCAGAGTTTCGGAGCAAACTATAAAGACAAAAAATCTTGCAATCTAAGCGATATAGGCTGCACCAGCTTTTTTCCATCAAAACCTCTTGGGTGCTATGGTGATGGTGGAGCGGTATTTACAAATGATGATGCTTTAGCAAAAAAAATAAGGACTCTCTGTAATCATGGTCAAGAAGAGCGCTATAAACACAAATATATAGGCATCAACGGGAGATTGGATGCCTTACAGGCTGCGATATTAAATGTAAAAATGAGATATTTTAAAGATGAAGTTGAAAAAAGAGAAGAGATCGCAAAGAGATACAATGAATTATTAAAAGATTCTAAAGTTTTACCTCCTCTTATCAAGGATGACAGAAGCAGCGTATTTGCACAGTACTCAATCCGATATAAAAACAGAGATGATTTAGCTTCACAGTTAAATCAGGCGGGAATCCCAACTGCAGTACACTACCCTATATCTCTTCATCAACAAGAGGCATTTGCCTCTCTTGGATACAAAGACGGTGATTTTCCTGTAAGTGAAAAAATTTCAAATGAAATTATGAGTCTTCCGATGAGTCCATTTTTGACAAAAGAACAACAAAACTTGGTAACAGAAACCATAAAGAGGATAACTAAATGAAAAATATAGCGCTTATAGGCTTGGGTTCTATGGGAAGAAATCATCATAGAATTATAAAAAGTATCAACGGATTCAGGCTTGTTGCCATTTGCGATGTTGTAAAAAACGGTGATTATGACGAGCCATTTTATTCAAGTGTAGATGATATGTTGCAAAGCGAAGATATCGATGCCTGTGTGATAGTTGTACCAACATTTTTGCATAAAGAAGTAGCAATAAAGTGCCTTGAGAGTGGGAAAGATATATTTATAGAAAAACCTGTTGCTTCTACCACCGAAGAAGCGCATGATATACTAAAGGTTGCAAACAAGACGGGTGGGAAAGTGGCCGTTGGCTATATAGAGAGATTCAATCCTGTAGTAGCTGCTCTTAAAGAAGAAATAAAAGACCAAGAGATTTACAGTATAGGCATCACAAGAGTTGGACCTTTTCCTCCAAGAATTGCAGATGTTGGAATTTTGACGGATTTATCTGTACATGATATAGATTTGATTCGCTATATCTCACAAAGAGAGATCGTAAAAACCAATATATACCGTTCAAGAAAAATCCATAACCACCATGAAGATAACGCAATCTTGTCTTTTAAACTTGAGCACGATATAGTGGCGAGTGTCACAACAAACTGGCTTACTCCATTTAGAAAAAGAACGATAGAAGTAGCAACAAAAGAGTCTTATTTTGAAGCAGACTTAATGGCACAAGACCTTACAGAGTATTCAGAATATCAAAAAAACAACTCCTATGTTATAAGAAAATGCATAGTAAAAAAAGAGGAGCCCCTTCTTAGAGAGCAACTTGCATTTTTAAATTTCCTCGAAACCGGAGAAAGAAGCGGTCTAAGCACTATAGAAGACAGCATGATAACACTGGAAATTTCAGCAAAAAAAAGGATTATAGACTAGGGGTTAGATACCCCTCTTCTACCAAGGTTTCTACAATCTGCCTAAAAACCGGAACAGCAGTCAATGATGCATAATAATAGTATCTCTTCTTTGGATTTCTCACTAACACCCCAATAGTAAATCTATGTTTGGAATCATTTGCAAAACCAAAAAATGAACTATTGTAGTTATCACTATAGCCTCCCCTTTTTGCTATATGAGCAGTGCCTGTCTTACCGCCAATCTCAAGACCTTTGTATATCGCAGCCTTTCCGGTACCCTTTAAAACTGTTTTGATGAGAATTTTTTTCATTCTTTGCGCCACAGGATTTGAGATTATCTGTTTTTGAGGTAAAAAAGCTAGTTGGTTTGGCTTGCCATTTTTCAGTGAAAATCTATCTGCAATTTTTGGAGTAACAACTCTGCCATTGTTATTAAATATATTATATGCTTTTAAGAGTTGTATAAAAGTAACTCTTAAACCATAACCATATCCGACAGTTGCTTTATATATTTCAGATTTAAATTTGTGCAAAGGAGGTATGTCTCCTCGCGCCTCATAAGGCAAGTCTATACCGCTCTTAAAGGTAAATCCAAAATCTTTTAGACCCTGATAAAACTCTATAGAATTTAGATTTTGGGCAAGCTGGGCGATTCCAACATTACTAGAATGAACTATAACATCTTCTGCACTAAGCCAATCATACTTATGAGAATCCCTGATGGTTTTTCTGCCTATTTTAAATTTTCCACCATATATCCTAACCAAGTCAAAAGGGTTTACTTTTTTTGCTCTAAGCAGAAGTGAAAAAGTAAAAGGCTTCATAACCGAACCCGGCTCATACAGATATTCAGCCGCTGTGACATTCAAGGATGGATAGTCAACTCTTCTTATAAAATCCGGATTGTACCTGTTACTTGAGGCGAGTGCCAAAATTGAGCCTGTCTTGCTATCCATCACGCAAGCTACAATTTCATCTGCTTTGAGATATTTTTTTTTATCACTGAGTATTTTCTCTATCATTTTTTGAATTTTCAATGAGACATTAAGATATATATTGTAGCCGTCTATTCTTTTTGTAAATATACTGCTTCTATCCAATATAACACTATTTGATATATCTCTTTTTCCTTGCAAAATAGAGTTTTGTATTGGGGCTAACTTGTCTTCGTAATATTTTTCTAAACCCTTGACTCCAACCACTTTTGTCATAGATTTTTTCTCAACTTTTCTAATATACCCGATAACAGGAGTTAAAGTGTCAACAGCTGGATATATTCTCTTCTCTCCGCTTTCCATTATGCTCATACCATGTAAAAATGACTCTTTTGTTTTTGGATTTTCATATGTTACAAAAACTCTCAGTAGATAAAGTTTTCTTGCTAGATTTTTGAGGTACTTTGCCCTTTTTGAGTCAATTTTATACGAAAGCACAACATTTCCAAAGCGTGAATTGATAATTTTTAAGACTTTTTTAGGATTGTCTCCACTGTATAATGAATATAGTTTTATAAACAGCTGTTTTTTCTCAGGATCAATATTTCTGGTATCAAGCATAACTTTATAGAGCTTTTTACTTGTGGCAACCCTGAAACCATCTTTGCTTATTATATCGCCTCTTAAAGCATGATCTACCTCTTTGTGAATCAAAGTAGGTAATCTTCTTTTGATACTAGACCAATAAAAATCAGCTCCCAAAAAGAGCACAAACCCAAGTGTAACAATAAAAAATAGAAAAATTATCTTATAGGTTTTGGGTTTAGTATTTTGCATTAAGTGGTTATTAGATTTGTGTTCGAGATATCTCTTTATATGCATTTAGCGCTTTATTTCTTACTTCAAGCATCATCTTCATACTAAGCTCGGCCTTATCTATGGCGATGGCAGCTTGATGCAAATCTTTCACTTCGCCTGTGGCCATATCAGACATAGCCTTTTGGGCATTTTCTTGAAGACCATTAACCTCAGAGATACTACTCTCAAGCACTTTTGAAAAATCCTTACTGTTTTGTGTTGTAGTTTTATTTGTATTTGTACTGTTTATTAATGATGAAATACCTTTAACACTATTTTGCATCTAACTATCCCCTTAAAATATCTATGGCACTCTGTGCCATAGTTTTAGCACTTTGAAATGCAGCCACATTTGCCTGATAAGCTCTTGTAGCTTCTATCAAATCGGACATTTCTATCACTGGATTTATATTTGGATATGCAACATATCCATCTTTGTTTGCATCCGGATGAGACGGATCATACTTCATCTTAAAACCACTCTCGTCCCGCACAACTTTGTCAACTACTACACTCATTATAGCAGGATTTGCATTCTCTTGCGAAGACGAATCATCCAGCGGGTTTTCATATTTTAGCATATTGTTATTGTCATCTATCTGAGAATTCAGTATTTTATCAAAATTTTGAGCTTTAAATACAACTTCTCTTCTTTGGTATGGTCCACCCTCACTCGTTCTTGTAGTATTTGCATTAGCTATATTTGAGCTAATAACATTCATTCTAAACCTCTGAGCAGAGAGCCCATATCCGCTTATATCAAAATCACTTAAAAATGCCATTTTTTACACCTTTGCCGAAGAGTCCAGGACGCTTCTAAAAATCATACTGTCTTTTTTGAGTGCAGCTGTCAATGCGCTGTACATCACAGCATTTTTGCTAAGTTCTGTTGTTTCAATATCCAAATCAACCGTATTTCCGTCATTTCTCTGAGTTTGGCCATCTCTTAGGTAGATAGTAGCTTTTTCGTCGCTTATGTCGCTAAATCCGCTCAAATGAGCACTATTTGTCTCTGCCATTCTTAATTTTTTGCTACTGTTTGCTTGAAAAACCTCTTTTGCCTTATTTGCCAATTGAGTCTCAAAATCTATATCTCTTGCTTTATAATTAGGAGTGTCTATATTTGCAATGTTTGAAGCTATCAACTCTTGCCTGAGGCTTCTTGCGTTTAAGCCGTCTGCCAACAAAGAGTGTGCTCTGCTTATCTCAAAAGACATATTTTCCTCACTTTACATAGTTTTTATAACTTAAATAAAGCAAAAATCATTCCTATTCTACAAAAGCAATCTCTTAATACTTTTTTTGTACAATAAAAGAAAAAAAGATTCGCATGCAAACAGATAAAACACTATTTATTCTTAGCTCTTTTTGTATATTTGTAGGCATAGTGTTTTCACTATCCTTGCCTGTTTTTGCAAATATCTATTTTAACTACTCAGAATTTCACTTTTTTATCAGGCAATTTAGTGTTGGTATGCTTTCCATACTTGTTATGTGGTCACTCTCAAAACTAAATCCTGAAAAAAGTCTGACTTTCATTGGTTTTAGTATATTTCTCATATGCCTTTTTCTTATGGGCATCATGCACTTTCTCCCTGAAAGCTTTGTAACAAGTGCAGGCGGAGCAAAAAGATGGATAAGACTTCCTGGTTTTTCATTAGCCCCTGTCGAATTTTTTAAGATTGGCTTTGTCTATTTTTTGGCATGGAGTTTTGCAAGAAAACTAGATGAAAAGAAAAAGTCACTCAAAGATGAGGTTAAGCTCATACTGCCTTATGTAGCAGTTTTTATTCTTGTTGTTTATCTGATAGCTGTCATGCA
This sequence comes from Sulfurospirillum sp., assembly GCA_045047115.1. Lineage (GTDB taxonomy): Bacteria > Campylobacterota > Campylobacteria > Campylobacterales > Sulfurospirillaceae > JAADIZ01. Next base: position 24,979 of record JASFYR010000030.1, read on the forward strand.
AAACGACTTGGGACAAGTAGTAGTTTTGGCTCTCACCTTGGCCATTATGCTTCTTTTTGCAGGAACCAGCATAAAACTCTTTATGATTTCTCTAATCATGTCTTTTTCAATTTTTGCAATTGCCATCTTTACTTCAGAGCATAGAATTTTAAGGATAAAGGTCTGGTGGGGAACTATACAAAATATGATTCTCTCATTTTTACCGAATAGTATGGCAAAAGCTCTTAGGGTTGAAGGTATACCTGAACCATACCAAATTTCAAATTCACTAAATGCCATAAATCATGGCGGACTTTTTGGACAAGGCATAGGTTCAGGCTCTTTTAAACTTGGCTTTTTAAGTGAAGTTCATACCGATTTTGTACTTGCAGGAATCGCAGAGGAGACTGGATTTATCGGAATTTTTATCATAACACTGGCTATATTTTTTATAATTTACAGGATATTTAAAATTGCAAACAGAAGTCAAAACAGAGTATATTATCTCTTTAGTGTAGGAATTGGTCTTTTGATAGTCTTTTCTTTTCTTATGAACGCATACGGCGTAACATCTCTGACGCCTATAAAGGGTATAGCTGTTCCTTTTTTAAGCTATGGTGGAAGCTCTGTTCTGGCACTCTCTATAGGCATAGGTATGGTACTTATGATAAGCAAAAGAGCAAAACCATGATAGCCCTCAGCGGTGGAGGCACAGGTGGTCACTTGGCTATCATAAAAGCGTTAAAAAATGCACTAAACCAAAAAGGAATAAAACCTGTTTATATCGGCTCAAGCAGAGGACAAGATAGAACCTGGTTTGAAAGCGAAGAGGGTTTTAGTCAAAAATTTTTCCTTAATTCACAAGGTGTTGTAGATAAAAAAGGACTTAAAAAATTATCAGCTCTCACAGAGATACTAAAATCATCTTCTACATGTAGAGCTATCTTTAAAGAAAAAAATATAAAAAGCCTTATATCAGTCGGTGGCTATTCAGCAGCTCCAGCCTCATTTGCGACTATTGGAAGCAGAGTAAACTTATATATACACGAACAAAATGCAGCGATAGGCAAATTGAACAAAATACTAAAACCATTTGCAAAAGAGTTTTTTAGCTCTTATACTCCGGATAGCAAAGTTCGTGATTATCCGGTAGACATCTCTTTTTTTAAAAACAAAAAAGAGATAAATGAGCTTGGAACAATTATATTTCTCGGAGGAAGTCAAGGCTCAAAAACCATAAATGCTCTCGCCATAAATCTGGCAAAAGAGCTCAAAAAGAAGAATATCCATATCATTCACCAAACAGGAAAAAATAATTTTAAAGCAATAGAAGATTTTTACAAATCAAATGATATAGATGCTGATATCTTTGATTTTTCTCCAAATTTACTCGAAAAAATCTCACAGGCAGATTTTGCTATAAGCAGATCTGGAGCTAGCACTTTGTGGGAACTTTGTGCACAGGGAATTCCGACACTATTTATCCCATATCCCTATGCCGCGAGTGACCATCAATACTACAATGCAAAAACTTTATCTGATAAAAAGTTGGCGTTGCTCAAAAGAGAGAATGAAATAGATGCAAAAAGCATACTTAACGAAATAAAAAAACTAAACTTAAGAAAAATATCAAAAAAACTAAAAGAGGAAATATCTCCAAATGGAGCTATGAAAATCATAGAGAGCATCATCTGCTAACTTGTCTGTTTTTTATCATTTGAATCAGCTCTATAGGCCTTAAAATCTTTCAAACTCCCCTTAAATATATTTTCCTGCCCCAAGTACAAACTATACCCAAAACTTGTCAAATAGCTGGTTATCACAGCAGCTGTCATGGGAATAACAACATCATCATGACTCATCTCTGTAATCATTACAATAGATGCAAGCGGTGTTTTGGCAGCTGCAGAGAGTGCTGCTCCCATGCCGGCAAGTGTAAACATGACCAATTGAGCCGGGAATATATGACCAAATACATTTCCCAAGGCTGCTCCTATAATTAAAACAGGCAAGATCAACCCACCAGGAATGCCAAAACCTAAAGTAAAACTTGTGATAACAATAGTAAATCCGATAATAGCAACATCTGTACTTATCGGAAAATTCATCTGTGCCATATTTGATAAAATTTGCATATTTACAGGAGCCGATAGGACATCTGCATTGTTGGTTATATAATACAATCCAACCATAAAAGGGACCGCCACAAGCGTACCTATAAATGGTCGCCTGTCTAGTGGGATTATCTTGGCAATTTTTACAAAAAAATGAAACATAAGAGTATAAATATATATAACAAGAGATATAATAAAACCCATAGCAATAATATACGGTATGCTATCTAGTGTCCACACTGCTTTACTGGTGAGTTGTATAAAAGCATGGTTGCCTCTAAAGAATGAAAAAGTAAGATAACTGACTATGGAAGCTACTATCATAGGCACAAATGGACGATAATCAAAATCGTATGTATTCTCCAACTCCATGGCAAAGATAGAGCTTCCAAGAGGTGCTTTCAAAAGTGCACCCGTGAATGCTCCACCGCCTATGAGTCCGAGTATATTCTTAAACCTTTTGCCAAAACCGTAAGCCTTGCCAACCCATTCACCTATACCTATTCCCAAGAAAAACGAAGGACCCTCACGACCTGCTATAAAACCCCCCGAAAGTGTAAAGACAGATATAATCAATTTGTAAAAAAGTGTTTTAATTTTTAGATACTTTGTAGTTTTAAGATGTAGTATGGAAAATCCTATTCCAGGACCTCCGGCTTCTGGATTATTTTTTATGGCTTGCCCAGTGATAATCGCAACAAGAAGAGGATAAATAAAAAGGTAGATAATATTTGTGGATAAAAAGTTGTTGATATTTACAACAGCCAAATCCATCAGTGAGGCCATGATTCCAGTAGTAATACCAACTGCTATGGCAAAAGGAAGCCATCTCCCAAGAAAGAAAAATATAGATATAGAATCTATCTTTATATTTAAAGGGCATAAATTTTCTCTACAAGTCCTTTTAAAATGCTTAAAAACTTGTACATTTTTGTTACCAAAAATCAGCCAAACAAAAAAATCCTTAATTTTTTTCATGATATTACACCTACAAATTTGCTATATAATATCATTTTATATCTTAAATGGTTTTGTAATTGTTTTATTTTAAAAGCATATGGCGCGCCCAGAGCGATTCGAACGCCCGACCGCTGGTACCGCAAACCAGTGCTCTATCCAGCTGAGCTATGGGCGCACGCCAATAATAAGGTCGGTATTATATCTTAATTTTTATAAAAATCAAAGTAATTTCTTATCTTTCTTCTGCTGAAGCAATAATCCAAACACAATTAAAACAAGTCCTACAAAAGTTGAGGACAAAATCTTCTCTCCCACTAAAAAATATATAAATATCAATGATAAAAAAGGAGAGATAAATATAAGATTTGCAATCTTTGAACTACTGCTAGTCAACTTCATAGCCTTTAACCAAAAAACATAGGTAATTCCCATCTCAAAACTACCTATATAAGCCGAGCCTAAAACTCCATATATATTTGGCTCAAAAGAGTAGTTAAATAACAGCATATAGATAGATATAAAAACAGAGCCGCTAACAAAACTCACAAATAACCCAACAATCAGATCTATATCAAGTTTTGTATTATATATCCAATACAGTGCCCATAAAATTGTGGAAGAAAAAGCTAAAACTACACCTTCTTTTGAAGTAAAATCGAAACTTAAAATATCACCTTTTGTTGAAATAACCAAAATACCTATATAACAAATAACACCTGCAAGAAAATCAAAAATATTAAGTTTGTGCTTTAAGATAAAAAATGACATATAGCTAAGAGTCAATGCCCAAGTATAATTTATAGGTTGAGCCACTTGCGCAGGTAAAAGATCATAAGCCTTAAACAGCATTAAATAATAAAAAAAAGGATTTATAAATCCAAGTAATGCCAGCTTTAAATAATCACTTCTCGAGTAGGCAAAAAGAAGGTGGAACTTTTTCTCTTTAATAATAATAACAAACAAAACAACTAAAGAAAAAATAACTGCATAAAAAAGCAATTTTATAGGAGAAAAATATTCAAGTGTCAACTTAAAAGCACTAGCTACGGTTGACCACAATATAACAGCTAAGATTCCGTATATATAAGCATATTTTTGCCTATTATTTTTATTCATCAGGAATTATACTATATTTTTAGTGTAAACTTGATAGAATTATATCTCTACATATAAAGGGATGAAATGAACGATAAAATCATAGCTTATCAAGGTGTTGAAGGGGCGTATTCGCATCTTGCCTGTAAAAATGCTTTTCCAAAATCCATATCTATCGCATGCGAAAGTTTTGAAGATGCTATGAAACTAGTTGAAGATGAAACTGCTGATTTTGCTATGATACCAGTTGAAAATTCAACTGCCGGAAGAGTTGAAGAGATATATAGACTTATACCAAAATCATCACTTTTTATCGTAAGTGAACATTTTGAACCGGTCAACCATTGTCTGCTGGGACTAAAGGACTCCAAGCTAGAAGATATAAAATATGTCGGTTCACACCCTCAAGCTCTAGCACAGTGTTACAAAAATATCATAGATTTAAAACTAATAGCTGTAGCAAAATTTGATACGGCAGGTTCAGCAAAAGAGATAAAAGAAAAAAGTGACATAAAATGTGCAGCCATCGCCTCGAAACTTGCTGCTAAGCTGTATAATTTAGAGATTTTAAAAGAGTATTTTGGAGATCTTAAAGGAAATGTCACAAGATTTATTATACTCTCAAAAAGAAACACCATCCCAAAGTTCGACAAAGAAAAAAATTACATAACATCACTCATATTTCATGTGCGAGACATACCCGCCGCACTCTACAAAGCATTAGGAGGCTTTGCAACAAACAGCGTGAACCTGCTTAAACTAGAAAGCTACTCAATGACTGGATCCTTGCAAGTAAGCAGATTTCACATAGACATAGAAGCTCATCCGAATGAAAAAAGACTTAAACTTGCCCTTGATGAACTAAAATACTTCGCAAAAGAGATAAAGTATCTAGGCGTATATGAAAAACATGATGGCAGAGAGAATTACAAGCTTTTGTAATATTTGACATAAAGATACGGCTTTAAAACAGAACAGACTACTATATGATACTTTTACAAAAGGATTAATTGTTAACTGCCTCGCATTAAACATTTTCTAATTTTGTTATAGGTGCGATATAGTGCGTAAAACCAAAAATAAAAAGTTGATAAATAATTATTAAAAGTATATTTGAAGTATTAAATTCCAAGAATCCGGCAGCGACCTACATTTCCACAACAGTAAGCTGCAGT
>JASFYR010000031.1:0-28797 GCA_045047115.1 Sulfurospirillum sp.
AAACTTTTTAAAAAGTTTAAAGTTTAACCCTGACCCCTTTTGTGGTTTTTATTACTTTTGTGGTTTTTAGAGATTGTTCTCTTTTTTGTAGTCCATGATCATGGCATATGCTTCATCTTTAAGTTTTAGTTTCTCTTTTTTTAGTTTATCAAGTTCCGCATCATCCATAAATTCTCTTCCTGCATCTATATCACTTATCTTTTGATCAAGTTCATTGTGTCTCTCAAAGATTTTGGCAAAGTGGGCATTTTTGGTTTTTATTTCAGATATTATATCTCTGTACTCGTGTAGCATTTTTTCTCCTTAGTAATTTTATGTATTCTATCAAAGAAATGCTTTAAGTTCTATAATCTGCATTTATCTTTACATATTCATAGCTTAAATCACATCCATAGGCAGTATATGAGAAGTTGCCCATATTTAGATTGCATGTTATTTTGAATGACTCTTTTTTCATCACCTTGGTGGCTTTTTGTTCTGTAGCTTCTTCTAGGATTGGATGTTCTTTGGAGTATATTAAAATATTGTCATAGTAGATTTCCAACTTTTCTTCATCACAAGTTGTTCCTGCTGCTCCTATGGTTGAGGCGATTCTGCCCCAGTTTGGGTCCTCGCCAAAAAGTGCAGTTTTTACTAAAAGTGAATTGCTTAGGGCTTTTGCAGCTTTGTTTGCCTCTTCTTGGTTGGTTGCACCATTTACCTCAAAAGCTACCACCTTATTTGATCCTTCCCCGTCTCTTAGTATCATTAGGCTTAAATTTTTTGTTAACAATTTTAATGCTTCTTTAAATGCTGTCTTATCATAACTCTTTTTTGCATGGTTTGCGAGTAGTAAAACAGTATCATTTGTAGATGTATCACCATCAACGCTTATTCTGTTAAAGGATTCTTCAACACACTCTTTTAGTGTTTTATCCATATCTTCTTTTGGTATATTTGCATCAGTTGTCAAAAAACAGAGCATTGTAGCCATAGCCGGATTTATCATGCCAGCTCCCTTGCAGATACCTGCTATATGAAAAAACTCACCGCTGTCTAATTCAACTCTAAAGCAAAGCTGTTTGGCAAAGCTGTCTGTTGTCATGATAGCATGTGAGCAGTTGTTTGAATTTTTTGAATTAAAATCAAATCTGTTTGCAGCAGCTATTATCTTCTCTTTATCGAGTGGGTACCCGATAACACCTGTTGAACTCATTACAGGGTTTGTTAATTTTATATTTTTTATATTTTTAAAGATAAAATCTATATCATCTATGCCTTTTTGACCTGTTATGGCATTTGCATTTTTTGAATTCATCAGGATAAAATTTGTTTTAAAGTCTTTCGGGTGCCTTTTAAAGTGCTTTATAGGAGCTGCCTGAAATTTGTTTGTAGTGAAAACCGCAGAAATATCACACTCTTTTTCACTTCTTATAAAGGCAACATCGTACTCACCGTTTTTTTTAAATCCTGCGCTTATGCCACCGCTGAAAAAACCCTCAACATTGTCTATACCGTTTTTTAATGAGATTAGATTAAACATATTTTAACTCTTCTGGTTTATATCTGTTTTTTATGATAATTTTTGCGTCTCTTATTCCCTTGCCGGTTCCAACAAGAAGCAGTTTTGAATTGCTTGTGATTAGTGTATCGCCTCTTGGCATGGGAGTAAATTTTCCATTTGATTCTTCTATGCCTACTATGCTGACATTTGTTATCTCTCTTATATGGGCTTCTCTTATCTTTTTATATCTTAGCCATGAGGTATCTGGTATCTCTACCTCCTCCATGTCTATAGGTATGTCTCGTCTGTAAAGTATGTTTTCGAGCATATTTTCCATATCCGGTCTTACACTCATGGCACTTATCCTTTGGGCCATCAGTTTTGTAGCACTCACTACACTGTCGGCTCCTAGTTTTTTTAGTTTATTTATATCGTTTATGTTATTTGCCTGAGACATAATGAAGTATGGTTTTTTCAAGCCTAACTCTTTTTCAAAAAGTCTTGTAGTTGCGATTTGAGCAATATTGTCAGCTAGGTTAATGCTTAGTGTTATCAAGCCTTTTGCACTCGAAAGACCTGACTTTAGAAGTGCTGTTTCAGTATGTGGCTCCTCTTTGATAAAATAGGGATATTTGTATTTTTGAGCGATTTGAGGTAGGTTTTCGTCCGGTGCAACTACAACAAATGGCACATGGTTCTCCCTAAATTGCTTTGAGAGCTCTATGGTGTATTCGTTGTGGTAACAGATCACAAAATGGTTTTTTAAACGAGCTATTTTATATAACATCTGACGCTCCTTAAATATTCTGACAAAATCTCCCTTATTTAACACTTCTATAAGGATACCTACAGAAAATGAGAATACACCAAAACCCAATATTATGAGGGTTATAGTGAAAATTCTCCCACCTTCTGAAATCGGAGCAATCTCTCCGAATCCAACAGTAGTAAAGGTGATACCAGCTTGATATATCGCATCACTTAGAGAAAAATCATCAATTATGATATATCCTAGCGCTCCTAGCATAATCATAAGTACCGTCAATATAAGAGGGAGACGGAAAGGTTTGAGTTCTTGGTAGAGTTTTGTGTCTAAACTAATCGCGGGGACTTTTCTGTCACTCCAGTGTAAAAGCTTTTTGATTTTTTGAAGTAAAGACACTTAAGTCACTTTAAATCCCCGGTTTAGGGGTGAGATTAAGCGTTTTTCTTCATTGTGCGAAGCGTAGAAGCAGCAACTTTTATCTTTCTGGTTGTGCCATCTTCTAGCGTAACTCTCACTGTTCTTAGATTTGGAAGAAATCTTCTTTTTGTTTTATTGTGAGCATGACTTACATTGTTTCCGACCATAGGTCCCTTGCCAGTTATCGCGCATCTTTTTGCCATTTTAAATTCCTTGAGTTTTTTATAAGGACGATATTATACCAAAAATTTATAAAGGTTTTATGAAATTAACGATAAAATCTGAAAATTTCTAAAATCAAGGATGTTTTCTTGTTGCATAAGCATGATATAGATAAATATTTGAATTCTATTCCCCCAATTCCCCAAACTATAAAATCTACACTTGCGTATTTGGATAGTTCAGATATGATTCAGGCTGCAAATATCGCAAAAGAGGACAGTGCTTTTGTGGAGTATCTCTCCCGTGTGGTAAATAAGCCTATTTTTGGATTTAGAGATGAAATTAAAAATGTAAATCAAATTTTTGGTATTTTAGGACTCAACCGTGCAAAACAGGTTATTTACAGCTACTATATGCAAATAATTTTGCCTCATGACTGGGAAGTTTTTGATTTTACAAGCCGGAAATTTCAAGATTTACAGGCAAATTTGATGATACAGTGGAGTAGAATTTTAAATGCTTTGAAAATTCAAGATAGAGATTTGGAGCACAGTATAACTCTGATACCGGCTTCGTTGATTGTGTGTGAGATGTTGTTTCGTGATATAAAAGATACGATTTCTATATTGCGCGAGACAAAAGAGATAACTTATGATGAGATACTTTATAAAATGTCAGGTTACAGGCTCTTGGATGTGGTTGAGCAGATTGCAAAAAAATGGGATTTTAAAAAGAGTGTTACTGCTTTTGTTAAAAGTGCAATAGATGGCAAATCAAAGAGAAAACCAGATGTCTATTTGAGGTTGTTGTTAGCTTATGAGATGAGTAAGCCTTATATCATCAGAAGTGGATTAAATGATTTTTTTGATTTTTCACAGAGTTTCAAAGAAGAAGAGATAATAAAATTTCAAAATATGATTGAAATGGATATATAGATTATGAGACCACCACATTTATATTTCAAATCTCACCCAAATATTGGCTTTTGTGGGTGTTGTTACTGCGTGGTGGTCTCATTATGAAGCCTATCATCAAAAATAGTGTTGCTATTTTTCATCCTAGCGGATTTTTAGATGGAAATAATGCCATGACGATTATAACAGGCATAGATGAAAATGAGATACTATTAAAAAAACCAGATGCTGTATTTGTATCTTTGAAAAAAATTATATTTTTCAATAAAAAAGGTATGGCATATCTTGTTGACAGATTGACTTTTCTAAAAGATGAATGTACTGCCTTTGTAGGCTTTTGTGACTATGATCATAAAAAATATAGTTCTATATTGGATATGTTTGCTGATGATATTAGTTTTTCACTGCTTGAGAGCGAGGATGTACTTTTTCTGTTTGCAGGCACTAAGAAAATCGACTCGAAAAGTATCATCATCTACTCAGATAACCATAGTCAGAAAAATCAGCTGGCGATGGCTTTGATAGAGAGAAAATTAGATGTTAAAATTGCAAAAGATGAGATAGAATTTAAAAAAGAGAGAAAAAAATTTGACTTTATTGTTGAAAACTCTTATATAGGAAATATAGAGAAAAAAGTATCTGTTTTTATAAAAAACAATGTTATTATTTATACTCTAAAGGGCTTTATCGATTCTGCTATAACCAACACATTCGATATGAAATATCACAGAAACTCCATAAAAGTCGGTTTTAGAATTTTTTGTTTTGATGTTTCGGATGTATCATCTATCAATATTCACGGGGCAAATTTTTTATCAAAGCTTTCAATTGAGGGTGCAGAATTTGGCGTGAGTATTGTTGTGTGTGGACTTCATTCAAATAAAACAACAAAAATTTTAACCCAGGATTTAGAGGATGCCGGCATTTTACTTTATGATGACTTGAAGAGCTTTTTTACCGATGAAGAGTTTCTCTCTCGAACAGGCATTGAGGCGCAAAGAATAGTCAAAAAAGTAAATATTGATAAAAAAATTATCTCTATTTTGCCAAGCGTTATAGAGGCAACGGTCCATACTGTAGAAGTTTTATCAGATAAAAAACCCAACAAGCAAAATGTAAAAATTCAAAAATTGGACTTGAAACAAGAGGATGATTTCTTGATATCGATAGTGGGTATATATAGGGGTATTGATGCTATTTTTATATTGGCTATTGATAAAAAAGATGCCACTGAGGTGTGCAAGATTTTGTTGATGGATGAGTTTACGCAAGAAGAGTTGTTTGATGCATTTAGTGAGTTTACAAATGTAATCAGTGGCAAGATTGTACAGATGCTAAAGAGTAAACATATAGATATAGAAGTAACTATGCCAAGGATATTTGATAAGATATCAGAGGTGAAAAAACTGGAGAGTACCAATTATGGTGTTCAGGTTGATTTTAAAATTCAAAACAAAGATATGATTATATTTTTAACAAGATAAGGGAGAGTAAAATAAAATGATGGTAGCACCAAGTATCCTCTCAGCCGATTTTGGAAGGCTGGACGAGGAGATAAAAGCTATATGTGACGGAGGTTGTGATCTTGTACATGTAGATGTGATGGACGGGCATTTTGTGCCAAATATGACTATTGGACCAGTGGTTGTCAGTGCGGTTGCAAAAGTGGCAACAAAGCCACTTGATATTCACCTGATGGTTCAAAACAATACCTTTTTTGTTGATCTGTTTGCTGGGCTTAAACCCGAATTTATCTCTTTTCATATAGAAGAGGAGAAACATCCGCACAGATTGATACAAAAAATTAGAAGTTATGGCATACGCCCGGCTGTTGTCTTAAACCCTCATACCCCGCCCTCGTCTGTTGAGTATCTTCTAGAAGATTTGGATATGGTGCTTTTAATGAGTGTAAATCCTGGGTTTGGTGGTCAAAAGTTTATACCATCGGTTATAGAAAAAGCGAGAAAACTAAAGGCTATGATAAATTCAAGAGATCTTTCAACTCTTATAGAAGTTGATGGTGGAGTAAATGATAAAAACATCAAAGAGTTGAATAGTGCAGGTGTTGATATAGTAGTTGCAGGAAATTATATTTTTGGAAACAAATCATATAAAGATGCGATAAGTAGTCTAAAACAGTGATGCCTAGAGTAAAAATCTGCGGTATAACGAATATAGAAGATGCTCAAAAAGCCATAGAGTTTGGTGCTGATGCTTTAGGGTTTGTCTTTTATGAAAAATCTCCTAGATATATAGAGCCCAGTGTTGCAAAAGAGATAGTTAAAAAACTTCCACCATTTATAGAAAAAGTGGGTCTATTTGTAAATACGACAGCTTCAAAAATCAACTCTGCATGTAAAGAGTCAAAAATGACTCTGGCACAAATCCATTTTGATGCCAAGGAGAGTCTCTATAGAGAGTTGGAATTGCCTCATATCAAAGTTATCAGGGCAACTTGTAAAGAGGATTTATCGAGATATGACAAAGAGTATAGAATCGTCGATGCCTTTGTAAAAAGTTTTGGCGGAGAAGGGAAGAGGGTGGAATTGAGTTGGTTTAATGGTGTGGATTGTTCTCGAATCATTTTGGCAGGAGGATTGGATGCCAGAAATTTCAAAGAGGTGAAAGATTACGGTTTTTTTGGATTTGATGTTAGCTCTGGCGTGGAGAAGAGCAAAGGTAAAAAAGATATGCAAAAATTAAAAGCTTTTTTGAAAGAGGCCAAAAATTGAAATATTTTGACTCTTTAGTCGAAAAACTAAAACAAAAAAAGATAGATAAAGAGAAATTTTTAAATGAACTAAAAACGATAAAATCTCTGGAAGATATAGATGTTGAAGATTTTGAAAATCTCAGATTACTGGGCTTGCCGATTGCTCAAAAGGGCGAAGACATATACCTTGAAACTTCACAAACAAACATAAAAAACCAAAAGTTTTGTATAGTTGATATCGAAGCAAATGGAAGTAAGCCAAATGAGTTTCAAATCATAGAGATTGGTGCTGTTATGATTCAAAATGGTATTGAAATAGATAGATTTGAAACTTTTGTTTATTCTGACTTTTTACCAGGATCCATAACAATACTCACAGGAATCACACTTGAACATCTTAAAGATGCACCCTCGCTTAGCTTTGTTTTGGAGAGATTTAGGCTCTTTTTAGGGGATGCTGTATTTATAGCCCACAATGTTAATTTTGACTATAGTTTTATCTCAGCTTCCATGCAAAAAGCGGGATTTGGACCACTTCTAAATCGTAAGCTTTGCACAATTGATCTCTCAAGAAAGTGTTTTGTAGCACAAAAGTATGGTTTGGGTTTTTTGATGGAGTTCTTTGATGTCTCTTTTGGTGAGCAACACAGGGCACTGGTCGATGCCAGAATGGCTGATTATGTTTTTAAGCAGTGCCTCTCTTGCCTGAGTGATGATGTAGAAACAACCGAAGAACTCATAGAATTTTCAAGGCCACAAAAAAAGAAAAAGAGGCGAAAAAAGTCTAAAGATATGAGTTCTTAAACTCCACATAGTTTTGAGCTGAAATGTATAGCGACTCTATCTCCTCATCGCTTAACTCCCTTATGACTTTTGCCGGAGAGCCCATGATGAGCGAGCGTGGAGGGAAAATCTTATTTTGGGTTACAAGTGAACCGGCTCCTACCAAAGATTCTTGTCCTATGATGGCACCATCCAGTATGGTCGCGCTCATCCCTATCAAGCAGGCATTTCCTATGACACAGCCATGAAGCATCACTCTGTGACCAACAGTAACATTATCCCCTATGTAGGTGGAGTATCCATCACTTTTATCTTCTTTGGTATAGTGGGTAACGTGTACCATGCTTAGATCTTGGATGCTTGTATTTTTACCTATATGTATGGAGTTCACATCCCCTCTTATGACAGTCCCAAACCAAACAGAACTATCTTCTCCTATCTCAACATCACCTATCACATCGGCACTTTGAGCTATAAAGACATTTTTTTGAATTTTTGGATGAGTTTTTTTATATGCTATTATCACTAGCTCTCCTTAAATAATTTTTTTGCAAGCTTATCGGCCTTGCTTGTGTTTGTATCTTTTCTTAGAGTGTTAAATATCTTGCTGATATAATCACCTATAATTTTTTGAGAGTTTATGACTTTTTGACCCATGACTTCAACTCTCTTATAGCTTCTGTCATTTTGTAGCTCCCATGCTAAATAGTTGTCATTTAGTTGAAGTTGGAGTATCTCTAAAAGTTTCTCTTGCAAAGCTTTTTCCATGATCGGAGTCATAAGCTCTAGCCTTCTCTCCAGGTTTCTAGGCATCCAATCTGCGCTAGATATAAACATACTCGGATCTGAATTTTTAAAATAAAATATCCTTGCATGTTCTAAGTATCTTCCAACTATGGATACAACTCTGATATTTTCACTGATTCCTTTTATGCCAGGTTTCAAACAGCATATGCCTCGAATAATCAAGTCAATTTTGACTCCGTTCATGGAAGCGTTATAGAGTGCTTTTATGACATCACTATCGACTAAAGAGTTCATTTTGGCGATTATTCTTCCCTCTTCACCTTTTACGGTTTCATTGTTTATCATGGCTAAAAGTCTTGGTTTTATCTGTGTTGGAGACATGCTGAGAGTCTCTAATTTTTGATTTTTGGAGAATCCTGAGAGTATATGAAAAAATGTTGTGGTATCTTTTGCAAACTCATCTTTGCATGTGAAGTAACTGACATCTGTGTATATCTTTGCTGTTGCACCATTGTAATTTCCTGTACCTAAATGCATATAAAATTTCAAAATTCCATCTTCCTGACGAATGATTTGACATAGCTTTGCATGCACTTTGAAGCCTGTTATACCATATATGACATGGGCACCTGCCTGCTCCAGTTCTCTTGCCCAGTGAAGATTGTTCTCTTCGTCAAATCTCGCTTTTAATTCCACCATAACCGTTACCTGTTTGCCATTGTTTGCGGCATCTATGAGTGATTGGATGATTTGAGAATTTTTTTCAACCCTGTAGAGTGTCATACGAATTGATATAACTTTTGGATCTTTTGCCGCCTCTTTTATGAGCCTTGTTACCGGCTCAAAACTTTCATAAGGGTGATATAATAAGATATTGTTTTTTCTAATAGTTCTGAAAATCGATTCATTTTTATTTAATGGTGGCAGTATTTTGGGATTGTACGGTGGCAGAGTAAGCTGAGAAAAGTTTTTGTTTCCTACTATCTCCCATAGTGCCCCTAAATTGAGTGGAAGATTGTAGGTATATGTATCTTTTGAAAAGATATTCATATGGGAGTTTAAAAATTCCAATATGTCCGGATCTGCCCCATCTTGTATGTCAAGTCTTACAAAAGCACCTTTTCGTCGAAGTTTTAAACCTTGTTCCATTATGAGCATAAAGTCGTCTGCTTCTTCTTCTTCTATGACTATATCTGCGTTTCTAGTGACTCTAAAAGCCGCACTTGAGATGAGTTTGTAACCTGGAAATATATCTTCAACATGCTCGTGGACGATAGACTCTATGGGTACATAATGATTGTCATTGACTTGAAAAAATCTCGGAAGTACTCTGGTGATTCTTATCATGCCGTATTTGTATTTTTCATCATTTATACCATCACTCAATTTTACTGCAAGTGAAAAACTGAGGTTATTAAGATGAGGAAAAGGATGAGTCGCATTTACTGCTATTGGAATGATAACAGGTAAAATATTTGAAAAAAAGAATTCATCAGCTTTCTCTTTGAGCTCATCTTCTAAATTATCATAATTTTTTATGAAAAGATTTTTACCTTCAAGTTTTTCGATTATCTCGTGATAGGTATCTTGAAGTATATCTTTTTCACTGCTTAAGTGTCCTCTTATCTCTCTTAACTGATCCAGTGGAGTCATTTTGTCGATTCCGGTTACTATGACACCGGCATTGTAGAGTTGCTTTAGTCCTGCTACTCTTATCATATAAAACTCATCCAGATTTGTGCTGTATATGGCTAAAAATTTAAGCCTCTCTAAAAGTGGAAGCTCTGTTTTTCTAGCTTGTTCCAGTACTCTGGTGTTAAATTTAAGCCATGAGAGTTCTCTGTTTATAAAATAATCGGATTCATTTAAATTTGCCATAATACCGCCTCTATCAATTGTTAAATTAGTAAAACTAAATATATTATATCAAAAAATAGCAGATTTACTGTTTTTTTACAATTTTGCCAGTTTTGCTATCTCGTCTCTTAACCCAGCTGCTTTTTCAAACTCCAACTCTTTTGCTGCTTGGTGCATTTTTGCTCTTAGTTCTTTTATAATTTCTCTTTTTTGGCTTGGAGGAATTTTGTCTTTTTTGTCATATTTGTTGAAGATTTCACCTATATCTTCTACTTTTAGATTTTCATCAAGTCCTCTTTTTGTTGAGGTTGGAGTGATGCCATGCTTTTTATTGTATTCTTCTTGGATTTCTCTTCTTTTAAGTGTGGTTTTTATGGCTTTTTCCATAGAATTTGTGATTTTTTTGGCAAACATCACGACTCTCCCGTTTATATTTCTAGCGGCTCGCCCCATCGTCTGTATCAGGCTTGTTTCGCTTCTTAAAAAGCCTTCTTTATCAGCATCTAGTATGGCTATAAGTGAGACTTCAGGCAAATCAAGTCCTTCTCTAAGTAGATTTATGCCTATAAGTACATCAAATTCTCCAAGTCTCAGAGCCCTTATGATCTGGTTTCTCTCTATCGCATCGATATCTGAGTGCATGTATTTGACTTTGAGTCCCAGTTCATTATAGTAGCGACTCAGCTCTTCTGCCATCTTTTTTGTTAAGACTGTGACGAGTACTCTCTCGTCTTTTTTTATCACCTCTTTAATGAGGTCGTATAATTTTTCTACTTGATTATCGCTGTCTAGTATCTCAACTTCCGGGTCAAGCAGTCCTGTCGGTCTTATGATTTGTTCAGCAATATTTTTGCCTGAAAGATTGAGTTCTAATTCATTTGGTGTGGCTGAAACAAAGAGAAAATGAGGTGCTTTGTTTATATACTCATCAAACATCAAAGGACGGTTATCAAGTGCACTGGGAAGTCTGAATCCATACTCTACAAGCACCTCTTTTCGACTCCTGTCCCCTGCATACATGCCACGAAACTGAGAGAGACTTACATGTGATTCATCTACTATGACAAGATACTCTTTTCCCATAGACTCAAAGTAGTCAAAGAGAGAAAAAGGGGTCTCTCCCTCCTTTTTGCCTGTGAGATATCTGGCGTAGTTTTCTACGCCTTTGCAAGCTCCTGTAGCTTGGAGCATCTCTAAGTCAAACTCAACTCTGCTCTTTAGCCTTTGATACTCTACAATTTTATCTTCCTCTTTTAAAAATGCCAATCTCTGTGCCAGTTCATCTTCTATCATTTTGATAGCATTTTGCAAACGACTCTGTCCGACTATAAACTGACTGGTGGCATATATGAGCACTTTTGGGACATCTTTTGTCTTTTGGTTGTTTATAACTTCAAAATAGTAGATACTCTCTATCTCATCACCAAAAAATTCTATCCTTATAGCTTCATCTTCACTGTATGCCGGATGTATATCTATAACATCTCCGTTTACTCTGAAACATCCCCGTTCAAAAAACGAGTCATTTCTTTTGTAGCCCATATCTACAAGTTGCAAGAGGAGTTTTTTTTGGTTTATCTCTTGCCTGACTTCGAGAGCTTGAACCATGCTTTTATACTCATTAGGATCGCCTAAACCATAATTTGCCGAAACAGAAGCTACACAAATCACATCATCAAAGCTCAAAAGGCTTGCAGTTGCACTAAGCCTGAGTCTCTCCAGTTCTTCATTTATAGAACTGTCTTTTTCTATAAAAAGATCTCTTCTTGGTATGTAAGCCTCAGGCTGATAGTAGTCGTAGTAGGAGATGAAATACTCCACATGATTTTTTGGAAAGAAACCTTTAAACTCACTATAGAGCTGAGCCGCCAGAGTTTTATTGTGAGTCATGATGAGAGTTGGCATCTGCAACTCCTGTATAAGATTTGCCATGGTAAATGTTTTTCCGCTGCCCGTAACACCTATGAGAGTCTGGTATCTGTTGCCTTTTTTTAAAGAGGCAGATAGCTTTTTTATAGCTTTAGGTTGGTCGCCCATAGGCGAAAAAGTACTGTTTAGTTGAAATTTTGTCATAATTGGATTATATCTGATTTGATCTTTTTTTGGAAGAATTATAGCGATAAAATGGTATAATTATGGAAACTTTTGACAAGGGAGCGAAGCTATGACTCTAGGTGATTTGGTGATTGATATAGTGAAAAAGTTGGGAGTAGAGCATATATTTGGAGTTCCTGGGGATTATAATTTAAGATTTTTGGATTACATAGTAGATAACGATAAACTAAAATGGGTCGGTAATTGCAATGAGTTAAATGCTTCATATGCTGCTGACGGATATGCAAGAGAAAATGGTATAGGAGTTTTGGTAACAACTTTGGGGGTAGGGGAGCTTAGTGCGGCAAATGGGATAGCAGGCAGTTTTGCTCACAATATTCCTGTCTTGCATATAGTCGGATATCCAAACAGTAGAGTTATAGAGTATGACATACCGGTTCATCATACACTTGCAAACTTTAAGAAGAACAGTTTTTTAGAGTCATTTACCCCTATCAGCGGTGCTACTACTATATTGACTGCGACAAATTACATAGAGGAGATTCAAAGGGTAGTGTCAACCATGCTTAAAACCAAGAAGCCGGTTTATCTCGGGATTCCTACTGATCTGGTTGATATGGATGTGTCTGAAACTATGGAGGATATATACTTTTACTGTAAAAACGGTGATGCCCATATGATAAAAGAGATAGGGGATATCATCATAAAAAGGTATCTTGTAGCTAAAAAACCGATGTTTCTACTTGGTGTAAATATAGCTAGATTTGGATGGAGAGACATGATGACAAAGATACTCCTTAAAAATCAAGCAAAATTTGCTACAACTTTGATGGGAAAATCAATCATAAATGAAACAAGTGTGGCAAAGCCAAACTATCTGGGTATTTATGCGGGAGATTACAGTACCAAGGGTATGGTAAAAGTGATGCAAGATGCTGATTGTATCGTCTCTGTCGGTACAGTGGAGACAGATATAAACTGTGGCGGTTTTACTGAAGACGGTATAGATTTTGACAATGTTATTACCATACGGCCAAACAGTGTAAAAATCGGTAAAACACTATACTCGGGAGTCAGTATAGATACGCTTTTGGAGTATATCTTGGAGAATATCACACTAAACAAAAAAGCAAAAATCGACTTTGAAGCAGATGAAGTTGAAGTCAGGGTTGAGGATTTTATAGATGATAAAAATAGACTAAATCACAAAGATTTTTGGCCACTTGTTGCAAAAGAGATCGTAAAAGAGGGTGATATCGTAGTAGCAGAAGCAGGGACGGCACTGTTTGGGCTTGTCGGGCAAAACTTACCACCTAAGGTAGACTTTGTATCTCAACTTTTATGGGCCTCTATAGGTTATACGCTACCATCAGCCATCGGCTCAGCCATAGCATCACCCAAAAGAAGAGTTTTGCTCTTCATTGGAGACGGATCTTTTCAGCTTACGGCACAGGAGCTCAGCTTGATAGCCAGATACAATCTAAATATAACGGTTTTTTTGATCAACAACAACGGTTACACGATAGAAAGAGCGATCCATGGAGCAAAACAGTCGTATAACGATATCTCCACCTGGAAATACCTGGATTTGGCAAGGTCTTTGGGGGTGGAAAAAACTATAAAAGTAGAAAATTTTAAAGATTTTATGGCAAATATAAACAATATAAATGAAACCGGTCCAAAGATGGTAGAGCTGTTTTTTGATAAATTGGATTTTCCACCGCTTTTAAAGCAAATTTCAGATAAACTTGAAGAGGCAAACAGACAATGAGGGTTTTGATAGATTGATTTTTGATGTATTTGCTTAGAGGCAAATCCTCCCTCTGGTCTGAGCCTCACACAAGCACATAAAAAATCAATCTATCAAATTTTTACTTTTTTTGTTACAATTATGTTTGGAAGAAAATTATATATTAGGAAAAAGATATGTTTAGTGAAGAGTTTACAGTCAGTAAATTGGTAGAGAAGGTGAGTGACTTGTTGAAGAGATTTGAAGATATGAAAACACAAAATGATGCTCTTAGGCAGGAAGTTGTAACTCTCAAAGCACAAAATGAGGCAAAAGATGCACAAATATTTAAGCTTCAAGAGGAGTTGACAACTAAAAATATCGAATCTGACGATATACTTGGCAAGATCGAGGAAGTTCTTCGAAGATGAGCAAACTCTCCTGTCAGGTAGGTGCAAAGGATTTTGACATCAATTTGGATGAGGATTTTTATGATTTTTTTATCGAAGACTTTAAAAAAACCTTCGGTGATAAAAAGAGTATAGAAGTCAAAGAACTTTTGAGAGCTTATGTTCAAAAAAGCTACAATGAGTACCAAGACAGAGAAAAAATCAAGCTTTTGCTTGATAGTATAGATGGTGTAAACAGTTAGTTTAAGTTGGAATTTAACTTAATTTGACTAGAATCAAAGTTAAGATTGATAAGTGTATCAATCAAAAAAATTTAAAGGAGTAAACCATGAAAAAGGGTTTTACTATGATCGAGTTGATCTTCGTGATCGTCATACTAGGTATTTTGGCAGCAGTTGCGATTCCAAAGCTGGCCGCAACAAGAGATGATGCAAAAGCAGCATCAATTAAGACTGATATCGGTACTGCTTTGCAGGCACTTCCAGCTTGGTATCAAGGACAGAAAGAAGTATCGTTTTTAAATGCGATGAGTTTAGATACAAATGTTTGGTCACATACTAGTGGAAAATGTCAGTATGTATATACTGATGACAGTAACGGTACCGTTACTATGTCTGCCGAGAATAATGATAGTTCTGATGTTGGTGATTGTAGTACTACTCCTGTAGATGCAAATGCTACAACGCAACCAACACTAGTTGTAACATTGTCAGCAGCTAGTGGTAATACAGGTATAGTCTATACGCTCCAAAATGATATGGGTGTAAATGATGCAAATGTTTCACTTGGCGGTAAAAAGGTTAAGTGGTAATAGCTTGAATAAAATTGCAAATGTAAAAGCAGGATTTACTCCTGCTTTTACTATGATAGAGCTTATTTTTGTCATAATAGTTATCGGCATACTCTCTGCCATCGCCATACCAAAACTAGCGGCCAGTCGTGATGATGCAGTGCTTGTCAAAGGCAAATCTCAGATAGCTGCTATAAGAAGCGGAATTGCTATGCAAAAATCAAAAAGACTCCTTGAGGGTAAAGTTCCGTTTGTCCCTGTTACTTTAGATAAAAACACATCTCCGACTTCACTTTTTCATGATGGAGATTATGGCAATATCCTAGAATACGGTCTTCCAATCGGCTCAAAAGACGGACAGTGGGCAAGAGTAAGCCAAAACGCAAACAAGTCTGTATATAAATTTCATCTTGGTGGAACAGCAGTACAGTTTGATTACAATGCATCAAGCGGTATCTTTGATTGTGATCATGCTATTCAAAATTGTAAAGATTTAACGCAGTAATTTGAAATCCTACTATCAAGTCTCCCTTCTTAACTCTCCTTTGTCACCTTTAACTTATGTTAGCGAGTATGAACTAAAACCCGGCAATATTGTAAAAATCAAACTAAATGGCAAAGAAAAATCAGGAGCTATAATCTCAAAAACTTCAAAGCCTGATTTTAAATGTGAAGAGATTTTTGGTGTAAAAGATGAATATTTTACTCTTTCAACTCTTGCAAATGCAAAATTTATAAGTGATTATTATGTCTGTTCTTTGGGTGATGCACTCTCTCTTTTTATACCGAGTAGAAAAAATCAAATTGTGGTACAAAAGAGTGTTGATTCGGGTATAACTTTATCAGATGAGCAAGAAAAAGCCTATGAATTTATCCAAAAAAAAAGCAGATCTCTACTCTTCGGAGATACAGGGAGCGGAAAGAGTGAGATATATATCAAATGTATACAAGAGTGTATGAACAGCGGAAAGAGTGCTATATTTTTGATGCCCGAAATAGGACTTACTCCACAGATGAAAAAAAGACTTAAAATTGTCTTTGGCGATATGGTTGCCATCTGGCACTCAAAAGTGAGCAAAAAGGCAAAAGAGAAGATTTTGGAAGACCTAAACAGTGGCAAAGTTGCTCTTGTAGCCGGAACCAGATCAGCACTTTTTCTTCCTCTGCAAAACTTAGGTTTGATAGTGGTGGATGAAGAGCATGATGACAGCTATAAATCAAACCAAAGACCAAGATACAATGCCAGAGATTTGGCACTTCTTTTTGCAAAAAGGAGCGAAGCAAAGATAGTGCTAGGAAGCGCAACTCCCTCTTTGGGGAGTTATAAGAATCTACCTAGATTTAGACTTAGAGGCACTTACTTCAAAAGTAAAAAGAGATTTATCTATGAAAACAGCGTAAGTGGTATAACTTCAGGAATGTTGCAAACGATAAAAGAGCATTTAGGCAAAAATGAACAGATTATCATCTTTTTGCCGACCCGGGCAAATTTTAAGTACATCACCTGTTTTGATTGTGGAGCAAATATCACCTGTCCGTATTGCAGTGTCGGTATGAGCCTGCATGTAAAGAAAAATGCACTTGTGTGTCACTACTGCAATTTCTCGGAGGCTGTTCCAAAAATCTGTCCAACATGCAAAGGGCAAAATCTACATTCCAACAGAATAGGAACAGCTGAAGTCGTATCAAGACTACAAGCTGAATTTAGTGATAAAGTAATAAAAAAATTTGACAGAGATGAAGTAAAAACAGCAAAACAACTAAACTCTATACTAAAAGATTTCAATGATAAAAAAATAGATATACTAGT
Source organism: Sulfurospirillum sp. (assembly GCA_045047115.1). Taxonomy (GTDB): domain Bacteria; phylum Campylobacterota; class Campylobacteria; order Campylobacterales; family Sulfurospirillaceae; genus JAADIZ01. The sequence continues at coordinate 16,637 of JASFYR010000031.1, forward strand.
GGGCACTCAAATGCTCTCAAAAGGGCATGACTATCACTCTATAGGACTCAGTGTCATCATGGGGATTGACTCACTTTTGGGTATGCCGGACTTTAGAGCCAGAGAAAGAGCCATATCTTTAGTCTATCAAATTGCTGGACGAGCTGGAAGAAGCGGAGAGGGCGAAGTCTATATCCAAACCCAAAACAGTGAGCTAATCAGCAGATTTATGGGCGATTATGAAGATTTTCTAAATGACGAATTAACTCACAGAGAAGAGATATATCCGCCATTTGTAAAGCTTTTGAAAGTCTTGGCATCGCATATAAAAGATGAAAAAGCAAATGAAATGATACAAAAGGCATATAAGCTTACATCTGCTTTTTCAAAGCTGGAAGTCGTAGGCTATGGCAAAGCCAACATAGAAAAAATAGCAAACAAATACAGATACAATATGCTCCTAAGAAGCACAGACACACAAGAATTGCTAAAATTTGCCCATCTGTGCAAAACTCTACATGTAGAGATAGATATAGACCCACTCTCTTTCTCCTAAAAGGGGTCAGGGTTAAACTTTAAACTTTTTATTTTAAAAAGTTTAAAGTTTAACCCTGACCCCTTTTATATTTTATATTTTAATCTATATTTTTGTATAATGTCCTAAATCAATCAATAAAAGAGATATATATGATAACTCGCTATCCAACCAAAAAGATATTTGTCGGAGATGTTCCGATTGGCGGAGATGCGCCTATAAGTGTTCAGTCTATGACCTACTCGAAAACCAGAGATGTCAACTCTACAGTTGAGCAGATCAAGAGATTGCATTTTGCAGGGTGCGATATAGTTCGTGTTGCAGTGCCGGACTATGAAGATGCTAGGGCTTTGAAGGCTATAAAAGAGCAGATAAAACTTCCTCTTGTGGCTGACATTCACTTTAACTATCGCTTAGCCCTTATAGCCTCCGAAGTTGTGGACTGTGTCCGTATAAATCCCGGGAATATTGGAGAAAAAAGCAGAGTTAAAGAGGTAGTGAAAGCTTGTGGGCAGAGAAATATACCTATACGCATAGGCGTAAACAGCGGCTCGTTGGAGGAGCAGTTTGACAACAAGTACGGCCCTACTCCAAAAGCCATGATAGAATCAGCCCTTTATAATATAAAATACCTTGAAGATTTGGGTTTTACAGATATAAAGATTTCACTAAAAGCAAGCGATGTAGCCAGAACAGTAGAGGCATACAGGGCTCTTAGGCCTTTGGTTGAGTACCCTTTTCACTTAGGAGTTACGGAGGCAGGGACTCTGTTTCACTCCACTATAAAATCTTCTATGGCGCTTGGCACTCTTTTGCTCGAAGGTATCGGTGATACGATGAGAGTCTCTGTAACCGGAGAGTTGGAGAAGGAGATAAAAGTAGCAAAAGCGATTTTAAAAGACAGTGGAGTAGTAAAGAGCGGAGTAAATATCATCTCTTGTCCTACATGCGGTCGCATAGAGGCTAACCTAGTCGAAGCAGTAGCTGAAGTTGAAGAGAAATTAGCTCATATAAAAGTACCTTTGGATGTCTCTGTCATGGGATGTGTTGTAAATGCCATAGGCGAGGCAAAGCATGCTGATGTTGCTATAGCCTTTGGAAAAGGGCAGGGTTTGGTGATGAGAAAAGGGGAAGTGATAGCAAAACTCAAAGAGGAATTTTTAGTAGACAGATTTTTAAAAGAAGTTGATATTGCTGTTGCAGAGTATGAAAGAGAGTATAAGTAGATGCAAAATTTACACAATATAAATATAGAACGATCAGTCCTCAGCTCTATCTTGTTTGAACCGGGTTCTTTTGAAGATATTGCCGCTACTTTGAAACCAAAAGATTTTTATCTCCCAAGTCACAAGTATATCTTTGAGGCGATGCTTGAATGCGAGAGAGAAGATCTGCCTATCGATGAAGAATTTATAAAAAAGAAACTAAATCAGGAAAATCGTTTTGATGAAGATGCTATGCTTGAGATACTCTCAACAAATCCTCTGCCTTCTACCAGAGCTTACATACAAGAAATACGGGAAAAAGCGATAAAAAGGGAGCTTGTAGAGCTGACCAGTGAGATAAAAGAGGTGGCTATTGAGAAGGATTTGCCCTCTGTAGAAGTGGTAGATTTGGTTCAACAAAAGTTATATCAAATCACTCAAGAGAACGGTGCAAAGGAGTTTAGAGAAGCTCCTGAAATGACCAAGGCTACGCTTGGGCATATACTTGAGCTTAAAAAGAGAGGAAATCAAGTTGTAGTTGGGCTTGATACAGGCTTTTCAAAGTTAAATGAACTCACAACAGGTTTTGGAAAAGGTGATTTAGTCATAGTAGCTGCACGACCTGCGATGGGAAAATGTTTGGCAAAAGGCACAAAAGTGCTTATGTATGATGGTAGCTTAAAAAATGTAGAATCTGTAAAAGTTGGAGATCTTCTTATGGGAGATGATTCAACTCCTAGAAAAATACTCTCACTAGCTCACGGAAGGGAGGAGATGTATTGGGTTAGACAAAACAAAGGTATAGATTATCGTGTCAATAAATCTCATATACTCTCTCTTAAGAGAAGTAGAAATGAATGGAAACATAAGCACGGTGATATTCTAAATATATCGGTTGAAGAGTATATAAAGAAATCTAAAAAATTCAAATCGAACTATAAAGGATACAAGGTTCCCGTTAAGTTTATGGAGAAAAAATTGACCATAGAGCCTTATTTTATGGGTTTGTGGCTGGGTGATGGCAGGAAATCCGATGTCAGGATAACAACTAAAGACAAAGAGGTTATAAAGTATCTTGGAGAATATGCAAAAAGATTAAACTTGATGCTTGTTGAATCAAAAAAAAGTAAAAAATGTACGATGTATGCGATCAGTAGCGGGCAAGCAGGAGGCAAGAAGGAGAATCCAAGCTTGCAAGCTAAGATTAGAAGATTGGGATTGATTGATAACAAACATATACCCAGAGACTATCTTATAAATTCAACACAAAATAGACTGGAACTTTTGGCGGGATTGATAGATAGCGATGGGTATTATGATAAAAATTGCAATGGATTTGAGATTACCCAAAAGGATTTTAATCTTGCAAGAGATATAAAATTTTTAGCTGATTCCTTGGGTTTTAGAACATCATTGATAAGCAAAATGGCAAAGATTAAGAGTATTAATTTTGAGTGTGAAGTGTATCGTGTAAGAATTTTTGGAGATATAGACAGAGTTCCTATAAAAATAAAGAGAAAAAAAGCCAAGGCTTGGAGCGTAAAAAGAAATTGGAATCAAACAGGAATAAATGTAAAATTTGATAAGATAGATGAATATTTTGGTTTTGAGATTGATGGAAATAGCCTTTTTCTGTTAGAAGATATGACAGTTACTCACAATACGGCTTTTTGTCTAAATTTGGCTCAAAATGCGATTGATGATGGTAAGGGTGTGGCTATATTTTCGCTAGAGATGCCAGCAGAACAGTTGATGCTCAGAATGTTTAGTTCAAAAACTGCCATACCGCTACAAAAGATAAGGCGAGGCGATTTGAGTGATGATGAGTGGGCAAGGCTTTCAAGTGCGGCAGATGAGATGTCAGGAAAGAGTTTTTTTGTGGATGATAACGGAAATGTGGATATACACAAAATCCGCTCCAAACTAAGAAAGCTAAAGACAAATCATCCGGAAATCGGGCTTTGTGTTATAGATTATCTACAACTCATGAATGGAAGTGGAAACAAAGACAGACACCTTGAAGTGAGTGATATGAGTAGAGGATTAAAACTTTTAGCAAGAGAATTGGAGATGCCGATAGTTGCACTTTCGCAGTTAAACAGGGGTTTGGAGAGCAGAGGTGATAAGCGACCGATGCTAAGCGACCTTAGAGAATCAGGCGCTATAGAACAAGATGCCGATATCATACTTTTTGTATATCGTGACGATGTGTATAGAGTGAGAGAAGAGAAAGAGAAAGAGCAAAAAGCAAGAGTTGAGGGTAAAGAGTATAAGAGTAATTTCTTTGAAAAACCCGAAGAGGATGCAGAGATAATCATAGGAAAAAATAGAAACGGACCAATCGGTGTGGCAAATATGATTTTCCAGAAAAATATCACAAAATTCATAGATGCCGGAGGAGTTCCTATAGAGATTGTATACAAAGATACAGATAAAAAAGAGGCCAAAATCTCGATGCCTACTATATAATCGTGGAAGCAGCTCCTCTTTTTGTTACCAAAAAAGAGATGTTTTACAGTGGAGTTGTTCTGTTTTTGTTCTTTTGTCTGTCTTTGGGGTGGCAGTTTTATGGTTATAAAACTATAGTTTCAAAGCCTTTCCATGTAGAGGCTGCAAAAGTTGTTAATCATTATCAAAAACATAAGTCAAACGGCAGAGTTTATGATGTCTTTAAACTCAAAAGTGACAGTGGATATACTTTTTATACAGTTAGCTGGAAGAAGAGAGATATAGGTATAAACTCAAGAGTATTGGTAAAATTCAAAACAGATAAAATCACCTTTTTAAACTATCTGAAAAACTTTTTTGCTGTAAATTTATATATAAAAGGTATAGATACCAAGTCTGATAACTACCTGGATAAAGCAGAGTTATATATAAGAAATCAGCACCAAGCACCAGGATTAAAAGAGATATTTTCCGCCCTGTTTTTTGCAAGTACTATTTCAAAGAAAACAAGAGAAAAAATTCAAAAACTAGGTATTTCTCATCTCGTGGCGATTAGTGGCTTTCATCTGGGACTTATCAGTGGGATATTGTATCTTTTGCTGGGTTTTATTTATAGATTTTTTCAGGACAGATATTTTCCATATCGCAATATAAAGGCTGATTTGTCGATTGTTGTCTTTTCACTCCTGTTTTTTTATATGTATATTATAGATTTTTCACCATCTTTTTTACGCTCTTTTGTCCTCTCTCTTTTTGGATTTTTTCTATTTAGCCGGCATATAAAAATCATCTCTTTTGCTACGCTTCTTTTAAGCGTGAGTTTTATACTGGTTCTGTTTCCAAAGCTGCTCTTTTCTATCTCTTTTTGGTTCTCCGTTAGTGGAGTCTTTTATATATTTCTATTTTTGAAGCATTTTTCAAATTTTAAGAGAGTTTGGATATTTGTATTTATAAATTTTTGGGTTTTTGCTTTGATGATGCCTGTGGTACATTTTGTTTTTCCGGTTTTTACACCACTTCAGCTTTATTCGCCGTTTTTGAGTATGGCTTTTGTGCTTTTTTATCCGATTGAGCTTTTTCTGCATCTTGTAAAACACGGAGGACTGCTAGATGTTTGGATAGAAAAGCTGTTAAATTTAAAGACTACTTTTTATGAAATTCATACACCGCTTTGGTTTTTAGTCTCTTTTTTAACTTTGAGTTTTGCCAGTATCTTCAACAGGTGGCTGGCTCTCTTGCTTTTTTTGTTCTCTTTTTCCATATACTTCATTTAAGACAAAATATAACTTTATACCATAAAGATATATAAGCCATGAAAAGTATATCCATAAAAAGAAAAACATGGCTATGCTAAAAGAGCCGTAAATACTCTCGTAAGTCTTGCTATAAGAGACATAAAAAACAAAGAGCGTTTTTGAGATATACCATGTCAAAGAAGCTATAAAAGAGGCTATGAGAGCTAGTATTTTATTGATTTTAGTATTTGCGGAGATAATATAAAGTATAAAAAACAACATCCAAATAATAAAATAAGGAAGAAGGAGATAGATATTGAAAGAGTCTGAGTGTAGGCTTCTTTCGAGAAATTTTTGTGTGATTTGGGAAAAGTAAAAAGAGAATGCGAGACCTAAAGGCATAAGAGTAAGCATCGTCCAGTAAGTAGAGAGTGACTCCCAAATACTCCTGGCGGGTACTTTAAATATAGAGCTTACTATCTTTTCATAGTCAAAAAAGAACATGATAGAGACATATAGTACAAATATCAATCCCACTATCCCCATATTGCCGGTATTTGTCATAAATTTTGTCAGATATCCACTGATCACATCTTGTTGGGTTGGAATCATGGAGCTAAATATAAAGTCCTGAATCTTTGTGTAATACTCTTTAAAGCTTGGCATTTTGGTGAAGATACTAAAACTTATGAGAAGTATGGGTATAAGAGATAAAATAGTGTGAAAACTAAGGGATGAAGCATAATGGGCTATATCTTTATCTTTCATTCTCCTAGCGACTAGCAAGAGCTTTTTGAAGTCCACTATAATCCCATTTTTCCTGGATTTAGAATATTGTTCGGATCAAATGCTTTTTTTATAGAGTGAAATAGATTCATCTCCGCCTCACTAAAGGCTAGATTCATAAAAGGTGCTTTACTCAGTCCTATGCCGTGTTCGCCACTAAGAGTTCCACCTAGCTTTATGGTAGATTTAAAAACCTCTACTATGGCTCTGTGCCCAGCTTCCATCTGCTCTTTGTTACTTTTGTCAACCATAACATTTACATGTACATTTCCATCGCCTGTATGTCCAAAACATGGGATTTTTACATCAAACTCTTTTGAGATTTTATCTATCTCATTTAGCATATCAGGAAGTTTGCTTCGTGGGACTGTTATGTCCTCGTTTAGTTTTTTACTTCCATACATCGTGATACTTTGACTTGCATTTCTTCTGGCAAACCACAAGTCATTTCCCTCTTTTGCATCTTTTGCAATTTTGAAATTATTACAACCGTTTTCTTCAAAACTTTTTTGTATAATTTGCATCTGATTTTCAAGTTCAATTTCCAAGTTGCCATCAACCGTTGTGATGAGAATCGCTCCTGCTTCATTTGGCAAGCCTTTGTTGAACTTTTTTTCAACGGCTCTTATGCTGAGATTATCCAAAAACTCCATAGCTACGGGTGTTACTCCTGATGCCATAGTTTTGAAAACCGCTTCCATCGCCTTTTGCACACTTGGAAATACTCCCATAGCACTTCTTGAGAGCTTTGGTTTTGCCAAAAGTTTGAGTGTGATTTCCGTAATGACTCCAAGTGTGCCTTCGCTTGCTATTAAGATTCCGGCTATATTGTAGCCTGCGACATCTTTTATAGTTCTTTTTCCAGCTCGTATGACTTCTCCACTAGGCAAAACCGCTCTTAATGCCATTACAAAATCTTTGGTTATGCCGTATTTTGCTGCTCTCATGCCGCCGGCATTTTCGCTGACATTTCCACCAAGGGTAGAGTAGTCTTGGCTGGCAGGATCGGGAGGATAGAAGAGTCCTTTTGCCTCAACTGCCCTTTGGAGATCCATATTTATGACTCCTGGCTGAACGACTGCTACGAGGTTTTCCATATCGATCTCCAGGATTTTGTTCATATGCTTTTCAAGTGCCAGGACAATCCCGCCCTTTGCAGGAAGTGCACCACCTGTGAAACCACTGCCTGCCCCTCTTGGTGTTATGATGATTTTATGCTTATTACAATACTCTAAAATCTTGCTTACATCATTTTCGTTTTTAGGAAATACGACGGCATCTGGTTCAAAGTGAGAACGAGTGGCATCATAAGAGTAGGCTATGAGATGTGCTTTGTCATCATAAACATTTTTATCTCCCACTACACTTTTAAAAAACTCAATATGAAGAGTTTTCATCTGTTTATCAGCCTTTTATAGTAGTTTGAGTATGAGTCCATCTTTTTTGAGCTAAAGCTTAACCACGAAGTATCTATACCCTTAACTCTTGTGTAAAACGGCAACTGTGCTGTTCTTACTTTTCCGCTTTTTAGTTTTTTGACTACTTTGAAATTGTTACAGTCAACAAAAACAGCTTCATTATTTAGTGCAAAAAAGATCAAAGAAGCTACATTTTGTCTGCACATAGTTTGAAATATCTTTCTATCCGGATTTGGTCGATACTGTTTTGCAAGATATGCTCCCATGATATCCGGATGCACCCATGTTATATTTTTGAAGCGTTTTGTTATTTCTTTGTAAGTTTTATAGTTTGGAGCGACTATTAAGGCTCTGTCGTAGAGATAATTCAAGATAACCGTATCACCAACTTTGGGAGTGATACCCGGAATTGGAAGAGCAATTTGTTTGAGTGCTCTGTATGTGTGAAATTTTAGGGTTGCCTTATCTCCGGATCTGTTTATGACATCTACTCTTGCTATGATACTGGATGTATTGTCTCCAAATTTGTGGATAACGATACCGCTTGAGCCAACTACTATGTCTTTTGAGTTTTTAATAGTTGCCCGATCCCCATTTATAGCTAAGATATTGGTTTTAAAATCCTTATACAGCCCGTTGGCATTTAATGCACAAATCAAAATAGAAAAGATAAATATCGCTTTTCTCAATGGAACTCCTTTTGCTTTAATTAGTTACCCAGTAGAGTAATAACGAGATTATACTATAACTGTTTTAAAGCAGACCTTACTTACTGTTTGCTATAATTCAGAACATACTTAATAATAGGAATTTAATTGAGAAGAATATTTATTTTTATTTTGGTGCTACTCACTTATGTCAGTGGTGCTTACTTAGAGGTTGAGAGATGGAAAAGTGGTGAGACCTTTTTGGACTTTCTAAAGAGAAGCAAACTGCCACAGAGTATATACTACAATTTAGATGTAGGAGATAAAGAGCTTGCTACTGAAATTATCACAGGCGTTAAATATCAAATATTAAGAGATGACAATAAAACTATAGAGCAGGTTTTGATTCCGATTGGTGAAGAGTTGCAACTGCATATCAAAAGAGTGGACGGAAACTATACGCTTACTACAACACCTATCATTTATGAAGAGAAGCAGGAAAAGCTTAGTATTCCTATCCTTAAGTCACCATATCAGGATATCATAGATGCAACAAAAAACTATCTTTTGGCTTATCAGTTTATCCAATCATATAAAAAGAGCGTAAATTTTAAAAGGATAAGAAAAGGGGATAGGCTGGTTATATTTTACAAGCAAAAAACAAGGCTTGGAAAACAGTTTGGCTCGCCTCAGATTGAAGCATCCATGGTCGAAGTTCATGGTAAAAAACATTTCGTATTTTTATTTAATAAAGGCAGATACTACAATGCAAACGGGAAAGAGGTCGAGGGATTTTTCTTGTCGCTTCCTGTGAGATATACAAGGATATCAGATCGTTTTACATATAAAAGATGGCATCCAATTCTGCATAGATACAGAGCTCATCTAGGCATCGACTATGCAGCACCCAGAGGCACTCCTGTGAAGGCTGCAAGAGCTGGAAAGATTATCTTTGCCGGCAGAAAAGGCGGCTATGGAAATGTAATCATAATTAGACATGAGGGAGCATATAAGACGCTGTATGGCCATCTTAGAAATTTTAGAAGAGGCATAAGACGGGGAAAATATGTAAAAAAAGGACAAGTTATAGCCTATGTCGGAAGCACTGGGCTGAGTACGGGACCGCATCTTCATTTTGGACTATACCGAGGGTCAAAAGCTATAAATCCTGCAAATTCAGTACATGTAACGAAAAGTATCTTAAGGGGTAAAAAGAGAAAAGAGTTTTTAAAGTTGACAAGCAGATATAAAAAAGAGATACAAGTAGCATTGAAAAATAATTTAGAGCCTAAAATTGAGCAAGATTTTAAGTATGTGTTGAGCCTAAAATCAAAAAACAGTTTTATGGAATAATGATGTCCTTTAGCAAAGATGTACAAGAGAGTATCGATTTTATAGAAGATTTTATCTCGCAGAAACTAGATATCGAGACATCAGCAACTGAAATTGCCAAAAAACTAAAGATAATCAGGCAAGAAGATGAAGGAAAATTTCTTGAATTTTTAAAACAACTGCCAAATGATATCTTTGGGGAAGTTGTGCTTGAGCTTCCGGATTATTATATCAAGGATATAGTTCAAAATGTTTCAGGAGAACAGCTAAAAGAGGCTATAGAAGAGCTTGAAAGTGATGATGCAACTGATCTTATGCAAGATATAGAAGAGGTTGACAGCGCTAAGGCTGAAGAGATTTTAGAGACTCTTGATACTGAGGATCAAGAGGATATAAAGAGACTCAGGCGTTATGATGAGACTCAGGCCGGCGCATATATGCAGACCGAGGTTTTTAAGGCTTTTTATGATGAAAAGATCAAAGGTGCACTTGCAAGATTGCGAGAAGATAAATCAAAAGGTGAATTGGAAAACATACACCATCTCTTTATCGTTGATTCTCTTGGGCGACTTATGTTTTCTATCAGTTTGGAAGATTTGATACTTTTTGATTTTAGCAAAACATTTAAAGAAGAGATAGAAAATACAGAAGATAAATTTCAACCAAAATATGTCAAAGATGATGAAAATATAGAAGATGTAGTTCACATTTTTGAGGATTATGATCTTGCTACACTGCCTGTGGTTGATTATAACAATAAACTTTTGGGTAGGATCACTGCTGATGATATTCACGACATCATCCAAGAGAGTGCGACTGAGCAGATATATGGTTTGGCTGGGGTTGACGAGGAGGCGGAGCACGATGAGAGTATAGCAGAGGCAGGAAAATCCCGTGCATCTTGGCTTTTTATAAATCTAATCACTGCTCTTTTGGCTTCACTCGTGATTGGTTTGTTTGATCATACCATCCAATCCTATATTGCTTTGGCAGTTCTTATGCCTATAGTCGCATCCATGGGAGGCAATGCCGGAACGCAAACTCTGACTATCATGGTTCGCCAACTCGCACTTGGTGAGGTTGACTTTAAAAATGCAAAAGATGCCATCAAAAAAGAGATCATACTCTCTTTTGCAAATGGATTGATATTTGGTGCTCTGATGGGTTTGGTAGCATTTTTATGGTTTCAAGATATAAAGCTTGGTCTGGTGATTTCATCATCTATGCTTATAAACCTTCTTAGCGCCGGTTTAACAGGTGCAACAATACCTCTTTTACTTAAAAAACTAGGTATTGACCCCGCTGTAGGAAGTACGGTTTTACTTACAACTGTGACGGATATTGTGGGATTTTTTAGCTTTTTAGGTCTTGCGACTTTGGTTTTATTATGAAAGCTTCTCTCTTGAGAGCATAATTTTATGCTTATACATATCTGCTTTTATGACGATGTCAGAAAACTCGATAGGCTGCATCTTTTCATCATAAGAGAGTCTATGCAAAGACAAAAGAGGTGAATTTTCTTTTATCTCTAGCCTTTTTGCTTCTTGTTTTGTGGCTGCTCTTGCCTCTACGGTCTCTACAGCCTTAAAGAACTCTATGCCATACTCCTTCTTTAAAAAAGTATACAGGGATTGGATTTTAAAATTTTCTTGTATATTTGGAACATTTTGAACATCCAAATAATTTATCATAAGAGCAAAAGGAACGCCGTCTAAAACTCTGAATCTTCTTATGCAAAGAAGTGTATCACATCTTAAAAGGCTTTTGACATAGTGGTCTGTATTTATGAGTTCATACTCTATGGATTTTGTCTGAAGGGAGTGATTCTGCTTGGAAAATCTTTGAGCAAATGAGCCGATAGAGCTTGCGTCATATAGGATTTTTTTCTCTTTTACAAAAGTACCTTTTCCTTGTTTTTTGATGATTACACCCTCTCTGTCTAACTCATCCATAGCTTTTCTTACTGTAATTCTGCTTACACCGTACATTTGGATTAGTTTACTCTCGGGAGGCAATAGGTCATTTGGTTTGTAATTGGTCTTTATATCTTTTAGTAGTTTGTTTTTTAGCTGTACATACAGTGGTATTCCGTTATTTTCAAACAAAAATATACCCTCTCTTAAAGTTTATCTTTAATCATACATTATAAGAATTTAAATAGTGCTTATTTTTAGTTTATTTTCTACCCTATATCTACCCATTAAAGAAATTTAATGGTAAATATAGATATGCTTTTTAAATAAACTCCCTCATATGCTCAAAGTTGTTAGACTGTATGAACTGAGTCTCTTGTGATATTTCCTTAAAGTGTTGGGTTGCACATTTTATTTTTGCTTCTTCTGTATCTCTTAAGTCATCAGTAAATAAGCTTCCCTTACTTTCAACTACAAAGTAAAGTTTCTCTTCATTATCTTTCTCAATTAAAACAGCCCAGTCAGGGTTGTATCCACCAAGAGGGGTATTTATCTTGAACCATGAAGGAAGTTTTGTGAAAAGTTTAACATTTTCATTTTCATTAAATGAACGAGCAAATCCTTTTTCTACATCTGAATCATAAACAGTGTAGTTGTAGATAG
>JASFYR010000032.1:0-31237 GCA_045047115.1 Sulfurospirillum sp.
TATAAATTTTTCTATAACAGGCACGGAACTAAATTCAACAACTGAAAATAACTCAACTTCTAGTGATAATTTTGCGATTCGCCCAAGAAAATTCTCTATTGATATAAACACAACATCCTTTTATGCCGGAGTTCCTTTTCATATGGATTTAAATGCTTCAATGCAAGGTGGTGGAAATAGTCTGGACTATAATGAGACAAACGGGACATCTTTTAGCTTTGATAAGATTGATTCAAATGCTACATGTATCAGTGGTACTCTAGGTGGCTTGCCAAACCCCTTGAGATTTAGTGACGGTGGTATATCATTTGATGCAAATTACAGCGATGTTGGCGATGTGAATTTTACGGTTAATGAGATAAATGGAAGTGAGTTTGCTTTTGTAGATAAAGATGATACAAATGATAGTGTACGGTTGATACAAAAGTTTAGTAAGTCCATCACAGTTGAACCGTATCAGTTTGCTATAGTTGATTATAAATTTGAAAGAGATCCGGATCAAAACTGGAGATATATGTCTGATGTGAAGGATATGAATATAACAGCATCTTTTAAGATTCAAGCACAGAATTTTGAGGGAGGTGTAACTCATAAATTTGACAGACTATGCTATGCCAACGATGTAAACTTCACTATAGATGTAAACTCCTCAAGCAGTGATGGAAATGTGAGTTATTTTCAAAGTGTAAATGGTATGGAAACTTATGGAGTTGATAGGAGTTTAAATAATCCAAATCTTATAGATACTATAAATGATCAAAATTTTAGTGATGGAAACAGCTCGAAAATTATATATGCTTTAAATATTTACAGACAACACGATAGGCCAAAAAATCCTCTCTCGTTGCAATTTATAGACATAAACACAACATACCTTCATGATTCAAATGTTAAAAATCCAGGATTTACGCTTGATAACAATACAAGTAGATACTATTTTGCCAGAATAAAAACAAAAGATATAGATACTAACAAACAAAGCGTGCATCACAATCTGGATATTGAGATATATTCCACTTCATCTTTGCCTGGTTTTCACCAAAACAGTTTGAGTTGGTTTGGCATGAAAGATGATAATATTACTAAAATTATAAATTTCTTACCAAAGAAAGATTTTAGTATGAATAGCAACAAAACAGGACTTAATGATATAAACTCTACTCAAAATATCCTGGATGGAATAGTTGATTTTACTATTATAAACAGCTGGAATAAACCCGATAGTGCGTATATTCACCTGAAAATTCCAAAATATTTATGGTATAGTAGGTATAATGCTTATGATGACAATGGCAGTAGTGATTGCGGAAGCCATCCATGTTTTAAGTATAACTATCTGCAAAAAGTAAACTCCTCAAATATAAAAAGCGGAGACTTTAACGGAACAAATATAGGAAATGATTATAATGCTTCAAAAGTAAGTAAAAGAGGGACAAAGGTATTTAGATGAGACGAGGGTTGAGTTTGATAGAGCTGATATTTACTATCGTGATTATCGCTATCGTTTTTACTGTTATCCCAAAAGTGGTTTTGTCTCTAAATAAAAGTGATAAATTTGCTATCCGCCAAGATGCACTTTTTAATGGAATTTCTCTTTTACAGATGATTTCAAAACTGCCGTGGGATGAAAACAATACCCAAAGCACAGACATACTGCATGTATCTAGCGGAAATTTCAGGTGTGATGATATCAGCAAGATGCGAATGGGCGGCTTCGTGGGCTCAAGAAATTGTGAAGAGAATCTAAGTGCAAGCTCGATTTCAAATGATGCACAGAGTGACTACAACCTTTTTAACGATATAGATGATTTTAACAATCTAGATATAAATGCTTCATATTATGCTCTACATGTAGAGGTAGATTATATAGATGACAATATAACATATAATGGGCAAAAAGCCGTATTTGCGCTTAATAGCACACCTGTTTCAGGTACTACTAATCTTAAAATGGTAGATGTAAATATAAGTTATCAGGGCAAGAGAGGGAAGATTAAGCATATATCCGGATTTAACTATGTATCATCAAATATAGGACAAATTACCCTAAACAAGCGAGTATGGAAATGAAAACCAGAGCTTTTACTCTTATTGAAATTGTGGTAACCATTGTAATATTAGGTATCTTGTCGGCTGGTACTTTTGTGTCATTGAAGCATCTCTATGTGAAGGTTGCAAAATCAAAAGCCTTGAGTGATCTCTCAAGTGATTCACAAGTTGTTGTTGATCAGATATCTGCACTGTTGTATGACAGAGTTCCTAGCTCAGTGATAGGCTACAAAAGTGACGGAACATTTCAAAGCATCTATGCTCTTGGTTCCCCATTCAATATAATAGAATGGATCGGAGTTGCAAGTGAAGCACAAAAAGCCGGGTATTATAGTGGATTTGTAGATTTGAACAGGTCTGATAAAATCACAAATACCATATATTCGCCAAATATCGATGCCTCAGCCTTAAACAGTGTAATGATAAATAAATTTAACAGGACTTCTGGTGATTTGGCTCTGATATTTGCCGGAACTTTTGATGATGGATCTTTGGTAATATCCAGTGATTTTAACAACTCTTTCGGATGGCACGGTAATGCACACAATAAAATAAATGACATAGCAAGTATCGGCAGCAATACTATAGCTTTTGTTTCAACCCCTGATGAGATATATGAAAAATACTATCTTATTGATAGTGCTTACGCGATAGCCAGGGGATATGACATAGATATGAATGCCAGTTGTATAAAAGATTTGAACAAAAGTGATGCAAACACACTGTTTCTTTTTTACAACTACAGGCCATGGCAAGGGAAGACATTTTGTGCAGATCCAAATGGAAGTGCCCAAGATGGCAATGTAACTGTACTGACATATAATGCAAAAGGTTTTGAAGCAAATCTCATCAATGATAGTATAAAATTTAATTTAACTCTACAGAAACACATAAGGGGTAGTGATAATAATATCACTATATCCAAACAAAAGGTTGTATTTTGAATCGCTCTGGTTTTGGTCTTATGCAAGCACTCTTGGTTATAGTTTTAATAAGCGGTATTTTGGTAATTGCTATGAAATACGCAACGGTAAATGTCAAACAGACAAGAGATATATATCTAAAAGAGTCGGCTGAGCTCTTCATGAACAGTGCAGTTGAATTGGGTTTGCTGGCCATTAGTGGATATGACAGAAACTCTACAAACCCCTGTCTAAATGAAGTAAGTATAACCTCGCCGAACCAAAGATTTATAGCGGATGTAAATATAACCAAATACTATCTTTTGGCAGGAAGTGCGGATTGTATAAGATGTGGAAGTCTTTGTGAGCCAATTGACACAAAAGAGTCACAAGGTATGGTTATGTTAGAAGTTACAGTAGAGACCAATACAACCCATCCAAAAAATCACGGCAAACAAATAATCCTCAAAAGAAGGACTTTGCAGAGACCATGAAAAATAATAATGTTAAATGTTTAATTTTTAATGATGAATTAAATTCAAAATTCAAAATTCAAAATTCAAAATTAATAAGAAATGGTTTTTCTATGGTAGAGTTGATATTTGTTATCCTTCTTATCGGTATTTTAGCATATATCGGTGGAAATTTTTTACCTGACAATCGACTCTTAAACGATACAAATTTTCTCACAATGAAGATTAAGCAAACACAAAAAAATGCTCTCTTGTATGATGCAGTAGGATTTTTAAAACCATGGAGTGTAGAAAATAACTCCACATGTATAGATTTAAATACAACTAAACTAGAATTAAAAGATAAAAATACACAAAAACCGCATAGATTTAGTTCAATCTTAAGCGTGGATGGAAATAGTACGATATGCTTCGATAATTTTGGCAGGCCTTATCAGTCGGAACATCTTTTGCTTAAAAATTTAGATATGAACTTGACATACAAACAAAATGAGTATAAGAGTATTTCAGTTGTTCCAATATCCGGTTATGCTATAATAAAAAAATAAAATTAAAGGGCAAAGTTAAGGTATGGCAAAAACTCAAAAGATTCAGTATATAAATCCGACAGATTTGTCTTTGCTTGTTTATGATGGTAAACACTTTCAAAATATTAATAAAAAAGAAAATCTATATACAGTCTCAAGAGTTTTGTACGAAAATGCTACTTTGTATAGTTTTAAAATTCCATCAGTTCAGGCAAATGATGATTTGACTTCTTTGGTTGAGATTAAGATGTATGAAGAAGCTGGTCTTGATGTAAATAAAAGCTACAAAATTTCATATCTTGTAAAAGAGCTTGACTTTAATGAGATGTGCTTGATTGAAGCCTTTGCGGTAGATATAGAAATACTAAAAGAGGCACACAAAGAGTCTATCAAAAAGGTAAAATATATAGACTTTCTAGTATTTCCTTTTTTTGCTTTTAAAACATTTTATGTAAATAAAATTCTAACTCCTAAAAATGATATTTTTGTCTATATAGGCAACGATGAAGCTTTTTTGAGTTTTTACAAAAATGGCTCATACATATCAACCAAATCTATGATAAATCTAAGCGAAATGGTAGAAAAACTTAATGCTCAAGATATTGTCATAAATCTTGAAAAATTAAATGAGATACTTTTAAGCAAAGGACTAAAAGCAGAATTATACGAAAAGAGCGAGAGTGAACTTTTTGTGGCGCTTGAGTCTCTGTTTTCTGATATTTTGACAAAGATTAACAATGTTGCTATGCACAATAGAAGTGTTTTTGGTTTTGACAAGATTGAGAGGATCTTTTTTAGCACAAAACAGGGGCGAATAAAAGGGCTAAAAGAGTTTGTTGCAGAGTTTGGTTTTGTTAATGTTGATGTTTTGGATTTTAACCTTTTTAGGGATAAACAGGAGGTTGACTTTTTAGACAAAGTTGTGTGTTCATATGGCTTTGACAAGTATCTGCAAAATTCCAATAAGCAAAATATAACTATCTTTGGCAAACCACCATCTTTTTTATCAACACAGTTTGGTAAACTGACTCTTTGGATTTTTATTTTCCTTGCTGTTCTTTTTAGTGTATATTCATATTTTTATTTTGATATTCAAAACTTACAAAACCAAGAAAATTTATTGCAAATAAAATATCAAAGTATAAAAAACAGAGCAAATATATACAAAAGAGAGACTGGAAAAAAAATACGAGATATTAAAGGTATCAAAAAAGAGATGCAAAAGCAAGATATTGTATTTGAAAGCATTAAACAAAGCATAGACAAGCTTGAAAAGATGAAAGGAAAACAGAGCAGATATATAGACTTTTTGGCAAGTGTAAACCAGCTCCTGCAAAAATACCGACTTAAGGCAAAAAGCATAATCCAAACCGGTCGTACTAAAATGACAATTGAGGTTATATCAAATTATGGAAACAGGGATAAGATAGCCAAGTTCTTGAAGTCCCTCATAAGTGAAGGCTTTGTAAATGTCAGAACACAAGAGATAAAGTTGGATAATGACAAATATATCAGCAAAGTTGAGATAGAACATGAGTAGAATAGAAACATATCTAATCAGCGCAGACAAGAGACAAAAATACCTCATATATTTTATGATTTTTGGTTTGATTTTCTATCTTTTTGTGCAAATTATTATGCCTATGCGAGACGAACAGATTGTACTTCAAAGCAGAATTGACAGCTTGCAAGTAAAATTGTCAAACAACTCATTGTCAAGACTCAAGAAGATAAGAGATATGAAGACAAAAGAGTTATTGGCTTTAAAAAGCAAACAAGAGAACAAAAAAGAGAATATAGACTATCTTATATCTGGATTATATAAATTAAAATATGCTTTTTATGATGATAAAGAGTGGGCAAAAAGTATGGATGATATTTTGAAGTACTCTATAAAGAGAAATTTGAAAATAAAGTATATCAAAAGTATGGAAGTAAAGCCTGAAAAAAACAATACTGTTATATTAAAAAAGAGAAAAAGACTTGAGATAAGCGGCAGTGGAAATTATATAGATATAGTCGCTTTTATATCTTATGTAGATAATCTAAATGCTCTTTTAAAATTTGAAAAAACAGAGATAAATCTACAGGACAAAGAGTTGGATTTTAAACTTTATATTGATATGTATGGGATTGGGCTATGAAATTTGTAGTATCTGTTTTGTTTTTGCTTTCTTTTGTTTTTGGTGACAATTTGGCACAAAGATTGCAAAAACTCATCAATGACAAGAGCGAGAAAAAAGTAGAGGTTTTGAAGTATGATCCATTTTTTACAAAACTTGAAATCAAAAAAACATATAAGAAAGATTTAGTTCTGAAAAAAAAGAAAAAAACAGTAAAAAACAGAGAATTAAAACTTGTAAGTATAATGGGAACAAAGGCATTTGTTGATGGTCGATGGATAGCCAAAGGTGATGTAGTAACAGGATACAGAGTAAAAAAAGTTTTAGGAAACGCAGTTATTTTATACAAAAAAAGAAAAACGATAGTTTTAAGATTTGAAAAAAATGCAGAGATTTTAAAAGTGAGGGAAAAATAGAGATGAAAGTTAGATTTGTATTGTTTATATTGGTATTTTTAGTAACAACAGCTTTTTCAAACTGTGAAAATAAATTTTTCTCTTTTAGCGTAAAGGACTCGGGAGGAAGTGGTATCACCGCGCTTGATATATTGGAAAATATAACAGATGAGTGTAAGATGACCATGATGTTTCAAGATAAAGATGTTAAGCCGATACTTGAGAAAAAACTCAACTATATCAATGTAAAAGATTTTTCATTACAAGAGCTTTTAAATCTTCTTTTGAGTGATAGAAATCTTTTTTATACGCTAGATAACAATAAAAAGATTTTAAAAATTTCATATCTGAAAACAAAGACATATCTTATAGATTATGTAAGTTTTACGAAAAGAACAAGCACAACAAATAAAACGATAAAAACAGGTTCAGCCACAGGAGGTAGTGGTGGTGAAGATTCTACGACTATGGATTTTACATCAGATTTTCAGTTTTGGAAAAAGATAGAGTCTCAGATAAACAGTATATTAAACAGAAATAGTGAAAATGGAGAAAACAAGGCAAAAGCACTTATAAACCAAGATGCCGGGATGGTGACTGTAACAGGAGATAAAAAACAACTTGATGGTGTTGAACAATATATAAAAGAGATGATGAAAAGACTCCATAAAGAGATACTTATAGAGGCAAAGCTGATAGAAGTGACCTATGATGGCAGTAAAACAAATGGTGTTGATTGGAGTAAGTTTGAGTTGGGCATAAATGGCACAAGTGATGCTTTAAGACAGAGAACAGCCGGAGTACTGACAAGTGGCTTTAGAAAACCAAACTATTTGATCGGATATAATTTTTCAATGAATGGATTGATCAAGTTTTTGAAATCTCAAGGTGATGTTAAAATTGTGTCGAACCCAAAAGTTATGACTCTTAACAATCAGCCAGCGGTTATAAATGTCGGAACGGAAGTAAACTACAGATATAATGACGGGAGTACAACCTCTGTCTCTAACGGCACAACAACGACAACCCCAAGCTATACAACCGACTCAACTTTTGTGGGAGTGACACTGGATATTACTCCTCAGGTAACGAGTGATAATTTTATAATGCTAAAAATCAATCCGATTGTCAGTGAAATTTCAAAAGAGCATATAGACAGTAACGGAGTGCCATTTTTGGCACCGGATATCAAGATAAAACAACTCTCTTCTGTGGTGAAAGTAAAAGACGGCAATAAAGTGCTCATAGGAGGATTGATAAATAAAAACACACACACTACTGTGACATCTGTTCCTCTGCTTTCTTCTATCCCGCTTATAGGACAAGCTTTCAAAAGCGATGCAAAAGTTGTTACAAACAGCGAACTTATAATCGTACTCATCCCGCATATCGTAGATGTAAACAAAAAACCGAATTTAAGTGATTTTGATATCTCTGTTAAGAATTGATTATGAGAGATTATGAAAAAGCCAAAGAGTTATTTAGAGATATCATAGATGCAAAATACTATTTTGACAGTACAAGTGCAGAGGTAGCAAGATATAAGATTGAAAATGCTATCGAAGAGAGAAATGCTCCTTTGATATTTCTCATAGGTGATCCCGGAGTCGGAAAAAGCTATATTTTAAAACTGATAAGCTTGGAATTGGAAAAAAAATCACTCAGTATATTTATAGATCATCCTTTTTTTGACAAGAGGGATTTGCTGAAAATTTTATATGAAGCTAAAAACTTAGAGTTTGATAAAAATATAAATTTTAATGAATTAAAAGAAAAACTGCTAGAACTCTACAGGGACGATAAACATACTATTTTTATAGATGAAGCACAGCTCCTAAATGAGGAGCAGTTTGAGCTCATAAGGATACTTGGAGACACAAAAATTTTTCAATTTGTTCTCTCGATGCACAAAGAAGAGGGGAGTGCAATACTTGAGAAGAAGCACTTTAAATCAAGAACAAAGGTTGTTGTTGAGTATGGCAGGCTTCATCACAGTGAAGTTTACAGATATATACAAAGCACACTCCTTTTGGAAAATCATTTTGAAATATCCCAAATGTTATCTGTCAAAAATGCCAAGATAGTTACCAAATACTGCCTGGGCAATTTTAGGACTGTAAAAAAGTTCATCTATTCGCTATTGACTCTACTGGAGTATGCAAAGAAAAACGGACTGAGAAAATACTGCAATATAAATGGATGTCTGCTAAAGATGAGTGCTCTGGATATTGGGGTTATTCATGACTGACAGGGCATTTGAAGATTTACAAAAAAGATGTAAAAAGATGGGTATTAAAAAATTTATGAAGATAGTTTTGTCTGTTTTTTTACTTTTTTTAACTGTGATCTTTTTATGCTTTGTATATATTAAGATAAACAGTATAGAGCCAAAAAAAAGTGTTATTAGGCAAAAAAAAGTTAAAATAATCAAAAAAAATGTGTCAAGCACAACTCTCAAACAAGAAAAATCATTTAAGCCAAAAAATATACCAAAAATTAAAATTCCTCAAAAAGAGAAAAAAGATGATTATAATACAGTAATTCTAAAGCCTACAATCATAATTCCCAAAATAAAAACTTCGCAAATGCAGCAGGTGCAAAATCTAAAACCCAAGATTGTTAAAAAAATAGAACCGGAAAAAAAGGTACAAAAAGAGAGAAAAAAAATAATTATACAAGTGCGGTCTTTAAGAGATGAAGCATCTTTGTTGAAGGAAAACAAGACTAGTGAAAGTTTTCAAAGCACTTTAAATCTTTCTGAGTATTATCTTAAGAAATCCAAATATGAAAAAGCAATCAATTGGTCGAAAAAAGCAAATCACTATAAACCATCCTCTTTTAAGCCGTGGTTGATTTATGCAAAGGCAAAGATAAAGCAGGGTAAAAAAAGTGAAGCCGCAAAAGCAGTGGAGACATTTTTGTCATATTTTAGCTCGCCTGATGCGCAAAAGTTTTTATATGAAATAAAAGGTAAAAAATGAAAACAATTACCACTTTTTTTCTAGTTTTTTACTCTTTGGTATATGCGTATAGTAAAAAAGAGTTGATAAGTGACTATCAAAATAAAAATTTTAAAAAAGTATGTATAGACGGAGCGATTTCTGATAGTAAAGATGAAGCTATATTGTCTCTGGTAGGAAATGCCTGTTTGAAAATAGACGCCATAAATCCACTGGGAATTATAGTAAAAAGACTCGTATCAACTCCAAAATATAGAGAAAATGCATCCTATTTTGCCACTATCTTGTTACAAAAAAAACTGATTTATCAATTTATGAATGATGGAATTGATTTGAAGAGCATAAGACTGCCAAGAACATCAAATATACTTTCAGTTGTATTTGAAAATATTATTAAAAAAAATTATAGAGTTATAGATAGAAACAAAAACAAAATAGAGATAAGTATTGGAAATAAAAAGTATATTCTTTGGCGTTCAAATGATAATCCACCCAAAGTTTTTATAGATGAATACAAAGATGGAATTTTATTAAAAACACATTGGTATCTATAAAATGAGTAGAAGGACAGTAAAATGAAATTTCTTGGCAAAGCCAAAGCTTTAGTCGCGAGGAATTTTTGCGGAATTCACTTCCGTAAAAAGGGGACAGTAAAATGATTCAAAAAAAGATACGAATTGGTGATATCCTCATCGAAAAGGGATTTATAGACCAGGACCAATTGATGCTGGCTCTAAAAGAACAAAAAAAGAGTAATTTTGCAAAGAAATTGGGTCAGTATTTTGTAGATGAAGGTTATATCAGCGAGAGAGCTTTTGCGGAGATTTTAGCTGAGCAGTTAGATATAGAGTTTATCGACCTATACGGTGTCGAGGTTGATTTTAACTTAATGACAAAATACCCCTTAAATTTACTCAAAAGTTCTTTGGCTGTGCCTTTTTTGGAAGATGAAGAGTTTGTTCATGTAGCAGTTGTTGATCCACTAGATTATGAATCCATAGAGCTTTTAGAGAGAAATATAGCAACCAAGCCTATAAAGTTGTATGTATCACTAAAAAGTGATGTAAATCACATCTTTGAAAGATTTGAGATAATTTCTACAACAAAACTGATAGTTGACAATATAAAAAGAGAGATAGCTACAAATACCTATAAAGCCGATAGTGAACAGAGTTCAATCATGCAGCTTATAGAACAGATAGTAAAAAGTGCTATCAAAAACAATGCGAGTGATATATATATAGAGCCCTCAGCTTTTAATGTATCTGTTAGAAGCAGAATAGATGGAATTTTGAGAGAAAATTTTGTGTTTGATATGGATATATATAATGCTTTGGCATCTAGAATCAAGATACTGGGAAATCTGGATATCAGTGAAAAAAGAAAATCTCAAGATGGCAGGTTTACCATGACTGTAGAAAATGGTATATATGATTTTAGACTCTCAACTGCTCCGACAATGTTTGGTGAATCAATAGCCATGAGAATCTTAGATCAACAAAAGATACTGCTGAAACTTCGTGATTTAGGCATGGAAGAGAGTAATATAAAAACATTTGAAGAGATTTTAAAGTCACCTTATGGCATCATTTTTGTAACGGGTCCTACAGGAAGCGGAAAAACTACAACACTGTATGCTGCCCTAAATGAAATCAAAAGTATGGAAAACAAAATGATAACTATAGAAGATCCTATAGAATATCAACTTCCGCTCGCCCAACAGATACAGATAAATGAAAAGATAGATTACTCTTTTGCTGAGGCCTTGAGATCTATTTTGAGGCAAGATCCAGATATCATAATGGTTGGTGAAGTGCGAGATAGTGAGACTCTCAATATCGCAGTGCAAGCATCTCTGACAGGGCATCTTGTATTTACAACACTGCATACAAATGATGCACCAAGTGCAATAACAAGGATGATCCAGATGAATTTGGAGCCATATCTTATCGCTGATTCACTTGTTGGCGTAATGGCACAAAGACTTGTGAGAAAAATTTGTCCATACTGTAAAAAAGAGCATAGAGTGCCAAAAAATATGTTGGATTCTGTTAAAAAATATCTTCCCTCTGAGTATAAATTTTTTAAGGGCGAGGGATGTATTAGATGTGGTTTTAGTGGATACAGCGGCAGAACAATGATAAGTGAGATTTTAAAAATCAGCGAAACGATATCTCATCTCATATCCATCAACATGAATAAATATGAAATAGCAAGAAAAGCCGAAGAAAATGATGGCTTTGAGCCTATGATGATTGATGGTTTAAAAAAAGCACTTGCCGGAATAACAACGCTAGAAGAGGTTTTGAGAGTTGCAAAGTAAACAAACAGGTATAAAATTTTTTGAGATAGAGTATATATCAAACGGTAAAAAAAATAAAACAGTACTCTCAAGTCAAAATAAATTTGAAGCTATAAAAGATTTTAAGTCAAAAACTATCGGTGTTTTTCTTGGTATCGAAGAAGTAGCAGAACCTTTTAGTGTAAAATTAGATCTGCTAAAGAAGTATCTAAAAGATAAACTAAGAGCAAAAAAAATCCCTCTTGAGCCCTATATAGCTTCATTGCGACAGATTTCAACGATGCTAAATGCCGGATTACCTATCACCACTTGCTTGAAAGATGTTGTTAAAACTACAGAACACAAAAGACTCAAAGAGATTTTTACTACGGTTCTCGAAGAGGTGGAGTCAGGAATAAATCTATCAAATGCATTTATGATATTTGAAGAAGAGGTTGGAACCATATCTATAGCGCTATTTGATTTAGGTGAAAAAACAGGTACTTTGGATGATTCGATCGGAAAATTAGCAGATATACTCCAAGAAGTCTATGACAATCGAATGAAACTCAAAAAAGCGACCAGATATCCGATAATAGTAATAGTCGTGATGATTATAGCCTTTTCTGTTGTTTTGACGCTTGTTGTGCCGCAATTTAAAGATATGTTTGATGAGTACAATGCCAATCTTCCTTTTCCTACAATTTTACTCTTATGGATAGAAAATGCTGTTAGAGAATATGGGGTTTTTGTGATTTTAGGTGCTTTTTTGTTTAGTAGCGCTCTTTCTTATGCATATAAAAAAAGTGCCAAATTTAAACTCTTGTTCGATAGATATATGTTAAAAGTATATATAGTCGGACAAGTTATATTTCTCTCTATGATTGGCAGATTTGTGTATGTTTTTGATAGACTCAGTACTTCTGGTATACCTATCATTGACTCACTGAAGACTGCTATTGGTATCGTAGAAAACAGTTATTTAAAAAAAAGACTAAGAGAGATAATAGATGCTATAGAAGAGGGTAGGAGTCTGACAAATGGTTTTGAAGATACACAGCAGTTTGAAAGTATGATTATTCAAATGATAAGTGCGGGAGAAAACAGCGGTTCTCTGAGTGGTATGTTAGATAAGATATCAGATATATATAGAAAAAAGTATGCTTATTTAGTGGACAATGTCTCTACTATGATTGAACCACTTCTTATCGCTGCAATTGCCGGTTTTGTTTTGCTTCTTGCCCTCGGTATATTTTTGCCTATGTGGTCTATCGCAGAAGCGGTTGGCGGTACCTGATGGATATGCAAATCGGAACTATAAGTGTTGCAATTTTCAGTGCAATTATACTGGGTATCGTTTTTTGGATTATTAAAAAGATAACAAGTATTTAATTACAAGTCAAGGCTATATCATAGTTCGCAGGTGTTGTTCCGTTGTTGTCTATAAGTAAGAAATCTCCAACAGATATCTCTTTAGCGTTGTAGTTACAGTTTTTATCCGGATTTGTATAGAAAGCATATATCCAAAAATCATTTTTATCTGGTTTGTTTGCTATATCGCTACCAGGGGCATTTGTATCGTATTTTACTCCATTTTGAGGATCACTGGCCGGTCCTGTAAATATAGAGATATTATAATCACTACTGTTTATGGTTTTTTGTCTGTGAAAGTCACTGTTTTTGCCTTTTATGACAGCGCCAAAAACATCTCCGTTCTTTGATAGGACATCCGGATATCCCTCAGAGTTTAAAAGAGTTGAGCTTTGGTGATTTCCCCAGGTGAAATCACCCTCATTTATACTCCACTCTCCATTTGCACTCTCAAGCGCAGTAGCAACTGCCGAGACAGTTGCTATCTCGGCAGATTTTTTTGCGCCATCTTTTATGGATGAGAGTTTAGGAACTGCGATAGAAGCAAGTATCCCTATGATAACAATTACAAAGATAAGTTCTACCATTGTAAAGGCTTGTTTACTCATATTTTTAGAATCGAACTTCCAAAACAGTGTTTAGTAGCTGAGCAGTAGTTGCATCAGAGCGAATCATATCCAGATTTCTGATAGCTGCTCCGGCTCCATTTCCGGTAACTAACTGTGATGTGCCGTTTAAATCCAACAATCCAACTGAACGAGCAGGGATTATCGTTGGTGATGTGTGTAGCACATATGTTGCAGTTGTGCTTGTTATATTTACATCAAAATCATTTGGATTAAATACCCACAGATCATTTTTATCAGGGCTTCCCGCTATATCTTCTCCTGGGATATCGCTTGAGACACTAACCCCTGTTACAGGATCAGATGCAGGCCCAACTAAAAAAAGCACATCATTTGAAGGACTTACATTTGTACTCCAATTGACGATATCGGTACCGCTTGAGCCAGCCCCACCAACTATCCTAAAGTGTTCACCTTTTTTTAGGATATGGTGTAATACTTTGTGTGGGATATTTACATTTTGATTGTAAGCTTCAGTAGCAGTATATCTTGAACTGAAACCACCGTCAGATATATTTACATCGTGCCATAGGACATTTGTATCTCCATAGTCCGAGAGTCTAAACTCTACTGCAGCTGTTATCGTGCCATCAAGGCTAGACATAGTTGCTAACTCACTATTTACCTTGGCCTTGTTTCTTATTCCGCTGAATTTTGGTAGTGCGGTTGCTGCCAAAATTCCTATAATTATGATTACGAAAATCAACTCTACCATTGTGAAACCACTTCTTTTCATTTTATGCTCCTAAAATTGTATTTTTTTTATTATATCTTTATATCGGTTATTTTTTTCTTTATTTTATGATAAATAAAACTTTTTTGTATATAATTCCACTCTTTTAAAGGATATAGATGGCACTTTCAAGACTAAACCAAGAACAATACACCGCTGCAACAGCTGATGCAGGAGCAAATCTCATAGTTGCGAGTGCAGGAACCGGCAAGACTTCAACTATCGTGGCTCGTATATCATTTTTATTGAAAGAAGGTGTTAGACCAGAGCATATACTTCTTCTGACCTTTACAAACAAAGCAGCCTCGCAGATGCTTCAAAGAGTGCAGAGGTATTTTGATAAAAGCGTGGTTGAGAAGATAGAATCCGGTACTTTTCATGCGGTCAGTTACAGGCTTTTGAAGAAAATCGGACGAGATATAAAGCTAAAAACACCAAAAGATTTAAAGATTCTTTTAAAGAGCATACATGCAAAAAGAAGGTTTGACCATATAGACTCACCCATAAAACCATATCAGTCATCGTATCTATACGATCTATTTTCACTCTACCAAAACTCTACGGTAAATTTGAGTTTTTCAAGGTGGCTGGATGAGAGCGGTAGTGAACATGGAGTCTATTTTGATATATATGAAGATATATTTGAAGAGTTTTTGGATTTAAAAAAAGAGTATGGTTATGTAGGGTTCAATGACCTTTTGATTTTGATGAGAGATGCTCTAAAAAATAACAGAGATATAAGATTTTCAGAAGTTTTGGTAGATGAGTATCAAGATACAAATATACTCCAAAACTCTCTTATAGATGCTTTTGAAAAAAAATCTCTCTTTTGTGTGGGTGATTATGATCAAAGTATCTATGCTTTTAACGGTGCTGATATAGGGATAATCGGTTCATTTAAAGATAGATATAAAAATTCAAGAATATTCAAATTAAATAAAAATTACCGCTCAACTTCAAAGATAATTTCCCTGGCAAACAGAGTGATAAAAAATAATCCAAGACTTTACGATAAAGAGCTTGAAGTGACAAGAGTCGGTGAGTGTGAATCTCCTAGACTTTTGGTTTATGAGGAGCTTTTTGACCAATACCACTTCATATCAAGGCTCATAAAAGAGTCGAAAACCCCACAAGAAGAGATAGCTGTTATCTTTAGAAACAATGCAAGTGCAGACGGTATAGAGGCGACTCTAAGAGAGCTAGGAGTCTCTTGCAAGAGAAAAGGAGGAGTCAGTTTTTTTGATTCTCGTGAAGTAAAAGTGATGATTGATCTTGTGAGTGTTGTTGTAAATCCTAAAGATATGATGAGTTTTATACATATATTTGAGTATGCCAAAGGTGTTGGTGCTGCACTCTCAAAAGAGCTTTTTGAAGGATTGTACAAGATAGGAAAGGGTGATATTTACAGAGGATTTTTTCATCCAGATGACACCATAAAGCCATTTAAGAAAAGAGTCAAAAATTATCAACTGGGTCTTTTTGATGATTATGGAGAGCCCGGAAGTGTGGGGCGGTTTTATAAGCTCGGATTTGATGAGATTTTTCTCTCAAATCCTATACTAAAACATGCAAAACTAAATGATGATGGAGCAAAATTTATATATAATTTTTACAAGTATCTAAAAAATACAATCCGGATAAAAAGCCCAAAAAGTCTGATTTCTCACATTGTCTCAAGTAGCATTTTTAAAGATATAGCAGATATTTTAGCAACATCAAGAGCTACCAAAAAAGATGGAAGTATAGATGAAGCTCTAAAAACAGAGGCAAAAGAGAGGATTATAAGAAAGGGATATTTGCTTGAAGATATAGCATCCAACTACTCTTCTAGCGAAAGATTTTTAAATGCCATAACCCTTGGAAGCGGAGAGATGAGCGAGGGAGAGGGCGTAAATCTTTTAAGTATCCATGCTAGTAAAGGTTTGGAATTTCGAGAAGTTTTTGTCATAGACTTGATGGACGGAAGATTTCCAAATCGAAAACTTATGAGTAAAGGCGGAAGTTTGGAAGAGGAGAGAAGACTTTTTTATGTAGCAACCACCAGAGCTAAAGACAAACTGTCTCTATCTTATGCAAAATATGACAAGATTAAAAAAATCACCTATATACATTCACCGTTTCTCAGCGAAGCTGGACTGATTAGTTAAATATTTATAAAATATCGATACAATCTAAGAAAATTATTTTCAGGAGTCAAATAGTGAAAAAAATTGTATTGGTACTTATGTTGTTGTTTGGTTTTGCAAATGCTGAGGTGATGAATTTTCCTATCAGTAAAAATGTTGTGAATTCCGGCAAAAAGATTATAGATATAAGAACAAAAGCAGAATGGAAACAAACAGGCGTCATTAAAAATTCAATTCTTATCACATTTTTTGATGAAATGGGCAGATATAATCTTCCTAAATTCTTAAAAGCTTTAAATGCTCATATAAAGAAAAATGAGAGATTTGCATTGGTTTGCAGAACTGGACACAGAAGCAGAATTGTAGCAAAATACCTAGGAGAGCATGGATATCATGTCATAGATTTACTTGGCGGTGTACAGGCTTTGGCGAGAGACAACTACAAGTTTGTAAAATATGAAAACAATAAATAAGCTATTTTTAATCTTATTGATAGGGATAAGTATGCAAGCAGCAAAATACAGATACACAAATGATTTGATACATGAGCAATCTCCATATCTTTTACAACATGCCCACAATCCCGTGCATTGGATGGCTTGGGGAGATAAGGCTTTTGCAAAGGCAAAAAAAGAACATAAATTGATATTTTTATCTATAGGGTATAGCACTTGTCACTGGTGCCATGTGATGGAGAAAGAAACCTTTGAAGATGTTTCAAGCGCTAAGATTTTAAATGATAATTTTGTCTCTATAAAAGTGGATCGTGAAGAGAGACCGGATATCGACAAATACTACCAGGATGTTTTCTATCTTCTAAATAAAAGAGGAGGAGGGTGGCCGCTAACCATAGTGATGACGCCGGAGCGCAAAGTTATATACGCTGGAACATATCTACCAAAAAAGAGAAAATCTTACTCGCCCAGTTTTAAGGATGTGATGAATTTCCTTGTGAATAAATTTAAAAACAGTCCAAATGAAATAAAAAAAAGTGCAGACAGTATAGAGCATGCTATAAATCAATATACAAATATTATGACCACAAAAGATGATATTAGCTTAAAAGTGATAGGTGCTTTTGTGGATGATGTGAAAGCAAGTTATGACAATATATATAAAGGTATAGGAAAATCTCCAAAATTTCCGCATGCCAGTACCTTTGATACGCTTTTGGATATATACAAAATTACAAAAAATCAAGATGCACTTTCTATGAGCGAAGATGCTCTAAGTGCAATGGCAAATGGTGGTATAAACGACCAAATAGAGGGTGGATTTTTTAGATACAGTACTGATGGTGCATGGACTATACCACATTTTGAAAAGATGCTCTATACAAATGCTGAATTGATACAGATTTACTCAAAACTATATAGTATAAAACCAACAGATTTTACAAAAGAAGTAGTGAAGAAAACTGTCGAAAATATGGATGAGAGATTTTTGGCTGACGGATTGTACAAGAGTGCAAGTGATGCAGATAGCGAGGGAGTTGAGGGAAAGTACTTTGTGTTTGATGAACAAGAGGCAGTTTCTGCTCTTAAAAAAGCAGGATTTAATGATAAAAATATAGAGAAGATTTTAACTTATCTGAGTATCACCACGATTGGAAATTTTGAAAATGAAAAATCAAATCCTATGGCAGATACCCAAGAGAGAAAGCCAGAAAATCTAAAGAAAGCCAAAATTGTTTTAAAAAAACTAAGAAGCAATATCCGATATCCTTTTATAGATGACAAGATTCTTACTTCTTGGAACTCTTTGATGGCAAGTGCTCTTTTTGAAGCAGGAGATATAGATGAAAAATACTCCAAAAAAGCTCTCCTTTTGGTCGATAATATGCTCTCAAAACTAGAAAAAGATGGTATCTTGTATCATCAACTTCTTATTGGTAGAGATTTGAAAGTGAAAGGACTTTTGGAAGATTATGCATTTTTGACTGATGCGTTAATCGGTGCATTTGAATACTCTTTGGATGAAAGATATCTCAACAAAGCTTTAGTTTTTACAAGTATGGCATTGAAAAAGTTTTATGTAAATAACACATGGTATCTTTCTGATACTGATTTTAAATCAATCGCACCTTTGGAGGATGCAAGCTATAGAAGTGCACAAGCAGTCATGATAAAAGATATCTATATTCTAGCGCTTCTAAGCGGTGATATGACACTATATGACAGGGCAGAGACTATGCTTTCTCAAATAGCCGGAAAAATAAAAAGCCATCCAAGCGCCTATCCTGAGGCGATAAAATTGGTGCTTATATCAAAGAAGGGAGAGATTGATTTAAAGGGTCCAAAAGATAAATTATCCAAGCTTAAAGAGATTAAGAAAGAGATAAACTACCCCTATATGTACATACTTCAAGTAAATCAAGATATGCTTCAAGCTTGCAGCGCAAAGCAGTGTTTCGCCTTTTCCAAAGATGCAAAAGAGTTACAAAAACAAATCATAAAATACCTTCAAAAGACCACTGCTCAGTAGTCTCTTCAACGCTAACATTTTCAGTGTGCAACCAATCTCTAAATATGGTTGCACACTGTTTCGTTTTTACACAACAATAATTGATAGCATTAATATTAACTTAATTTAATTATGTAGTAAAGTTATTTAAAGAATTATATGGCTATAATAAATACTTTATTAAATCAAAAGATATTCTTATCTATAGTATAATATTTTATTATACTATAGATAAGATAAACTTATAAGGAGGTAATGTGAAAGTAGAAGTATCTCGTAGAAGATTTCTTCAAGGCAGTGTTGCGCTTAGCATCATAGGTGGAACTACATTTAGTGCTAGCAAGCTTTTGTCTGAAGACGAACACGACCGAGGAAAGATGCAGCTGATAACCAGAACTACAAACATAAAAGCCAAAAAAGTACCATTTTTGTGCGGTATGTGTGTAAATAAATGTGCAGGAATTGCCAGAGTAGAGAAGGGTGTTGTGGTAAAACTGGACCCAAATCCGTATTTTCCAAAGTCAAGAAATATGCTTTGCCCCAGAGGAAATGCCGGAATTCAAACTCTTTATGATCCAGATCGTCTAAAATATCCACTAGTTAGAGTTGGTGAAAGAGGTGATGGTAAATACAAAAGAGTTTCATGGGATGAGGCTTATAATGCTATACTGCATGGAACAGATAAGTTTAAAGGTCTGCTTCAAATTTTAGATGAAGAGAAAGACAACCGCTCCACTATAGGTTATTGTAATGGAGAGGGTCTGTCTAAAGAGGGCTTTGAAGAGTTGATGGGATTAAAAATCGGTACTCCAAACTATGTTGATGAGATTAGTATCTGCCTGGAGACGGTTTTGGGGGCTTATTCAGCTACTATCGGTGCTTACGGAGAAGCTGATATGAATAATGCCGATTATGTTATCATAGCCGGTGCAAATAGAGCCGAAGCTATAATTACTCCAGATACTATGGATATGTTTAAAAGAAGCAAAGGAAGGGGACTAAAAACTATAGTTTTGGATCCAAGATTTACAAATACCGCAGCAAAAGCTGATAGATGGTATGCAGTCAATCCGGGAACTGATCTTGCCTTTGTTTTAGCTTTAACATATGTTGTGTTTAATGAAAATCTGTATGACAAAGAGTTTGCTAAAAAATATATGGTTGGGTATGAGGATTATAAAAATCATGTATTAAAAAATGGCTATACCCCTGAATGGGCACAAAAGATTACAAATATTCCTGCGGGTGAGATATATAAGACAGCAAGAGAGTTTATGGCTGCCCAGCACCCTATATACTATCAGGGAAGAAGAAGTGTTTTTGCCAAAAATGACTTTCAGCTTCGTCGAGCACAGGGTATCTTTCAGGGTTTAAGTGGAAATCTTGATAAAAAAGGCGGTATCATATATGGTAAAAAGTTAATACTTCCAAAAGAAGATGTTAATGCCCCGATGTATGCTCAAGCCCAAGATAGATTTGATAAAGACGGAATTGCTATATTTGCTGACAAAACCGGCTCTTGGATTGTCTTTAGAAACATGGTATTAGAGAAAAAAAATCCATACCCGATAAGAGCTATGTTTATGAGAAAACATAATCCGATGTCAGGTGTTCCAAATACTGCCAAAACACAAGAGTTTCTTAAAAAGATGGATTTAAATGTAATGATAGATATACTTCCTAGTGATACTACAATGTTTTGTGATGTTGTATTGCCTGAAGCTTCATATCTTGAGAGAACTTCACCAGTTGCAAGCTACGGTTTTCTTGAGCCGGCTATCGTTCAGAGAAAAGCTGCAATCAAACCACTTTATGAGTCTAAAACTCCTGAGGTTATCTATAAAGAATTGGCAGAAAAACTCACAAAACCACTTTGGGAAAATACTCTGAAACATGATAAGGATGTCCAGAGCGATACAAAAGGCATGAAGCCAAAAGAGCTGGCTAAATATTATAAAGAGAATGGTTTTGACTTAGCTGATGCCTGGAAAAAAACAGTAGAAGAAGAAAACAGAGAGAAGGTTGAAAAGGCCTTTGGAGAAGAGGCATGGAAAACTTTGGAAAGCAAAGGTGTTTACTATCCAAATATGGAAAAATACCATAAACAGTTAAATCCAAATGAGTACCGATATTACCCTGAAGATAAGAAAAATTACACAACAAAAGGTGATAAGCTAAAAGTTATATGTGATTTTAAAAACTTGGCCAAAAAAGGTGTTGATCCTATGCCTACATGGAAAGATGAGTATGCTTTTA
The DNA here is from genome assembly GCA_045047115.1 of Sulfurospirillum sp. Lineage (GTDB taxonomy): Bacteria > Campylobacterota > Campylobacteria > Campylobacterales > Sulfurospirillaceae > JAADIZ01. The sequence goes on from JASFYR010000032.1 coordinate 21,286, forward strand.
GTGTTCCAGACGGCAAGTTTAGACTTGTCACAGGAAGACATGCGCAATTTACTCAAAGTGGCACTACAAACAATATGATGCTAAGAGATTTGATTCCTACAAACTATATCTGGATAAATAAAAGAGTAGCTAAAAAGAGAGGTATAGAGTTTGGTGATAAAGTTGAGGTCAGAAGTAGTGTCGGCAAGATTCATATAAAAGCATATCCGACAGAAAAAATAGCACCGAATATGATATTTATGCTCCATGGTTTCGGAGGAAGCAGTAAAGAGATGGAGATGGCATATGGCAATGGCGGTAATGATGCGGCAATCATAGAAGATAAGATTGAGCCTGTATATGGAGCTGCTGTTATGCACGAGACAAATGTTGAAGTAAGGAAGGTGTAATCATGGCAAATTATGGAATGGCATTAGATTATAAAAATTGTATAAATTGTAAAGCATGTGAAGTTGCCTGTAAAGAGGAAAATGGAGTCCAGCTTGGAGCAGATAAACATCGTATATGGGTTGGAGTTAAGGAGATAGAGGGTTTGTGGCCAAATCTTAACATTGCCTCCAGTACCTTTGAACCTAGCCAATGTCAACAGTGTGAAAATGCACCTTGCCAGGAAGTTTGTCCTACTCAGGCTACTCACTATACAAAAGATGGCGTCGTGATGGTTGACGCAGATAAGTGTATCTTGTGTAGTTATTGTATGGAGGCTTGCCCTTATGATGCAAGGTATGTGAAAGAGGATACGATGACAGTTGATAAGTGTACTTTTTGTAGTGATACAAGACTTCTCCGTGGTGAAACTACTACAGCTTGTCAGGCAACCTGTCCTACCAAGGTTAGAACTTTTGGTGATTTGGATGATCCAAACAGTGAGATTAGCATACTTTTGATGCATCGTGAGCATCGCACGCTTAAATCACATCTTGGCACAAAGCCAAAACTATTTTATTTGATATAAGGAGGCAGGTATGTTTGCATTAGCCGAAAAAGGTATGAAACAGATAGAAAAATTCATACCGATGAGACACACAGATATGAGAGAGTTATTGAATTTTAAAAAAACACCACTGAATCTTTTGGTAGCATTTACTACACTTGTATTCCTTGTACTTTTTGTGGTGGGGGCTACAAATTATCTTATACACGGACATCATGCTTACGGGGTTACCAGAGAGCATCCCTGGGGACTTATGATTGCGATGTATATATTTTTCGTTGTAAGTTCTACCGGGCTTTGTATCATGTCAGCAATTGGGCATGTTTTTGAAGTAAAAGTTTTGGAGCCATTTGCTAAAAGAGCAATTCACGGAGCTCTGGTGACTTTACTCAGTGGCTTTGTTGTTATATTTTTAGAGATAGGTCATCCTCTTAAAATGATGATTTACAACACAATCAGCCCGGGTCTGACTTCAGCTATATGGGGTATGGGTGTTTTATATTCACTCTATCTTATATTTATTGTTATAGAGTTTTTCTTTTTGCTTAGACTTGATCACAAGTGGGCAAAGAGATTTGGTATATTTGGTTTGGTTGTGGGAGTTGCAGCTCACTCGAACCTTGGAGCGGTATTTGGATTTTTAGTGGCTCGTCCAGTGGCGAACGGTATCTATTATCCGCTTTACTTTATACTCTCGGCCATGGTAACAGGATGTTATCTTATCTTTTTGATGTATGGATTTAAGTATAAATTGGATTTTCCGCCTGAAATGCAAAAAACTCTGATAGCCATGGGTAAAATTTTGGGTTTACTGTTGGCAATTTTACTATTTTTTGAGATTTGGAGAATGTTGACGGCTATATATGGTGGTATGTATGATAGAGCTGCAACTGCGATGCATATACTAAAATCTTCACCATTTTTAATAGGTGAGATTTTACTAGGGATTCTAATACCTTTTGCTGTCATATTGTTTAGTAATGCCAAAGCTATTAAAACTATGGTTTTTGCATCTTTTGGCGGTATGATAGGTATATTTTTTATGAGATATGATTTAGTTCATGATACGCAACTGTTTCCTATGCAGACTCTAAAGATAAGAGAGTATCAACTTCCGCCTTCTTTTATAGAGTACACTCCCAGTATGACTGAGATTTTTATAGCATTAGGTGCCATTGGTATTGCGATTACACTTTATTATATAGGTGATAAAATTTTATATTTGGAAACTGATCCAGATTAGAATGAAGTTACATGTGAAGCCATTTGGCTTCACATGTAGATATTTTATAAAGCTTTTGCTATATATTTATTTAGTATTTTTGCGAAAGTAGCTACATCGTCTATCTTCATTCCTTCAGCCATTTTTGCTTGATCTAATAGAAGTAGCGATATGTCTTGCAGACCTGTAAAATCCTTTTTTTCAGTAATCTTTTTGAAGATTTCATGTTTTGGATTTATCTCCAGGATTGGTTTAACTTTTGGAAGATTGTCTTGCCCCATTTGTTTTAACATCTCTTGCATTTGAAAATCAGGATCATTTTTATCATAAACAAGCACAGATGGAGAGTCACTAAGGCGAGATGAGAGTTTTACATCTTTTACATCATCTTTTAGTATCTCTTTCATTTTCACTATGACTTCTGCAAGTTCCTTTTGATCCTCTTCACTCACTTTTTTTTCATCTTTTATCTCTTCGTCAATATCAGAGTTGTTTACAGGCTTTATAGGAGTTTTATCATACTCCTGTACCATAGGTATGACTATGGCATCTACCTCTTCATCAAGCAGTAAAACCTCTATATCTTTGGCTTTAAATTGCTCTATCAAAGGAGAGTTCCTAAGCAGTGCTTCATTTTCGCCGGTGATGTAGTAGATACTTTTTTGATCCTCTTTCATGCTTTCTTTATACTCTTTTAGAGATATCAAACCATCTCTTTTACTTGACTTGAAGAGTATTAAATCCAATAGTGTATCTCTGTTTTCAAAATCACCATAAAGACCCTCTTTTAAAACTTTCCCAAAATTTTTGTAAAACTCAAGATATTTTTCACTATCTTTTTCCTTAAGTTTTTTAAGTTCGCCCAAAATCTTTTTAACTGATGCTTTTTTTATGCTCTCTAAGATTCTGTTTTGCTGTAAAATCTCTCTGCTTACATTTAGAGGCAAATCCTCAGCATCAATAATTCCGCGAACAAATCTTAGATAAGTAGGTAAAAGCTCTTTTTCGTCATCTGTTATAAAGACCCTTTTGACATATAGCTTAACACCAGGCTGATAATCAACCCTGTATAGATCCATAGGTGGAGCAGAAGGGATATAAAAAAGAGTTTTATACTCTATCGTCCCTTCAGCTCTAGTGTGAACCCAAAGAAACGGATCACTGCTGTCATGCGAGATTTGCTTATAAAAATCTTTATATTCCTCGTCTTTTATATTTTTTTTGTTTAGCGTCCAAAGAGCTGAAGCTTTATTTATCTGAGTCAGTTTTTTCTCAATTTTTGGCTCTTCTCCCTCTTTTTCACTGGGAATACTCTCTTCTTTATCCATATAAATTCCAAAAGGTATATGGTTGGAGTATTTTTTTACTATCTCTTCTATCCTGTATGATTCCAAAAATTCACTCTCTTCATCCTTTACATGTAGAGTTATTTTAGTACCAAAATGAGCTTTTTTGGCCTTTTTGATTTCATATTCACCACTGGCTTCGCTTGACCACTTCCATGCCTGCTCTTCTCCTGCTTTCTTACTTAAAACCTCAATCTTGTCAGCAATCATAAACGATGAATAAAAACCTACACCAAACTGACCGATGAGTTGTGAGTCTTTCTTTTTATCGCCACTCAACTGTGAAAGAAATGATTTTGTACCACTCTTTGCGATGGTTCCTAGATTTTCTATCAAATCCTCTTCATTCATGCCGATCCCGGTATCACTAATGCTAAGAGTTTTTTTCTCTTTGTTTAACTCTATCTTTATCTTTGGTTCATAACTTAATGTTTTATAACTTTCATCAGTGAGTGTTAAAAAGTGTAGTTTGTCAAGTGCATCAGAAGCATTTGATATAAGCTCTCTTAAAAATATCTCTTTATTTGAGTATAAAGAGTGAATCATAAGATCTAGAAGTTGTGTAACTTCTGTTTGAAATTGATGTTTAGCCATAATTTCTCCTTAAAGTTTAATATAAAGTAATTATAGCAAAAATATTATAAAAATTCAAGAACATTAAGTAAATATATTTATATATATTTAGTCCATTGTTATAAAGGTTGAGTATTTATATATACAACTTCTTAAAAAGCATAATAGCTGATATGGTAGATGCTATGGTCAGGGTGACATTTAGTGTGATATTTAGAGCAACTCTGGAGTAGTCTCCATCTTGTATCATATTTACATTTTCTAAGGAAAATGTAGAAAATGTAGTCAGTGCTCCCAAAAATCCTGTCATAACAAAAGCTTTGTATTGGGGTTCTATCATATTTTGGAAAAACATAGCCATAAAACCGATGATAAAACTACCCAATACATTTACACTGAGTGTTCCAATTGGAAAAAAAATATTTACATTTTTTTGAATAAAACTTGCAATCAAAAATCTTGATATTGCACCCAAAAAGCCACCAAACCCGATATATAGTAAAAGAGATAAATTCATGTAGTGCCTATTTATGCTTATATTTTATGACTTGGGTATCACACATGGTCATTATACCTTCACTAATCATACAATCAATCTTGTCAATAAATTCAACTATCTTTTCTTCAGAGTCAATTATCTCTATAACAAGAGGCATCACCTGCGATATGGTAAAAATATTGAAACTTCTAAGTTCACTATGAGCACCGATTCCAGCAAGGCCTTTGAAGACGGTTGCCCCTGCTACACCATTTTCTTTTACTTTTTTAAGTATCTCTTCCCACAGTGGTCTGTTATCAAATTTATCTTGGTTGTCTATGTAGATACGAAGTATCTTTTTTTTGCCCAGATACCGCTTCATTTTATCTCTCCTTTTTCAAATTTTTCATTATATTTGTCTAAGGTTTTTTGCATATCATCTCTCGTTTTATCATACCATTTTTTATCATCTTTTGGATCAATTAAATCAAGATAATGCACTATTACCGTTCCGCTTTTTGCTTTGAAATTTTGTGAATCAAATATATTTCTTGTGTTTGCAATAACCACGGGTTGAACTTTTAAGTTCAATTTTTCTGCCAGAAATTTTGCACCATTTTGAAACTTTAAAAGTTTTTTTCCTCTACCTCTTGTTCCTTCGGGAAATATAGCTATAACTCTGCCCTCTTTTATCCTTTGTTTGGACTCTTTGATTAACTTGACCAGTGATCTTCTGTTGTTTCTGTCTATAATTATCATTTTTGGTGCTTCAAGTATGTGTCCAAAAATCGGAATGTCTCTTATCTCTTTTTTTGCAACCCAGCACAGGTTTTTTGGATAGATTGCTTCAAGTGAAGTTATGTCCAAAAGACTTTGGTGGTTGACTAGTATAAGTTTAGCCTCCAAGTCGGGTTTGCCATTTTGTAGTATGTCAAATCCTATAAGAACTTTTTGCATTCTTGCCCAAGCTTGTCTAATTTTATATGTACTGTTTTTAAATATATACATTAAGACAATAGTGACTAAAACGGTAAAAACAAACTGTATCATTATGAAAATCGCTTTAATTCTTGATAACATTTTTCTCCTTTATCCAACCGATTTTTCTATTTGGCAGTATCACTTTTATATACTCCTCTCTGGTGTTAAGTTTTTGAGCTGTTATAATTTTTGGTGTGATATAAAATATTGTAGAGTTTTTTGTCGGCAATATATACACTTTTGAATTTTTTGCAACTTTTATATCTCTTAGTGGATTTATACCCGTCAAAAACAGAGTTAAAAGTATGATAAAAAAGAGTAGATATATAATCCTCCTTCTCTTTAAAAATATCAAAAGTAAAATTACAGCCACTACGCCATAAGTTATGTTTTTGTATAAATTAAATGAGCCTTCTTGTGGGTTTAGGTCGCTTTGTGTGCTTATATCTTCGTCACTGAGCACCAAGTTTAGAGATTTTTTTATAAATTTATTTTGTTTAATATTAAAGTATGTAAAAGTCAGTTTATCCGTATGATTTGGCACTATTGCATAATAGTAGATTCTGGACATTGGAAAATTATCCACAAACGAATCTATCCCCCCCTTTTGTACATAAGAGAGTTTAAAATCTTTCAGGTTTGCATTCTTTGCTACGACTTCTAAAACAACCATAAGGTTTTGTTCGTCGAATTTGGTCGTTTTTACCTTTAAAACATCAAGCCAACTTGCTATGACATTTGAAAAGTATAGGTCAGTATGGAGATTGATTATATCAAGTGGCAAAGGAGGAAATTTTTGTGAAGAAGTTAGATTTCCGTCTTTATACAGTTCAAAATAGATCTGTGGAAATGTCGCATTATTTTCTTTTGCTCTTAGATAAAAAGTTTTTTCATAGATAAAATCACTCTTTTTTGTCCAGTTTTCATCACTGTTTAGCACAGCTATATTTTTTTCCGGGAGTACTCTGTTTTTAATCTGATCAAAATTTTGTGTAGCTACTACTGTTTTTACTTTGAGTGAAAATTGCTGCCCTACAAAAATTTTACCGGGTGTTTTTTTGTAGGAGATAAAAATATTTTGTTTTTGCTCCCTCTCTTGTGATAGATTTACATCATTTGAATTTGTGTAGTTCCTAAGGGAGAGATTTGTGTCCTTTGGAAGCTCAAAAAGAGATTTAATAGATATATTGTTTTCTTTGTTTGAGGTTAAAGGTTGGGATTGATTGTTTTGGTTTACATTTATCGTATTTCCAAATACAAGCGAAGCATAAAGAGTAAAAATCGCAAAAAATCGCATCAAACTACTCTAAAAAACCCTCTAACATCTTGACCCCGTCATTTGAGCCCAATATATCTTCTATAGCACGCTCGGGATGAGGCATTAGGCCAAAGACATTTTTGTTTTCATTGCAAAGACAAGCTATAGAATTAACAGAACCGTTTGGATTCTCTTCATTGCCCTCTTTGTCGCAATATTCCAACAAAACCTGCTCCTTGTCATAGAGCCTTTTTATTTTATCACTGTTGATGAAGTAGTTTCCCTCTCCGTGGGCGATAGGTATGTTTAAAATATCTCCAATTTCAAGTTTACTTAAAAATTTATTGTTATTATTGAGCACTTTTAAGTATTGATATTTGGATATGAAGTGTGTATTTTGATTTCGCTTCATGGCTCCTGGCAGCAACTTTGTCTCCAGAAGCATCTGAAAACCATTGCAGATACCAAGCACCATACCGCCTTTTTTTGCATACTCTACGACGGCATTCATGATAGGAGAAAATTTAGAGATAGCAGCACTTCTGAGATAGTCCCCATAACTGAAACCACCTGGTAAAACTACCAAATCGGTATCACTTGGTAATTTATCGCTTTTGTGGAACAGAAGCTCAACTTTGCAACCTATCTTTTCAAAAGCGTATTTTGTATCAATTTCACAGTTGGTACCGGGAAATACAGCAACTACTACTTTCATTTCTTTATCTCTATCTCATAAGTCTCTATGACTGTATTTGCAAGCAAATCTTCACACATGCTCTTCACTCTTGATAGAGTTTCTTCTTCCTCACCATCCTCTACATCCAGGATTATCTGCTTCCCAATTCTCACATTTTTAACTTCATTGAATTGAAGAGCCAGAAGTGCATGGTGAACTGCCTTGCCCTGGGGATCTAAAACCCCTTCTTTTAGTTGTATGTTTACTATAATTTTCATTTTATTGTCCCCTTTTCATGGAAGTGAATTCCATAAAAATTCCTCGCGACTGAAGCACGAAGTAAACTTCTGTATCTTTCATATTATTTCTCCATAATTCTTTTTAAAACTTCTTCGTAGGCAACTTTTACATCACCCAACCCTTGCCTAAATCTATCTTTATCCAGTTTTTCATTTGTCTTTATATCCCAAAATCTACAACTATCAGGGCTAATCTCGTCAGCTAAAAGGATATTTCCTTCCTGATCCACTCCAAACTCTACTTTAAAATCTACAAGACTCAAGCCCCTTTTTTCAAAAAAGCCCTTGAGCGTTGCATTTATCTCACGACCAAGTCTTTTAAGCTCTTCAAGGTCAGTTTCACTTTTGACTAAATCCATCATCAAGCAGTGTTCATCATTGACCAGAGGGTCATTTAAATCATCATCTTTATAATAAAACTCAACCAAAGCAAACGGCAGTTTTTTACCATCTTTGATACCCAGCCTTTTTGTTAGCGAGCCTGTTGCTATATTTCTTACAACCACTTCAAGCGGGATGATTTTTACTTTTTTTACAAGTTGCGAAGAGTCATCTATGGTTTTAACCAGATGGGTTTTTATGCCCTGCTCCTCCAAGAGATGGAAAAGTTGGGTGCTTATCTTACAATTTAGAGCGCCTTTGCCCTTTTCATTACCTACTTTTTGAGCATTGAAAGCTGTTAAATCATCTTTAAATTCAGAAACCAAAAGATTTTCATCATCAGTTTTAAAAAGTCTCTTTCCCTTTCCCTCATAAAGCAACTCTTTTCTTTCCACCTCATCTCTCCTGTTTTGATTTGGCAATTGATAGTATATTTATGGTGTCAATTGCTGTTTTTAGTTGTATGTCTTTGAGTATGTCATCTTTTGTTATTACATTTTTATCTTTTTTCTCTATTTTTATCTTCTTTTTTTCTATTTTGTTTAGTTCAACTTCGAGATGTTTTTTTAACTCTTTCTCTTTTATGATAAAGTCATTAACCTTGTGAGGAACTTTGCCCGCACTCACTACAACATCGGGCTTCACTCCAACAGCCTGTATAGTTCTTCCACTAGGCAGATAGTATCTTGCGATGGTGAGTCTTAATGCCTCGGTATTGTTGATAGGCAGTATAACCTGCACGCTTCCTTTTCCAAATGTATTAGTTCCGACAATGATTGCTCTTTTATGATCTTGCAATGAACCACTTACGATTTCACTCGCACTCGCACTTCCTCCATTTACCAAGACTGCCATGGGAACATGAGTAAGCGTGCTCGAGGAATCTGCATTGTATTTTATATTTTCTTTTTTGTCTCTTCCTTTTTGAGATACGATTATGCCTTTATCAACAAAAATATTCACTAGTCCTACAGCCTGATTTAAAAGGCCACCCGGATTGTTTCTTAAATCCAGTATAATCCCTTTTACTTTTTTATGTGCAAGAATTGCTTCTTTTGCTTTTTTAACCACTTTTTTATCAAAACTTGTAACTCTCAAGTAGAGGATATTGTCTTTTTTTATCATTTTTGTATATACGGAGTCTATTTTTATTATAGCCCTTATTATGGTTATTTTAAGAGGTTTACTTAAGCCTTTTCTTACAACTGTGAGAATGATCTTTGTTTTTGGTTTTCCGCGCATATGGCTAACTGCTTCATCAATTGTCATATTTAAAGTTGAGAGATCGTTAATTTTAAGAATGATGTCGCCTGCTTTTATGCCTGCTTTATCTGCCGGAGTGCCTTCTATAGGAGAGATAACTGTTAATGCTCCGTTTCTCATACCAACTGTGATGCCAAGTCCTCCAAACTCACCGTTTGTTTGGATTTTCATATTTTTAAAACCTTTTTTATCTAAAAATGATGAGTGAGCATCCAGATTTGACATAAGTCCTGCAATGGACTTGTTTATGATGTTGGTGATATTTATATCATCAACATAGTACTTTTCGATAGTTCCTACAACTCTTGTATATTTTGCCAATGCAGCCAGTCTGCTAGATTCATTCTCGTTTGATTTTGCAAAAAGAGTTGAAGTCATTAAGATTGTAGCCCCAATTAATGTAGCTAGAAATCCAAATGTTGCAATTTTTATATGTTTCATATTATTGTCCCCTTTTTACGGAAGTGAATTCCGCAAAAATTCCTCGCGACTAAAGCTACGCCTTTGGCGAGAAAATTACTATTTATTGTCCCCTTTTTAC
>JASFYR010000033.1:0-71005 GCA_045047115.1 Sulfurospirillum sp.
AATTAGCTATCCACTTTAAGGGAAGATTAGATAAAGCTTTAGATTTATGATATAATTTTAGGAATTACTTGATGCTGACACAGATTATTAAACGCTACCTCGCCCACCTATTTATCTAAGCTAAAACTCCTTCCCTTTTTACTTTTCCTTTTTGTATCATATATACTGCTGCATAGAGTGCTGCACCAATCACATAAGACACATAGTGGCTAGGAAGTCCTAGATGTGTAGCCATTAATTTTGGCAACATCATAAATGGAATGAGTGCTATAAGTATCAGCCTTTCTAATGTATTTACCTTTGTGAGCATAAAGCCTTGAGTAGCCGAAGTAAATGCAAACATACCTGCAACTGCTCCTATAAATATAATAGCGATTTCTGCCGGGTTAGATATCCATACCCACTTGGAAGAGTCATTTGGATCTGCGGGATCAACACTCTCAATCATCAAAAGGTTGTTATTGAAAAAGAACATAAATGGCAATATTGCAGTTCTTATATCATAGAAAAATCCCTGAAGTCCCGTTTTTATAGGATCCGCTTTTGCAATTCCTGCTGCGGCATATGCCGCTAGACCCACAGGTGGCGTATCATCTGCTAAGATACCGAAATAGAATACAAACATATGGGCAGCAATCATCGGTATAACATAGCCGTTTTGATTCGCTAACTGCATGATGACCGGAGCTGTCAATGAAGCCATAACGATATAGTTCGCAGTCGTTGGAAGTCCCATACCGAGTATCAATGATGTGATAGCAGTAAAGAGAAGTACAAGTATGATATATCCGTGTGAAAGCTGATCTATAACATCAGATAGAATTAATCCTATACCGGTTAATGTAACAGAGCCCACAATTATACCTGCAACACCAGTAGCTATAGCAATTGGTACCATATTTTTAGCACCATTTACCATGCCCCAGCCAATATCTGTAAATCCTTGAATAAACACACCTTTGGTTAATTTTTCTTTTTTCATGATTGCTGCTATTGGTCTTTGGGTTATCATGATAAGCATCATAAACATGATAGCATTAAAAGCAGCACTTTGTGCAGAGTGTCTAAGTATAATAAGTGTGTACATCAAAAAGAAGATAGGAATAATATAGTGAATACCTCTTATAAATATAGGCCAAGCACGACCAAGTTTACTAGGATCTTCACCTTTTAGTCCTTGTTTCTTTGCTTCTAAATGGACTATATAAAATAGTGCAAAATAACTGGTAAATGCAGGAACAAATGCCGCAAAAACTATCTCTGTATAGTTTAAGCCCAAAAACTCCGCCATGATAAATGCGGCAGCTCCCATGATTGGCGGCATCAGTTGCCCATTAACTGATGCCGCAACTTCTACTGCACCTGCTTTATGGGCAGGAAAGCCCAACCTTTTCATTAAAGGAATCGTAAAAGTTCCTGTTGTTACTGTGTTTGCTATAGATGAGCCAGATATGATACCCATCATACCGGAAGCTGCAACTGAAGCTTTTGCAGGACCACCATCGTATTTCCCAAGAAGTGTATATGCAAGATTTATAAAGTATTCACCTGCACCCGCACGATCCAGCAAGGATCCGAACAGTACAAACAAGAAAACATAACTGGCACTAACTCCTAGGGGCACACCAAAGATACCCTCTGTTGTTAGTACCATTTGTCCCATCAGCTTACTAACACTTGCGCCTTTATGCGCAATGAGGTCTGGCATATATGGACCAAAAATATCATATATTATAAAAATGATAGAGATAACTGGTAGTGGAAGTCCCATAACTCTTCTTGCGCCCTCAAGAACTATAATACAGACCATTACACCCACGATAACATCTGTTTGAGTCCATGCACCCGAACGCATAGCAAGATTTGTGTATTCGTACCATTTGTATAGAACAACTACTATACCAACGATAGCAAATGCAAAATCATACCATGTGATTTTTTTTCTAAGACCGGATGTTTTAATTATAGGATAAATTGTATATGCTAAGACTACTGCAAATGCCAAGTGCCCGGCCCTTGCAAAAACACTGTTTATGGGATGCATAACTATATACATTTGATAAGTTGACCAAGTAAAAGCGATAACCGCTATAAACCAATATTGCCAAGAACCTTCCGGAAATATTCTTTGCCCCTCAAGCTCACTTATGAGCTTCTCTTCATCTTTTATGTCTTCAGGAAATGGTGGAACATCTTCTTTTAGATTTGATAAATTATCTAAAGCTTCCTCATTTTCCTTTTCAACATCTTCAAGATATTCTGTATTCATCTGACCATGTTTCTTCAAGCTAATTCTCCTTATTGTTAGGGTATTTTTAAATATTCTGTTAAACATTTAAAAATACCCTTCATTATATTAAAAAGCCCTAAGTCATTAGGGCTTTTTTATTTCAAACAAGTTACTATAGTAAACCCGCTTCTTTAAATGCTTTTATTGCACCTGGATGTTGAGGGATACTCAAACCATCAAGAAGGCTTTTTTTAGTAATTGTTTTATATGCTGGGTGTAGCTTTTTGAAAGCTGCAAAGTTATCCAAAATAGTTTTTGTAACTGTATAAACAACTTTATCACTAATTTTTGCACTAGTAACTAAAACAGCTTTTACACCGATACTTGGAGTATCGTGAGTAACACCTTTATAAAAAGTTCCGGAAATTACACCTTTTGCATAGTAAGGATACTTTTTAACTAATATATCAACTGCTTTGCCTTCGATTGGAATCAAGTCGATATCAACTGAATTGGCAGCATCTTTGATATTTGCTGTTGGGTGACCAAATACTGCAAAGTAACCATCTACATGGTCATCTTTAAGTAGTGTAGGACCTTCACTTGAACTTAGCTCATCAATTTGTTTTAAATCAGAGTGTTTGATGCCAAATGCTTTAAAAACAATCTCTGTTGTCATTCTTGTACCTGAACCCGGGGTGTCTATATTGATACGCTTACCCTTTACATCCATTATGCTTTTGATACCAGATCTCTTTGCAACTACCAGTGTAAGTAGTTCAGGATAGATAGCCATAACACTTCTTAACTCTTTTATAGGCTTACCTTTAAATTTACCTATACCATGATACGCTTGGTATGCAGTATCACTTTGTGAGATACCAAAATCAAGTTCACCTTGATTAATTGTATTTACATTATATACCGAACCACCAGTTGACTCAACAGAACATCTAATGCCTGTTTTCTTTTTTTGTTTGTTTACCATTCGGCAAATTGCTCCACCAGTCGGATAGTAAACACCTGTAACACCACCGGTTCCTATAGTGATGAATTGCGCTGCAAATGCAGGAAGACTTAATGCACCCGCAAGTACAATAGTAGCAAGTTTTTTGTTCATGAAAACTCCTTTTAAATTTTTAACTCTGCAGAGTTAATATGCGATAATGGTAGCAACTGTAGCCTTGTTTTTTCTTAAAATCTAAAATTAATTAATAAATTATTTACTCTTTTTAGGTTGCTTTTCTTAAAAATATACTATTTTAATAATTTTTACTAAAAATCTTGACTTTAGAGAGATTTTTCACTATAATTTCGTCCTCATTATAAGTGTTCCGGATTAGCTCAGCGGTAGAGTAGGTGACTGTTAATCACTTGGTCGCTGGTTCGAATCCAGCATCCGGAGCCATTTTCCCACTTTTTACTAAAAATCAATTTTTTAACAGATAAGAAGTCAAGTTTCAAAAAAATTTTTATATTGTTGTAAATTAAGAATCCAGTGTTACTTTTTTACACATTAAAAATATGAATTGTCCTTCATTTTAACATAAGTTATGTAATTGTTTAACATAACTTATGTTAAATCGGATAATATTATTTTTTCTCTACATATAATCCTGCCCATGTTTGAGCTGTTGGCATAACTTCAAGAGAGTTTACATTTACATGCTGAGGGAGATTTGCAAGTGTAAATATAAGATTTGCTACATCTGTTGCAAGCAGTGGCTCATAGCCATCATAAACTTTTTGGGCTTTATCTGTTTCACCTTTAAACCTGACATCTGAAAACTCAGTCTTCGCAGCACCTGGTTCTATATTTGAGACTCGTATATTTGTACCTTTAAGATCTGTTCTGAGATTATAGGAGAATTGTTCTACAAAAGCTTTTGTAGCCCCATAAACATTTCCACCCTGATAAGGCCATTTTCCTGCGATAGAGCCAAGATTAAAGATGTATCCACTTTTTTGCTTGATCATGATGGGCAGAACTGCTTTTGTGACATATAAAAGCCCTTTTATATTTGTGTCTATCATCTGTTCCCAGTCATCTAAAAGTGCATTAGGCGATGATTCAAGTCCTAGGGCAAGCCCGGCAGAATTGATGAGTATATCTATATTTTTATACTCTTTTGGTAAAAAAGCTATATTTTCAAATACCGCTTCTTTATCTCTTACATCAAAACAGAGAGTGAAAACATCATAATCTCTCAATTCGTCACCCAACTCTTTTAGTTTTTGGCTTCTTCTTCCTGTGGCGATTACTTTGTCGCCATTTTTTGCAAACATCCTTGCGCATTCTTTTCCAAATCCTGAAGTTGCTCCTGTGATTAAAATTGTTCTTGACATCTCTTAAATCCTTCTCTTTTTGAAATTATATCAAACCAAATCTTGCATATATGTTTGTAAATGATTTTATATGTTTTTAGTTTTCTTATATTGTAATTTTTGTTTTTAAAGTATGAGTGCACAAAATAGGACTCGTCTCTTTTGTCTAGGTTAAATTCGACAGATATGCAGGCAAGATCAAAATATCTGTCATTTGTAGTTGCAAATTCCCAGTCTATAAATTTTGCGGTATTTGAAAAAAGGATATTTTTTGGATTCAAATCATTATGACAAAGTACTAACTCTTTTTTAAATTTTTTTAATTCATAAAGAGCAATTTTTAATTTTGAATCTATTTTTTTACTATTTTTTGTAAAAAATCTATTTATATTAAAGGCTTTGCCTTGAAGCCTGATTTTATGAAGAGCAGATAATGTTTTGGCAACTCTTTTTAAATCAGATCTGTTTAGAAATTTTTTATGGCAACCTTCAAAATATCTGTTTATCTCAATTTGATTTTTTGTATCAAGCATGATTGATTCAGGACAAATACCTCTCTTGTATGCTATTTGCTTGATTTTATGTTCAAGATTTTTATCTACATGCAGAGGTTTGTAAAATTTTTTGATTATGAAGCTATTATCACCGGTTTTTAAGAGATATGTAGCATTGTACATACCTTGGTTTGCCAATAGCCTAAAATCAACAATATTTTTTTCTTTAAAAAAAGTATAAGTTTTTATAGTATCTAGCATATTTTTCACTTTAGTATATTGTGTATTAACATTTAGCTAACACTCTAGTTGTACAATTGTACTAAAATTTATATCAAAAGGAGTAAAAATGACAGTTGGTTCAAGTGGTTCAGCACAACAAGCACAGATGAGAAACATGCATGGTGCAGGTGGAGTTGGTAATGGTGGAGGCAATGGAAATGGAGGTATGAGAGATATTATGCAGTCATTATCACAAGAAGACAGAACACAACTCAGAGATGAGATGAGTTCACTAAGCGGCAAAGATAGGCAGAGTGCAATTGCACAGATGAAAAAGGTTGACAACACTAATATGAACGACCAAGAGTATTTCCAATCTCTGTTAGATATTTTAAATCAAAATAATGCGACAGCATCTAAAGCAAGTACAGAAGGTTTACCCGCTTACGCATAAATTTATTGCCACTTGGTCTATATTTGCACTAAGTGGCAGCCATCTACTCTTAAATTTGCTATACAAAAAGACTATTTTACAGATAAGGATTATAGATGAAAAAGGTATTTATTGGTTTTTGGGTATTGTGCTTTGTTGCGGCACAAGCTAAAACGATGAGTTGTGCATTAAGTGTGGTAGCTATGGGTATAAGAGACACAAAAGGAGAGATACGATTTTCGCTATACAACAAGGACGGAACAATTCCTGATAAAAACATGGACAAATACTTTAAAATGAAGAGTGCAAAGATAGAAAAGAATAGAGCAAAAGTTGTATTTGAAGATTTGCCAAAAGGACGATATGCTATCAGTATATACCATGACGAAAACAACAATCACAAGATTGATCAGGGGTTTTTAATGCCTGATGAAGGGGTTGGACTATCAAATTTTAAAACGATCAACTTTTTTAATCTACCGGACTTTAAGTCTGCCAGCTTTTTTTTAAACTGCAATAAAGAAGTAAAAATAAATTTGATCTATTTTTAGTGGGGATTGGTATAATATCTATTTAGCCATCTCTTTTCTGATATTTTTCTCTTTTATCGTCCATATAAATACTACAGGTATAAAAACCAATGTCATAAATGTTCCGATTATCAATCCTCCTATAGCAACAGCACCAAGAGGTGCAAGTCTCTCAAGCCCTATAGCAGTTCCTTGCGCAACAGGGAGCATCCCAACTGAAACTGCAAAGGCAGTCATGAGCACAGGACGGGTACGAATCCTAATCGCATCAATCATCGCATCTTTTTTGTTCATTCCGGCACTGATTTGCTCTAATGCAAAGTGTATCAGTAAGATAGCATTGTTTACTATAATTCCCGAGAGCAGTATGAAGCCCATCATTGCTGGCATAGAGATATGATAATCAATAGCAAGCATCGTCCATGCTGCACCGATAATTGTCAAAGGAATTGAGAATAGAATCATCAGCGATATCTTTATATTGCCAAACATTACGATAAGTGTCAAAAATATCAAGATAACAGCCGCAATTATCGCTCCTATCATTCTTTGAGCTGAAGAGTTAAACTGTTTTATATCTCCTATCTGCTCTAATTCTACCCCTTTTGGTAGTTTTACCGATTTTAATTGTTCTTCAAAATTTGCCATGATATGTGAAACTGCAGCTTTTTTCCTGCCACCATACACTTCAAGAGTGTATTGTAGCCCTTCTCTTGTTATAAGACTCGGCTCCTTACTTGATGTGAGTGTTGCTAGTTTGTTTAGTGGAATTTTTCCTTTGCCGGTGTCTATTAGCATGTTCATTATTTTACTAAAAAAGTCAATTTGATTTTTTGGAAGCCAAACTCTGATAGTGTAGTCTATACTATTTGTTTTGGCAAAACTAGCCACAGGTGCACCTCTGAGGGCAAGTTGAAGTTGGGTTACTATATCTGATCTTTTTAATCCGTAACGCAAAGCTTCTGTTTCGTCTATCTTTAAATTGTAAACAACTTTATCTGTATCCCAAGTTGTGGCTGTTGAAATGACCCCTTTTGTATTCTCAAGAGCCTTTTTCACTTTGGCACCAACATCTTGAAGCAGGTCTATATTTGAAGAGCTGAGCTTGGCATCAACAGTTGCTCTTATGCTAGCAAGAGCAGTCGAGCCATAAGGGGTAACTTCTAGTTGTTTTACATTTTTTAATCTTGATATCTGGGCTCTAAGAGCCTTTGAGATTTGCCAAATACTCTTTTTTCTATGGTGTCTGTCTATATAAGTTGCTACGATACTTAAGTGATCTATTCCTGCTCCTGAACCGATACTAAGTACTCCGGCTTCTGAGCCTATGCTGCCGGAAATTCGTAGCAGTTTCCCCTGTTTTTTTATGATATCATTGACCTTTTTCATGAGTGCTTCACTTTTTTGTATGGGCAGATTTGCATCGGTTGTGATTTTTATATTTACCCCTCCCGTATCCATAGGAGGCATCAACTCTTGTCCGACTACAGGTATAACAATTTTAACGGAAGTAGCAAAAAGTACAATCAAGATAAAGACTGAAGCAAATCCTACTATCTTATAAGAGACAATTGTGCGGACTATATTTGCAAAAAAACTTTGTATATAATCATTTGCACCACCTATGACATAGTGAAAGCCATTTTCAACTTTAAGAAGCAGTGGATTTTTAATGGCCAATATATAAAGAGACAACAGAGGTACTACTAAAATAGAGATAACATAAGAGGAGATAAGTGCTAAAAGCAGTGTACCGACTAGTGGAGCAAAAACTGTTTGAGGGTATCCCCCGACAAAAAGCATGGGGGCCAGTGCAATCATAGTGGTTATTGTTCCTGAGAGATCTGCGAACATAATCTCTTTTGTTCCATCAAAGACAGCAGAGTGAATCTCTTTGCCAAGCTCTTTATAGTGCCGTTCTATGTTTTCCATCACCACGACTGTATCATCCAAGAGCAGTCCTAGCGCCAAGATGATAGCTGTTAGCGTAACAACATCAAAATCTATCCCGATTAACCACATAAGTGCTATGGTGGAAGCATATACTAAAGGAATAGTTACTAAAACAACTAAAATCTGTCTGAAACTTGCCAAAAATAGAAATACAATGATAGTTGACATAACTATCGCATCTCTTAGAGAGTCAAACATATTTGATATACTCTGCTCTATGGTCTCTTTTTGAGTGTCGCTTACTTTAAAAGAGATTTGAGGATATCTTTTTTTGAAACCATCTATAATTTTTTCAATCCTGTTAACACTATTTATAACATCTTCTGTAGCTGAGCGTTGAATGGACAGAGCGATGGCTTTTTTGCCATTGCCGTAGTATACCGCAGTATTTTCATAGTGTCCAAAATAGACCTTTGCTATATCTCTAAGCTTTATATTCTGTGTTATTGATAGATCTTTAAGTGCTTCAACATCGTCTCTTTTGCCTTGAGATCTTAATAGGTATCGATGCTCTTCGTTACTCATAAAGCCTATGGCATACTCGTTGTCATTTTTTTCTATGGTAACTATAACCTGTTCCAAAGAGAGGTGTAGGTCGTTGAGTCTTTTTTTATCTATTATAATTTGTAGCTCTTTTTCATAACCTCCAAATACATCTATATTCGCGATTCCAGGAGTTCTTAAGAGCTTGTGTTTTATCTGTGTGCTTACCAAGTCTCTTATGTCTTCAAGGGATAGGTGAGAGCCGGATTTTGGAGACACTGCTACTACCAGTATCGGAGCTGTAGTTTCAGTGATTTTGACGATTTGTGGTTCTTTTATATCTTTGGGAAGTTTTGTGCGTATCTTTGAGAGAGCATTTGTTACATCATTGACTGCCGTGTCTATGTTTTTAGTGTATTCAAACTCTGCTCTTATCACTGTCACTTCGTCTATTGTGGTGGAGTATGCACGGCGAATCTGATCTAGTGTATATAGCTCTTCCTCGACAGGTACGGCTATATTATTTGCTATAGTTTTTGCGGAAGCTCCGGGTTCAACGATGACTATGGCAATTTCAGGATAGTTGGAATTTGGAAAAAGATTACGGTGAATTCTGTTATATCCAAATATACCTGTTAGTAAAAAAAGAGCCAAAAATGAGATGATGATGTGCGGTTTTTTTAAAACTTTTTCAACCCAGGTGCTGTTTTTTTGCTCCACTACTTTGTTCCAATTATAGCAATATTGCCATAGCTTGGAAGTTCTGCCAACTTAACTTCCGAAGCTTTGGCTACAGGTGCTTTTGGGCAAGGAGAGAGCAGAACTGTATTTTCATCTCTCATCAAAATATCTACCTTTAGAGGTGTAAATTTACCCCCAGAGTAGAGCATGACATACACCCCGTCTTTTTTATGCAGTAGCGTGCTGTTAGGAAGAGTGCATCCCTCTTGCTCCTTAACTAAAACTCTTATGGTTATCCAACTCCCCACGGGTTCATCTATCTTTTTATTTAGCCTTACTTCAGCAGAGCTCATATCATTTTGTGCGACAGTGTAAATAGTTTTTATATTCCCTACCTCTTTGTTTTTAAAAAAGACTTTTTGAGACTTTTTGATCAATCCACTTTTTGCAGGATTGTAAGTAAATAGAAGTTTTTTCCCCGCGTTGCTCATTTTAAGTATCGGTTTGCCAGTCAATGACATATCGCCTTTGTGCATCAAAACCGTATCAATAACCCCATCAAACGGAGCTCTGATTTCAAGATAGGAGAGCTGATGTTTGAGCTGTTTTATCTTCTGTTTTGTATTTTCTAAAGTGGAATATTTTAGATTTAAAAGTACTTTGGAAGTTGTCAGCTGCTCTTTGGAGAGTCCCCCGATATTGTAGAGTTTTTTATTTCTTTTATATATGCTTTGTGCAAATGCAAGATCACTTTTTTGTGCTAAAAGTGTCGTTTTTAGAGCATCTATATTTGATCGTATCTCAAAAGAGTCTATACTTACTAGTAGATCTCCTTTTTTTACTTTTTGAGACTCTTGTACAAATATTTTTTTGACAAAACCAGCTAATTTGGTTGAGATATTGATACTTTTTATTGAGAGAATTTGAGCTAAAAAGGGAGTTTTGTTTTGCAATTGTATATTCTTGGTTTTCACCAAAGAGATACTAAGTACCTCTTTTAGCGAAGTAGTCTCATCTTTGGCTGCCTCCATTCTGCTATCCAGCAGCTCTTTTCCTTTGACCAATAAAATTGCAGCCATAATCACAAATATTACTGTTATTACTATCTTTTTTAACACTATTTTACTCCTCTTTCCAGTATATAGTCCATATAAAATTTCCACCTTTGATAACTGTATTGACTCTCAATCAGTTTAGCTTTTGCCATACTTGTTTTACTGATTGCATAAAGTAGGTCGTTGATTGTTGAGACTCCGTTTTGGTATCGTACGCGTTCTATTTTTTCACTCTCTTTTGCCAGAGCATACTGCATTGTATTCCCTGTGTATTTTGCATACTCTTGTCTCATTTTTTCGTATGCTTCTACCAGTGATTTTCGAAGATCCAAGAGTGTCTGTTGCTTTTGCAAAATAGCCGTTATTTTTGCAATTTTTGCCTTTTGTGTTGCGGCATCACTTTTTCCGAAATCAAAAAGTGTCCATTTGGCATTTAGTCCAACTTGCCAATTTTTTTCAGAGTTGAAATCACCGGGATTTGCATTTGAGCCATCATTTTTACCATAGTTGTATCCATAATATGAGCTTAAGGAAAGCTGAGGATATTGGCTTGCTCTACTCATTTGTACTCTTTTGTCAGCTTTTTTGATATTAAACTCGGCTATGCGTACTTTGTCCAAAGCGAGAGAATTGCGAAAAAGTTTATCAATAGAATAGTTTGGTTTTTTGATGATAATCTTGAACGGTTTTATCTCTCCTATACGATTGAGACCCGCAAGAGCAGCCAAGGAGGCTTTTGTTATAGCTATGTTGCCTTTTAAGACTTCGAAATAAGAGATACTTCCTTGTAGATTGTTCTCTGCTTTGAGCAGGTCTATTCGTGCTTTTTTACCAAGTTTAACCTCTTCTTTTATGGTGTTCTTTAGTCTTTTTAGGGCCTCTATATTTTTCTTTTGGGCATTTGCCATATCTTGTAGTGAAAGAGTAGATAAATACAAAGAGGCAATATTGTAGGCGAGTTGCTCTTTAGTTAAAGATAACTTGTTTTTTGAGAGTTTTGTAGCTATATCGTCCATCTCTATCTGTCTTGTCTGTGCAAATCCTGTAAAAAGAGGTACGTTATAGACAAGTCCTGTTGTGAAAAGATTGGTAGTAGTGGGAGCTGCACCGGGATTTTGTAAGATACCAGAAGGTGTCAGAGGAACTAGTGTTCTTGGTAGATTAAAGTGTGTATAGCTCCATGCTAAGTCTATCGCTCCAAATTGGGCTGAACGATTCTCTTTTCGTTGTGCTCTAGATAACTCTATGGTAGCTTTACCCTGTTTTATTATTGTGCTGTTTTTTAGTGCATAGTGTATCAGTCCATTTAGTGTTGTGTCTGCAAAAGTATTTACACAGAAAAATAGAAAAATAGACAAGTTTATCAAAAAAAATCTTTTCATTACTACACTCCTTTGAAAATTATACAAGTATAATAACAAACTTTTGTGAACTTAACGTTAAGATGTTTTGTAAGAAATCTAATTTGTGTGGGTATTATTACTGTGCAGTGGTCTCTTAAACGGGACAGGTTTGCCCCGTTTGATTTACTACTTATCTATGCCTCTGGCTCCAAGATTTCCATACCTGTGATAGCTATAAGATATACTCTGTTCCTGCAAGTAATTTAGAAGCTCCAATCTTCCTTCCATCATCGGCTTTTGTCTGACAATAAATTTTGCAACTTTTGCAGCTTCGCTAAATATAAAAGGTGTGACCCCTGATATATCAGAGTAGATAATTCTATCTATTTTGTCAAAATTTCTGACGAACTCTTCTTCGCTTTCTCTTTGTATTATATCGTTACTGTTTAGTATAATTTCTCTATTTTCAAACAGAAAAGAGATAGCGCTACTCTCTTCATAGCCAACGCTTATCAGCAACTTCACACCGCAGATATGGGCTGCTAGAATTCTGCTTAAAATTTCAAATACGCTGTCATCTTTTGTGACTCTAAGCCCAACTCTGTTTAGTGGGATGTATCTAAAGATATTATCTTCTCCTCTTATGTGAAAGTAGTCTTTTTCTACTCCAAATTCATTTTTGTAATTTTCAAGATAGCTCTCAAGTGCGGGTTTTAGTCTGTTAAAATCCATATTAAACTCTTTATAGAGACCTTTTAGTGAGTCATCTATCCACTTGTTTATAAACTTTAGCATCGGATGTTCTATCTTTTGGGTCACCTTTGGCTCACTAATTTCTTCAAAATCCATAAATTGTGTTATATAGTTGTAAATTCCTACTTTTCGTCCTGCCCCTATGGCTGATTTTCCCATGCCTCCAAATGGTTGTCTTAGGACTATGGCTCCGGTTGTGCTTCTGTTTATATATAGATTTCCGGCTTTTATGTTTTCTCTCCAATACTCAATCTCTCTTGCATCAAGAGACTCAAGTCCTGAAGTCAAACCGTAACCGGTTTTGTTTACCATATCTATGGCATCTTTGAGGTCTTTTGCCTTCATCACTGAAAGAACCGGGCCAAACAGTTCGTTCATATGACAAAAACTTCCATCTTTTACACCCCACCTGATAGCAGGTTTCAACATATACTCATTTTCGTCTGTAAATTCAGGTTTCAAAGCCCAACTTTCACCTTCTTGAAGAGACTCTACTGCTTTTTTAAGATTTCCTCCTATAGGATTTGCAAGAGTTCCTATTCTATTTACAAAATTCCATACAGAGCCTGTTGCCATGCTTTTAGCAGCATCTACAAGAGCTGCCTTGAAGCCTTCATCATTGTAAACCTCCTCTTCAAGTATCAAAAGTGATGTGGCAGAACACTTTTGACCGCTATTTGAAAATGCAGAGTGAACTACATTTTTGATAGCCTGTTCCCGATCGCTTAAAGCTGTCACGATAGTAGCATCTTTACCACCTGTTTCAGCAGCCAAAAAGAGATTTGGTCTGGTTGCAAGCATTTTGTATGCTGTATCCTCTCCCCCTGTTAGTATAACAAAATCTACGTCTTCATTTGCAATGAGATGTTCTCCTGCCAAGCTACCGGCACATGGGACAAATTGGAGGGTATTTTTGCTTACTCCTGCATCCCAAAAGCACTTACACAGTTCATAAGCAGTCAAAGCAGCTGAGCTGGCAGGTTTCATGATGGCTGTATTCCCCGCAGCTAAGATAGCGGCAAGCCCTCCAAGTGGAATTGCGACAGGAAAGTTCCATGGAGGAGTGACAACGCCAACTCCCTTGCCTTTGATTTTTAAATTTTGAAAATTTTGAAAATATCTGCTGGCATGAGAATAAAATTCTAAAAAGTCTATAGCCTCACTTACCTCAACATCTGTTTCACTAAAGACTTTACCAACTTCTGCAGCTGCTATTCCTATGAGGTCGCCTCTTCTTTTGCGAACTTCATTTGCAACATCGCATAGTATCTTTTGTCTCTGTTCGTCTGTTTTGCTTCTCCAACCATCAATATCCTCTTTTGCAACTTCTACTGCAATTTTAAGGTCCTGCGCATTTGCAAGGGCAAATTTACCGGCAATCACATTGTCTTTTAGCTGAGATTTGTCTATGGATATTTTAATCTCTCTATTTTTCTCTATATCTTTTCCTCCAACAACAATAGGTGTGATTTTTGGCTTGAATTCAGAGTTTTTCATCCATTTTTCTTTTATTTTCTGTGCCCATATTTTATTGTTTGGAAGTATGAAGTCAGTATCTGATTCATTTTTAAATTTACCTGTTGCGTAACTGCTATCTTTGAAATCATCCCAATTTTCATTTAGTCTATCTTGCGTTCTGTTTGATCCTATAAAAAGATTTTTACAGTTTTTAAGAGACTCTATAAACTTTTCTTTGAGCATATCCCAATCAGATGAACCTACTTTTAAACCAAATGAGTATCTTATGAAGTTTTCTTTTCCGGTATTTTCATCAAGTCTTCTGACCAGGTAAGCTATTGCATTGGTAAATTGTTCTTTTTTGGCAGTTGGTGCATAGAGTATAAGGTCGTGGCTTATTTCTTTTATAGCAAGTCTTGCGGATTCACTCATTCCCTCGAGCATCTCCATTGTATGAAATTCATTGACGCCATACTCTTTGGCGAGTTCATATGCGTATGCCTGTTCAAAAAGATTGTGTGAAGCGATGCCAAGATGAACATATATGATGTGCTCTTTTCTCATGCCGTACTCTGCCATTATCTTATAGTTGCTGTCTGTATCTATCTTTTTGTGATATGGTGTACTTTCCCACCCTCTTAGAGCTGCTTCAGTATCTTCCATCTCCATATTTGCTCCTTTTACAAGGCGCATTTTGATAGGGCTTCCACCATCTTCGACTCTTTTTTTGGCAAACTCTATCAGTTTTTTCTGCCATAGATGAGAGTCGGGAAGGTAGGCCTGAAGAACAATTCCTGCGTAGAAATCTTTAAATTCAGGTTTAGAGAGAGTTCTTGTGAATGCATAGTATGTTAAGGCTAAATCACGATACTCTTCCATATCCAGATTTATAAATTTATTTTGTTTTTCACCTTTTTCATTGATATAGCTATATTTTTTAGCTTGAGCAAATATACGACTTAATCTTTGTACTAATTGTTCAATTGTATCTTCATAGGACAGAGCATTTATTTGTGAAAATAGAGTAGAAATTTTTATAGATATATAATCAACATTCGGATTTGTTAAGAGATCTAAATATTTTAACATTCTTGTTTCCGCTTCTTCTTCGCCTAAAACAACTTCGCCTATAAGATTTACATTGACTCTTGTTCCCTCTTTTTTTCTCTTTTGCAGATGTGCGTTAAACACATCTTCTTCACCTTTGATGACGACGGTTTTTGTATCTTCTCTGATATTTTTTATAAAAAGAGGTATGGATATATCTGGCAGATAAATTCCTGCATTTAAAAATAAAAACACCAAAAATCTTTCACTTGTGGTAAAAAATGAAGCCATTCCATACTTGTCAAAGAGATACTCTATCTGATTTGCCACTCTTTTGTTGTTTTTGGTTCTGAAAGATTGATCCATTAACTCAATCAATAAAACTTTATCTTTGGGATGAGTGAGCATTTTATTCATCTTGATATGAAATTTTTTATCAAAATCACTCACTAATTCATCTGCTCTTCTTTGCCATTTTTCTGCCAAAGCGATGGCTCGATTCATAACAACTTTGTTTTCTAACATAGTCTTTTTCCTCAATTTAATTTAATTTTTATTTAGCTTTAAATCATTTTTGAGTATCTTATTGTTTGTATAAACACATAAGATGTCCACTTGTAGCGGGAGGACATCTTTTCTAAGATTCTCTATTTTTTCTTTCCTAGATATGCCTCTTGAATCGTCTTTGAATTTAGCAACTCTTCACTACTTCCTTCATAAGAGATTTTTCCAAGTTCAAGAACATATCCTCTATCCGCCAGCTTTAAAGCCGCTTTTGCATTTTGTTCGACCAATAAAACAGTAACTCCGGATTTGCTTATCTCTTTTATCGCTTTAAAAATTACCTTGACTAAAACGGGAGCTAATCCAAGACTGGGCTCATCCAATATGAGTAGTTTTGGATTACTCATGATAGAGCGTCCAATTGCTAGCATTTGTTGCTCCCCTCCACTAAGAGTTCCTGCTAATTGACCTCTTCTTTCTTTTAATCTGGGTAAAATCTCATATATCCAGTCTAATACTTTTTGATCATATTTTTTTAAAACATAAGCACCCATCAAAAGATTTTCTTCAGTGCTGAGAGTTCCGAAAACTCTTCTTCCCTCAGGTGAGTGACTCATACCTAGACTCACTATATCGTGTGCGGGGGTTTTTGTTATCTCTTTGCCATCAAAGAGTATCTGCCCGGAATTTGATCTTAAAAGTCCACTTATGGTTCGAAGTGTGGTAGTTTTACCTGCACCATTTGCACCAAGTATTGCTACAACTTCACCCTCTTTTACATGTATATCTATGCCTTTTATCGCTTTTATAGCTCCATAGCTTACATGTAGGTTTTTGATTTCCAATAAATTTCTATTTTCACTCATTACTCATCCTCATCACTTCCGATGTACGCCTCAACTACAACAGGGTCATTTTGAACAAAGGATGGCTCACCTTCGCTTATCTTGGCACCAAAATTGATAACGGTTATGTATTCACATAGATTCATAACCATATCCATATCATGTTCAATCATCAAAATAGTAACGCCTTGGTCTCTGACTTTTCGTATCGTTTGGGCTAGTTTTATAGTTTCATTTTCATTTAGTCCGGCTGCCGGTTCATCTAAAATCAATAGTTTTGGCTCAGCTGCCAAAGCTCTTGCCATTTCAATTCTTCTTTGAAGTCCGTATGAGAGATCACCCGCTGGTGTTGTAGCGTATTTTCTTAATTCAAAAAAATCCATCAACTCCCCGACTTTCAGCCAGTTTGTTTTTTCATCTCTTTTCATGGAAGGAGTATGGATGATTCCGTTGTACCATTTTTGATTTGATTTTATGTGCCTGCCTGACATAATGTTTTCTGCTACACTCATTTCAGAAAAGAGTCTTATGGTTTGAAATGTTCTAAGAATTCCGAGTTCCGCTATCTTGTATGGGGCGATACCTTTTATCTTTTTGCCTTCCCAGATGATTTCTCCTTTTTCAGGAGTATATAATCCTGTGATGCAGTTAAAGAGTGTTGTTTTTCCGGCTCCATTTGGCCCGATGATTCCGTAAATCTGACCTTTTTTAACTTTCATATTTAAGTCATCAATTGCAACTAGACCATGAAAAAATTTGGATACATCTTTGATTTCAAGTAGATAATCACTCATTTTGTATCCTTTTTTAGATAATTTGGTATATTGCCAAACTTGACAGGCCAAATTCCTCTTGGTCTTAGTATCATCGTTAAAATCATAGCCAAGCCAAATACCAAATATCTTGCAGTTTGAAACTCTCTAAAAACTTCAGGTAAAACAAACATGACAAAAGTTCCTATCAAAACACCAGGCAGTGAAGCCGAGCCACCTACTAAAACGATAGTAAAGAACATGATAGATTGAACAACATTGAATGCTTCAGGCGAAACTGCCGAGTATTGGATAGCAAACATACTGCCTGCAGCTCCTGCTATAGCTGAGCCAAGGGCAAAAGCGTATAGTTTGTAATATCTTACATTTATGCCCATGCTTTGAGCTGCTATATAGTCTTTATTTATGTAAAACATTGCTCTTCCGAATTTGCTTGCATCAAGATTTCTCATTATTAACAAAGTTAAAGTAAGCAGTATAAATGACATATAATAGACTGCGGTTTGTGACATAAACTCAACTCCGAATATCCTCACAACATCTATACCAAATATACCATTTGGACCTCCTGTGAGACCAAATACATCGTTTTGCACAACCTGTATAAATATGATGTTAAATCCGATAGTTGCTACTAAAAGATAATCACCTTTTAAGTGTATAATCGGACCTGCCAAAACTATCGCCATTACCAGAGGTATGAGGATAGCCGGGATGAAAGTATAGATGATAGGAACACCAAAATGAACATTTAGTATAGCTGTGGCATAAGCTCCCAGTCCAAAAAATACAGCGTGTCCCATCTGAAAAGCTCCTGCACGACCAAGTATGATATCTTGTGAAAAAGCAACTACGGAGTAAATTAGAAATGTTGTGCCTACTGCCAACCAGGCTGAGTTGGTAAAGAGTGGAAAAAATCCCATGACTATTAGAAAAACAATAGCTATCTTATATGACTGCCTCATTATACCTTCTCCGCTATAGTTTCACCGAGTATTCCAGTCGGTCTGAAAATCAGAATGACAACCAACAATACAAATGTAAATGTTTCGGCCCATTCACTAGATATATAGCCGCTTATCATAGCGTTAAACAAGCCTAGCAGGATGCCTCCCAACATCGCCCCGGGAATATTTCCGATACCACCCATGATGGCAGCAACAAAGGCATTTAAGCCATACATCCAGCCCATATCAAAGGTGATTCCTCTGTAGTTTATGCCTATAAAAAGACCGGCAACCGCTCCAAGAGCCGAGCCGATGATAAATATAGTCATAATGACTCTGTTGACATTTATGCCCATCAGTTTTGCAGCATCCTGGTCTATGGCTGTTGCTCTTATGGCTGTTCCCATTTTAGTCTTATTTATAAAGACATATAAGCCAACCATCAGTAGGGCGGAAATACCCATAATCATAACTTGAGTAAAAGTAAAAACAACCCCACTGACATTCCAAATAGTCGAGGGGAATAGATTTGAAGGAAAAATTTTCATATTTGGTCCCCAAATCAGCATGATAGAGTTTTGTATAACAAGACTTGCTCCCAATGCAGAAACAACTGCACTTAGTCTTGGTGCCGTTCTTAAAGGCCTGTATGCGAGGCGCTCAAGAAGAACACCAACAAAGGCTATGATCAATGCAGTGATGACAAAAACACTCAAAACTATAAATAGCGAGCTTTTTCCTTCGCCAAAAATCTCTACATAAATCGTAAGTCCAGCAAAGGCAGATAGGGCCACGAGGTCCCCGTGGGCAAAGTTTATCAACTTCATAACCCCGTAAACCATCGTGTAACCCAATGCAACCAATGCATATAAACTTCCTACTGTCAAACCATTTATAAGTTGCTGTAGAAATATATCCACGGTATTCCTTTCTTATTTATATACTATCTTATAGCTATCATCGTTTTGAATTTCATAAGCCATATATCCGCCGCCAATTCTCTCTCCATCATTTCTAAAAGTAACCGGTCCCGTGATTCCTGGGAAGTTTTTTAGAGTATGAAGGTAGTTTGAGATTTTTTTGGTATCTGTACTTTTTGTTTCAGTTATACCATGCAATATAGCTCTTAGTCCATCTATGTTTAGTAGAGTCCAGATGGATGCAGGCATCATGCCGTATTTTGCTTTGTAGTCTTTTAGGAATTTTTTTGCTATATCATATGGGAGTATATCCGGAGTTGGTACATTGATAAGATAAGCTCCTTTTGCACTATTGCCCGCTAGTTTCATAAAATCTGGGTTGTCATTTGAGTCACCGCCAACAAAATCTGCTTTTATACCCAGTTGAATCTGTTGAGCTCTTAAGAGTCCTCCGTCATTGTAATAGCCACTAAAGTAGATGACATCAGGATTCATTGATTTTATTTTAGTAAGAACTGCTGTAAAGTTTTGTGTGCCAGATTTGATTTTGCCTCTGTATATAACATTACCATTTAGTTTTTTTATGGCTTTTACAGTTGCATCTGCCAACCCTGTTGCGTAACTTGAGTAGTCTGAAAGAACTGCAATTTTTTTATAGTGTTTGACATTTATAAAATACTTTGCAGTAAACTCTGCTTCGGCGCTGTTTGGAAAAGAGTTTCTGAAAAAAGTCCAGTATTTGTGTTTTGTTAGAGAGTCACTTGTGCCGTCACTTGTTTGAAGCACACCATTTCTATAATATGTCGTTTGAGCAGCTTCCGTTGCACCTGATGTGTATGATCCGATTACTGCTAAAACTCCGGCATTGACCAGTTTTCTGGCGCAAATTGCTGCTTTTTGTGCAACACCTTCATCGTCACAACTGATAACTTCGAGTTTTTTGCCTAATACTCCGCCTTTTGCATTGTACTGCGCGACTATGAGTTTGACACCATTGTCTATGCTCTGTCCCTCGTTTGCATATTTTCCTGTTATTGGTGCTTGAACACCTATCTTTATGACATCCGCTGCGTTTAGGGATGCAACTAGTGCACTTGTAGCTACAATTGTTGTAGCTACCTTTAACATTGATCTTTTCATCTAGTCTCCTTTGAATTTTTACTTTTTGAAAAGTTTTAGAGAAAAATAGTCCTATTTCTCTCTAAACTCTTTCGATTATATATACCCCGATTGTCCACTCACCTATATTTTTTATTTCGTGTACTCCACTGTCTTGAAAGCTTGATTTCAGATTTGGGTATTTTTGAACTATCTTGTCAAAACTTTCTGTTATCCTTGGTATTCTTACATGTAATTTTTTTCTTGCACTTTTTGGTAAATCAGAGTAAAATGAAAGAAGACCATAATCAAGTGTGGAGGCCTCTTTTTGGCTTGTGTCTAACATCTTGCAAATTCTTTCTACTTCATTTTGGTATTCATTTTTTACATTTCTTATACCGTTTTTGACAGATATTATCACTCTTGAAATGGAGTCATTGTTATTTTTATGTCTAAGCCTCTCATCCAAAGTGATACTAAAAACGCCTTCGCTGATAGATTTTTTATCCATATATTCCAAAAAAGCTCTTCTGTCTTTTAAGGAACATCTCAGGATATCAGAAACTGTAGCATCTATAAAAACCTCAGGAGCATTTTTGATTTTTGCTATCTCTTGTGCCACATGAATGCTGAGCATTTTTGCAGGTGCATGAGAGAGATAGAGTCTATCGTTTGTCCAGTGGAGAAAATTATCTTTTGCTCTGTTTATGCCTCTTACGGTTGCCTCGATAATACTCTCTTTAGTAGGAAATTTGGCCACAATAACTCTCCTCCACCTCTTCTATGATGCCACTTTCATATAATATATCTTCTATAAGTCTATTTTTAGAGATATTTAACTTGGAGCTAAGAGTCTGCAGGGCAAGGTCAAGTTTCTTATCTATTTTTATACTTAATTGAGAAACTTCTCTTTTGGTTTGATTTTTTTTGATGACATTTTTTATGATCTCATTTGAATATTTCATCTT
Organism: Sulfurospirillum sp.; assembly: GCA_045047115.1. GTDB lineage: Bacteria > Campylobacterota > Campylobacteria > Campylobacterales > Sulfurospirillaceae > JAADIZ01. The sequence continues at coordinate 21,063 of JASFYR010000033.1, forward strand.
TGCCAAATTAAGCCCCTTTGAGTATTACTAAAAGTATTACTTTAATTTCAATAAGAGTATCATAATATAATTTTTATCAATTTGCATTTAAGAAGAATATAATTTTTTTAGAAAATTTTTTTAGAAAATTTTTAAAAGTAGCTTTTATCTTGATATTTAGGGGTTTAAATAGATTATACCAAATTTTAAATTTTTTTTGTAAAGTTACGAAAAGTAGCAAAAAGTATAACCACACTAAAGATTTTTTAGTGTGGTTATGAGATTTTAATCTTTAAGTTTTGTAAGAATCTCTTGATTGAGTTCTATATTTTTCTTGTTATGCTGGATTTTTTCGTGATGGGTATCCAGTTTAGATTTGTTTGTTTTGATCAACTCTTTGTTTGTGTTGATTTCTGATCTGTTGAGTTCAATGATTTCATTTAAAGCATTCAACCTTTTTTCATATTTATTAACAAGGTAATAAACAACATAAACTAAAACTGCGACAAGTATCCACTGCAACATATCTGCTCCTTTATGGGACGGGGATTTATTTTTCGCGTAATTGTACTCTAAAAAATAAAATTACAACTCAGCAATATTTATTAACTCTATGTTTTAAAATTCTCTTAAGAGCAACTTCGATACCCTTATGAAAATTATACCATAATTAAGGTGATAGATGAAGATAGCTATAAGTGGTGCCAGTGGATTTATAGGTTCACATTTGCGAAAAAGATTTGAAAACTGTACAGTTTTAAACAGAGATGATAGCGAAGAAGATATTTTAAAAAAATTAGAAGATGTGGATACGGTTATAAATCTAGCGGGTGCACCGGTAGTGCAAAAATGGGATGAAGAGTATAAGAAGATTTTGATATCAAGTCGTATAGATACCACAAAAAAACTTGTAAGTGCCATTGATAAAAGTGAGGTAAAACAGTTTATTTCTGCCTCTGCGATAGGAGTTTATCCTAACGATAAATGCTGTGACGAAACTTGCAAAGAGGTGGCAAAAGATTTTTTATCAGATTTGGTGCAAGAGTGGGAAAGAGAAGCAAAAAAGTGTGAAAAAACTACTGCTATTTTAAGATTTGGAGTTGTTTTGGGCACAGACGGGGGAGCTTTTGGTACAATGTTGCCAACTTTCAAATTGGGATTGGGCGGAACGATAGGAAATGGATCCATGATGACAAGCTGGATAGATATAGAAGATGTGATGAGAATTTATGAGTTTATTATGCAAAAGAGGTTAAAAGGAGTTTTCAATGCAGTTTCTCCAGGTCCTATAACAAATTTTGCCTATACAAAAGCTATAGGTAAAGCAATTTTCAGACCCACAGTTTTTCCTTTGCCGTTGGTTGTGGCGAAGATGCTCTTTGGCGAGGGAGTTATAATATTAAGTGGTTCAAAAGAGATATATCCAAAGAGGCTTTTAGATAGTGGGTTTAAGTTTAAGTATCCGGATATAAACTCCTCTTTGGCTCACTTGTTGAAAAAGGCTAAAGAAAAAGAGTTATAACCTCTTGTTCATTTAAGATTTTACCTCTTGATTTTACCTCGCCGTCTATAACGATAGCAGGGGTGCTCATCACACCATAACTCATCACCTCTATCATATCTTCAACTTTTTCTAATTTAGCAAATTTTCCTGTAGTTGCCAAGGCCTTTTTTACTATCTCCATCTGTGCATCACAATTTGCACAACATTCACTGCCTAAAACTTTTATATCCATATTGTTTCTCCTTATATAATTTTCTATAAAATTGCATTAAAAAGATAACCGACTAGGATTATCCCTATTCCTACTATGCTAAAAAACAGCATAATCAATCTCCAACTCATCACTTTTTTTAAAATCATTGCCTCAGGAAGAGATAGAGCGACTACGGCCATCATAAATGACAAAGCTGTTCCCATAAGCATTCCTTTTGAAGTAAGTGGCTCTATTAGCGGAGCTACGGTAGAAGCTCCCGCATACATAGGAATACCCATAATCACAGCTATAAAAACTGCAAAGGGATTATCGCTTCCCGCATATTTTGTTATAAAATCAGCAGGGATAAATCCATGTATTATAGCGCCAACGAAGATACCCGCAAATATATATAGGTATATGTCTTTCATGATTTGTATAGTGTTTTTCCAGGCATCTTTGAGCCGTTGTCTAAATATAATTTTGATAAAAGATGCATTTTTGACTTGTTGCATGTATGGTAGATTGATGAGAATATCTTCATCTCTGCTTACTTTATCAACGATAAAACCACCGATGATTGCTGTTGCTAATCCGAACAGAGTATACAAGAAGGCAATTTTCCAGCCAAAAGTGGCAAATAGTATGGCGATAGCTATTTCGTTATTCATAGGGCTGCTGATAAGAAAGGAGAATGTTGCACTTCTTGGTATTTTAGCTTGTGTAAAACCTAGAAAAAGAGGTATAGACGAACAAGAGCAAAATGGAGTCAATATACCAAATATGGCAGCAAGTAAATTTCCGATAAATTTTGATTTGCCTTGTATGAAATCCCTCACGGTTTCCGAATCTATATATGTCTGTATAAAAGAGATGATATAGACAATAATAAGTACAAGAACTAAAATCTTAATAGAATCATAGATAAAAAAATGTACGGAATCGGCAAAATTACCGCTTATATTGAGCAGGTCAAAGACTAGATAGTTAACAATTTGATTCCACATTTATACTCCTGAAAAATAAAGATTTCAGAAGTATAGCAGATTATATATGATATATCAACCTATGTAGATATATCATATATAAATTCAGTTTTTAAACCTTTTTTATGCACTTCTTTGATTTGTAGATTTTCCAGCTCCATATTCCTAAAGTTTTCTAGCGTTGTGATATTGTTCAATGCTAATTGTCTAAGAACAACTCCTCTGTAAGCCTTTGCCCAATGACTTACAACTTTGCTGTTTTTCATAAATTTCATTGTTATATGCGGATATGGAATTTTGTAAAATTTTTCATAAAATCCTGCTCTTAGATCTACGATAAACTCGTTTTCAAGTAGCTTATCAAGAGCAAAACTAAAATTCTCTTTGTAAAAAGTTTCAGTTTTGAAGCCCTCAAGAGTTGAGCCCTGTTTCAGTCTGTAAATCGGCAGATTATTATGGGCAAGAACAGGACCGAAAAGATTTGAAAATATAATCACATTTTTATCTATATACATCTTATAAGCATCAGGAATCGTATCGTAGTTTAGATAATTATACGCAACTCCTGTGTATCTTTGGATAGCTTTACATGTAGAGGATGATTTTATATCTATATTTGAAAGTTCTTTGCATCTGTTTTCATCTTTTAGACCAAAGATATTTTTTAGTCTTTTTATGTCGTTTGAGACAAGAATATCCTGGTATTTCTGAAAAACTTCCAATCTTTTTTCATATAGATTTTTGCAACAAAATGAGTTTTTGTTTATTGATTGATTTGTGGCAAGGATGCTTTTACTCTCGCTAGGAGAAAATAGTATCTTCAAATCATCTCTCCCGTAGGAGACAGCGTCTTTTGTCTGGATAAAATAGACCCGTTTTCTCAAAGATTGTATTCATTTGGGAACCCTTCTTGGAAAATTTGCGATATTATATCAAAAAAGTATTGACATTGAAGTATATTTGAGATATAATTTCACCTCACAAATTAGGTGCTGGCGTAGCTCAGTTGGTAGAGCAGCTGTCTTGTAAACAGCAGGTCGGCGGTTCAAGTCCGTTTGCCAGCTCCATTTTTTTTGTGAATTGTAACAGTGTTTGACCAGACAAAAAATGGTATATATAAAAGGGTGAGATACTCAAGTGGCCAACGAGGGCAGACTGTAAATCTGCTGGTTTTTACCTTCGAAGGTTCGAATCCTTCTCTCACCACCATTTAACATTTGCGGGAGTAGCTCAGTTGGCTAGAGCATTAGCCTTCCAAGCTGGGGGTCGCGGGTTCGAGTCCCGTCTCCCGCTCCAGATTTTATTTACTGGGAGCTGTTGAATTTTTTCTGCTTTTTTCAAATTACAGAACAAGTTCACCACTCTAACCTTTAAATATATAATCAACTTGTTATAATATTTGGTAAAATGATGTAGTTATGAGCGCTTTTATGCTCATATGGCTCAGAGGTAGAGCACTTCCTTGGTAAGGAAGAGGTCGAGGGTTCAATTCCCTCTATGAGCTCCATAACATAATATATAAAAAACCGTTTTATAGAAGATATAAAACATAAAATTGTAAAAAACCTTAACGGAGGAAGAAATGGCAAAGGAAAAGTATTCAAGAACAAAGCCACATGTAAATGTAGGTACAATTGGTCATGTTGACCATGGTAAAACAACTCTGACAGCTGCTATATCAGCGGTTCTTTCAGCAAAAGGTCTTGCTGAATTTAAAGACTTTGATGGAATTGATAATGCACCAGAAGAGAGAGAAAGAGGTATCACGATAGCAACTTCTCATATCGAATATGAGACAGAGAATCGTCACTATGCACATGTTGACTGCCCAGGTCACGCGGATTATGTTAAAAACATGATTACAGGTGCTGCGCAAATGGATGGTGCGATCTTGGTTGTTTCAGCTGCAGATGGTCCTATGCCACAAACTAGAGAGCATATCTTGCTGTCTCGTCAAGTGGGCGTACCTTATATAGTAGTATTTATGAATAAATCAGATATGGTTGATGATGAAGAACTACTTGAATTAGTAGAGATGGAAATCAGAGAACTGCTAAGTGAATATGACTTCCCGGGTGATGATACTCCTATCGTTGCAGGCTCAGCCCTAAAAGCTCTTGAAGAAGCTAAAGATGGAAATGTTGGTGAATGGGGTGAAAAAATTCTTGAGTTGATGGCTCAAGTAGATGAGTATATTCCAACTCCGGTAAGAGATACAGATCAAGATTTCTTGATGCCAGTTGAAGATGTTTTCTCAATTTCAGGTCGTGGTACAGTTGTAACAGGAAGAATTGAAAAAGGTACAATCAAAGTTGGTGAAGAGATTGAAATTGTAGGTATTAAAGATACTCAAAAGACTATTGTAACAGGTGTTGAAATGTTCCATAAAGAGATGGATCAAGGCGAAGCCGGCGACAACTGTGGTATTCTTTTAAGAGGTACTAAAAAAGAAGATGTTGAGAGAGGTATGGTGCTTTGTAAGCCAGGCTCAATCACTCCTCATACAAATTTTGAAGCTGAAGTTTATATTCTTAGCAAAGAAGAGGGTGGAAGACATACTCCTTTCTTTAACAACTATAGACCTCAATTTTATGTAAGAACTACAGATGTTACAGGCTCAATTACTCTACCGGAAGGTACAGAGATGGTAATGCCAGGTGATAATGTTAAAATTAATGTTGAATTGATTACTCCAATTGCATTGGATGAAGGTACTAGATTTGCAATCCGTGAGGGTGGTAGAACTGTTGGTGCCGGTGTTGTTTCTAAAATAAACAAATAATTTTTAAACCAGAGGAGAAAGAGCTCCTCTGGTTAATATAGAAGGAAAAATAGATGACTACTAAAATAGGTCTAAAATGTAGCGAGTGTGGAGACATTAACTACACAACTACAAAAAACAGTAAAACAAATACTGAAAAAATGGAATTAAGTAAGTATTGTCCAAGACTTAAAAAGCATACAATACACAAAGAAGTAAAATTAAAGAGTTAAGTTTTTAACTCTTAACATAGGGCAGTAGCTCCAATTGGTAGAGCGTCGGTCTCCAAAACCGCAGGTTGTGGGTTCGAGTCCCCCCTGCCCTGCCACTAGTCTAAGGTGATACAATGGAAAAATTAAAAAGTTATTATCAAGCAGCAAAAATAGAGTTATCAAAGGTTATATTTCCTACTACAGATCAGATTAGGAATGCTTTTATATCTGTATTTGTTGTTGTTACAGTAGTTTCACTATTTTTGGCGATAATAGATATGATTATGTCTTATACATTATCAACCATAATATAAGCGGGATTTAATATGTCACATAAATGGTATGCTATACAAACATATGCAGGAAGCGAACAGAGTGTAAAAAGAGCGATAGAAACTCTTGTTAGGGATAATGGAGTCGAAGATAAGCTGAAAAATATACTTGTTCCCACTGAAGATGTTATAGAAGTTAAAAATGGTGAGAAAAAGATCACGGAAAGAAGTATATACCCAGGTTATGCTTTTGTTGAGATTGATCTAGATACATCACTTTGGCAAAAGATACAGTCGTTGCCCAAGGTTGGAAGATTCATTGGTGAGTCAAAAAGACCAACACCACTCAGCGAGAAAGATATAAGCGTGATACTTGAAAAAGCACATAAAAAAGGCGCCCCAAAACCAAAGATATTTTTCGAGAATGGTGAAAGTGTCAGAATCACAGAAGGACCTTTTGCAAACTTTACAGGTATGGTTGAAGAGTATGATATGGAACATGGAAAACTTAGACTAAATGTTTCGATATTTGGAAGAAGTACACCAGTTGAGATTTTGTACTCACAAGTAGAAAAAATAGTTTAAAAGTAAAATCTTTTCTATGGCGTAGCAATAGTAAAGATAATTCTTGATAATGTAAACCCTCTCGCCAAAGGCGTAGCTTTAGTGAGATGAATTTAATATGAGCTTTGCTCATATTAAAGAAGAAATTAAATGAAAGAAGGAAAGATAAATGGCTAAAAAAGTAATTGGTGAAATAAAATTACAGATTGCAGCAGCAAAAGCAAATCCATCACCTCCTGTTGGACCAGCTCTTGGTCAGCAAGGTGTAAATATTATGGAATTTTGTAAAGCATTTAATGAAAAAACAAAAGATATGATGGGTTATAATATACCTGTTGTTATAACCGTGTATGCTGATAGAAGTTTTACTTTTATCACTAAACAACCACCAGCAAGTGATTTGATTAAAAAAGCTGCAGGAATTGCAAAAGGTAGTGATAACCCACTTAAAAATAAAGTTGCAAATTTAACAAAAGATCAAGTTCTTGAGATTGTTGAGAAGAAGATTGCAGACTTAAATACCGATGACAGAGAAGCTGCTTCAAAGATTATTGAAGGTAGTGCAAGAAGTATGGGAATTACAGTTTCACAATAGTTTTAAACCTTAACCACTAAGGCAAAAGTGGAAGCAAAATTAGCGGAGAGAAATAAAATGGCAAAAAAGTTAACTAAAAGATTTCAAGAGTTGGTAAAAAAAGTTGATCTTGAAAAAAAATATAGCATAGAAGAAGCACTGGGAAATATAAAAAATCTTGCAAGTGCGAAATTTGATGAGACTATAGAGATGGCTCTAAAATTAAATGTTGATCCAAGACATGCAGATCAAATGGTAAGAGGCTCGGTTGTTTTACCAGCAGGTACTGGCAAAAAAGTAAAAGTTGCTGTCATAGCGAAAGATGCTAAGATAGATGAAGCCAAAGCAGCAGGAGCTGATTTGGTCGGAAGCGATGATTTGATAGCTGATATCCAAGCTGGCAAAATTGATTTTGACGTCTTAATAGCAACTCCAAATATGATGGGTATGGTCGGTAAAGTTGGTAGGATTTTAGGGCCAAAAGGTATGATGCCAAATCCAAAAACAGGTACTGTTACTATGGATGTGGCAAAAGCAGTTGAGAACTTCAAGGGTGGTCAGGTAAACTTTAGAGTTGACAAACAGGGTAATATCCACGCTGGTATTGGTAAAATTAGTTTTACCGATGAGCAAATTAAAGATAACTTTTTAACATTTATCAGAGCTGTAAACAAACATAAACCAGCTGCTTCAAAAGGTAAGTATATAAAAAATGCTGCAATATCATTGACTATGAGTCCTTCTATTGCACTAGATAATCAAGAGCTTATAGATTTAAAATAAAAACATGGGAGCTTAGCGCTCCTAAAAAAATCTTTGATTGGAGATAGTCGAGGTTTAGGCTTAATTTGGAATTGTTCCATCTCTGCTTGAAATCACCAGTCGGAAAGGAGAAAAATTGACAAAAAGTGAAAAAGTTGAATTAGTAAATCAGCTGAGCGAGGATTTTAAAGCTTCCGACGCACTAATCGTTTGTAACTTTAAAGGTTTAAATACAAAATCACTTGAGGCATTAAGAAATAGTGCTAGAGAAAAAAATGTAAAAGTACAAATTACAAAAAATACTCTTGCAGCTATTGCTATGAAAAATGCTGAAATTGACGGTATTGAGTTAAAAGATACAAATATTTTTGTATGGGGCGAAGATCAGTTGGATGTGACAAAAGTTGTTGCAAAATTTGCTGAAGCAAATAAAATTTTTGAGATTAAAACTGGATTTGTTGCAGGTGAAATTGCTGATGCTGCTAAGATTGAAGCACTTTCCAAGCTACCATCAAGAGATGAGCTCATCGGAATGTTGTTGCAAACTTGGATGGCACCAGTTACAAATTTTACAATTGGTTTGGATGCTTTAAGAGCGAAAAAAGAAGAGAGTGTATAATACTCAGATTCTCTCCACAAGGCGTAGCTTTAGTGAGTTTGGTTTAAAATGTAAACACTCTCGCCAAAGGCGTAGCTTTAGTGAGATGAATTTAATATGAGCTTTGCTCATATTAAAGAAGAAATTAAATGAAAAAAGGAAAATAATATGGCAATAACTAAAGAAGATGTTTTAGAGTACATTTCAGGTCTTACAGTTCTTGAACTAAGTGATCTAGTTAAAGAATTTGAAGAAAAATTTGGTGTTTCAGCTGCTCCAGTGATGGTTGCAGGTGCTGCAGGTGCAGGCGCAGCAGCAGAAGAAGAGAAGACAGAGTTTGATGTAATTCTTAAAAGTGCAGGCGCTAAGAAAATCAACGCTATTAAAGTTGTTCGTGCTATTACTGGTCTTGGTCTCAAAGAGGCTAAAGAAGCAGTTGAAAGTGCTCCTACTACACTTAAAGAGGGCGTATCAAAAGACGAAGCAGAAGAGATTAAAAAGCAGATTGAAGAAGCTGGCGCAGAAGCTGAAATCAAGTAAGCCAACCTTTGGGGAGTTTATCTCCCCAAGACTTATGACGGGAAACCAATTAGTCGTTAAGATTTCTACAGACTATGTAGAAAAACTACTACCCTTTTCAAACAACTACACGAGGTAGACTCATGTTAAATAATTTAAATTCGGGAAATCGCCTAAGGGTTGATTTTTCAAAAGTACCAAAAAAAATAGATGTTCCAAACCTACTGCAACTACAACAAAAAAGTTATGAAAATTTTCTAAAAGTAGGAGTTGAGAGTGATGGCGGAATCGAAAAAGTTTTTAGATCAATATTTCCTATACATGATCCACAGAACAGACTTACTCTAGAGTATGTTGGAAGTGAGATAGGCAAACCAAAATACAATGTCAGAGAGTGTATGGAGAGAGGTCTAACCTATTCTGTTGGTCTCAAGATGAGTATTCGTCTGATATTGTGGGATAAAGATGAAAAAACCGGAGAAAAAACCAGTGTAAAAGATATAAAAGAACAAGCGATATTTATAAGAGATATTCCAATGATGACAGAGCGAACATCATTTATAATAAATGGAGTAGAGAGAGTCGTTGTTAATCAGCTTCACAGAAGTCCCGGTGTTATTTTTAAGGAAGAAGAGAGCAGCACAGTAAACAATAAACTGATTTATACAGCTCAAATTATTCCAGATCGTGGAAGTTGGTTATATTTTGAATATGATGCTAAAGATACACTTTTTATGAGAATAAACAAAAGAAGAAAAGTGCCAATTACTATACTCTTTAGAGCACTTGGATACAGTAAACAGGATATTTTAAAACTTTTCTATCCAGTGTTAAATATAGAGATAAAAGATAATAAGTTTTTTATGGAATTTGTGCCTGAAGATTTTGTAGGAAGAGTTGATTTTGATCTTAAAGATGAAAATGGTAATCAACTTATAAATGCAGGCAAAAGACTTACTAAAAAAAGAGCTGAAAAATTTAAAGAAGACGGTATAAAGCTTATAGAGTACCCAGTTGAGGTATTGGCTAACAGGTTTCTGTCTTCCCCAATCATAGACAGTGAGAGTGGTGAAGTTCTATATGATACGCTAACTCAGCTGGATGAGTCAAAACTGGCAAAATTGATAGAGCAGGGGTGTACTTCCATTGAGATCGCAAATGATTTGGCAATAGGAGTTGATGACGGTATTATAAATGCTTTTATCGCAGACAATGAAACACTAAAATTACTTCGTCAGACTGAACAGATTGAAGATGAAAACGATCTTGCAAATATAAGAATTTATAAGGTAATGAGACCAGGAGAGCCTGTCACAAAAGAAGCAGCTCGTGCTTTCGTGAAGGATCTTTTCTTTAATCCGGAAAGATATGATCTTACAAAAGTAGGTCGTATGAAAATGAATCACAAACTTGGTGTTGAAGTGCCCGAGTATGTTACTGTTATGACAAGCGAAGATATAATAAAAACAGTAAAATATCTAATAAAAGTTAAAAATGGACAGGGACGTATAGACGATCGTGATCACTTGGGAAATCGTAGAATTAGAGCCATAGGCGAACTTTTGGCAAATGAGTTGCATACCGGACTTATAAAGATGCAAAAAGCGATAAGAGATAAATTTACCTCTCTTAGCGGTTCGGTGGAAGAGTTAATGCCACATGACATGATAAACTCAAAAATGATAACAAGTACAATCATGGAATTTTTCTCAAGCGGACAACTCTCTCAGTTTATGGATCAAACCAATCCTCTTAGTGAAATCACTCATAAAAGAAGACTATCTGCTCTAGGTGCCGGCGGACTTGTAAAAGAGAGAGCCGGTTTTGAAGTAAGAGATGTGCATCCTACCCACTATGGAAGAATTTGTCCTATAGAGACCCCGGAGGGTCAAAATATTGGTCTTATCAACACACTTGCCATGTATGCAAAAGTTAATGATTTGGGTTTTGTTGAAGCACCGTATAGAAAAGTGAAAAATGGTGTGATAACTGATGAAATTGTCTATATCACAGCAACCCAGGAAGAGGGCTTGGTGATAGCACCGGCAAGTACTCATATAAACGAAAAAAATGAGATAGTTGAAGATTTGATTGAAGCTAGAGTTGATGGCGAAATCGTACTGATAGATAAAGAAAAAGTCAATATGATAGATCTCTCATCCATGATGATTGCAGGTGTTGCAGCTTCATTGATTCCATTTTTGGAACATGATGATGCCAACCGTGCACTTATGGGCTCAAACATGCAAAGACAAGGAGTTCCGCTTGTGAGAACAAGTGCTCCTATGGTTGGAACCGGTATGGAGGCTATCACAGCAAGAGATTCATGGGAAGCTATAAAAACAAAAAGAGCGGGTATTGTTGAAAAAGTGGACAATAAAAGCATATATATATTAGGTGAAGATGATAATGGCTCTTTTATAGATTTGTATGTTTTGCAAAAAAATATGAGAACAAATCAAAATACTACTTTTACACAAAGAGTAGCTGTTAAAAAAGGCGATATAGTACAAAAAGGTCAAATTATTGCTGATGGACCAAGTATGGACAGAGGTGAACTGGCAATCGGCAAAAATGTTATGGTTGCCTTTATGCCTTGGAATGGCTATAACTATGAAGATGCCATTGTAATAAGTGAGAAACTTATAAGAGAGGATGCCTTTACAAGTGTTCATATATATGAAAAAGAGATTGAAGCTAGAGAACTTAAAGATGGTGTTGAAGAGATAACAAAAGACATACCAAATGTAAGAGAAGAAGATCTTGCTCATCTTGATGAGAGCGGTATCGTAAAAATAGGAACATATATAAAGCCGGGTATGATCATGGTTGGAAAAGTCTCTCCCAAAGGTGAAGTAAAACCTACTCCGGAAGAGAGACTGCTTCGAGCTATATTTGGTGAAAAAGCAGGACATGTTGTAAACAAATCCATGTATGCCTCTCCATCTTTAGAAGGTGTTGTTGTAGATGTCAAAATCTTTACAAAAAAAGGATATGACAAAGATCCAAGAGCATTGAGAGCCTATGAAGAGGAAAAAGACAAACTGGACAGAGAGCATCATGATAAGCTTTTGATGCTAGACCGCGAAGAGATGCTGAGAATCAATTCTTTGATGTCAAAAAATCCACTTGAAAAAGATCAAGAGATAAATAAAAAAGCATACTCAAAAGGTGAATTTGTAGCAAAAGAAGACTTGGAGAAAGTAAATAGATTTGCTATAAACAGCATCATTAAAGCGTATTCCAAAGAAGTCGAAGATGAATACAAAGACCTTAAAAGCTATTTTCAAAATGAGAAGAAAAAGCTAAAAGAGGAGCATGACGAAAAGTTGAATATCTTGGAAAAAGATGATATTTTACCTAGTGGTGTTGTGAAGTTGGTTAAGATTTATGTGGCGACCAAAAGAAAGCTTAAAGTCGGCGACAAGATGGCTGGACGACACGGAAATAAAGGTATAGTTTCAAATATTGTGCGTGAGATTGATATGCCGTATCTTAAAAACGGTGAGGCTGTTGATGTGGTACTAAATCCACTAGGAGTTCCAAGTCGTATGAATATCGGTCAAATTTTGGAAGTTCACTTAGGTTTGGTTGGTAGAAAACTGGGTGATCAAATTGCTGAAATATTTGAAGAGAAACAGGGCGATTGGATAGAAACATTAAGAGAAAAGATGACTCAGATTGCTGATGTGGCAAAGCTGATGAATGCGAAAGAGTTTTTATCCAAGATTGATGATGAGAAACTTTTGGATTATGCAAGAGACTGGAGTACGGGTGTAAGATTTTCAACTCCTATCTTTGAGGGCGTAAATGAAGAAGAGTTTAAGAAGCTTTTTGAGCTTGCAAAGATAGATATGGATGGAAAAACAGACCTGTATGATGGGAAAACAGGTGAGAAAGTAAAAGAGAGAGTAAATGTCGGTTACATGTATATGCTTAAACTTCACCATCTCGTTGATGAGAAGATGCACGCAAGAAGTACAGGACCTTACTCTTTGGTTACACAACAACCAGTTGGCGGTAAAGCACTGTTTGGTGGACAGAGATTTGGAGAGATGGAAGTTTGGGCGTTAGAAGGTCACGGAGCTGCACACACTCTAAGAGAGATGTTAACTGTTAAATCAGATGATGTTGAAGGAAGAGTTGCAGCATATAAAGCGCTTACGAGAGGCGAAAATGTACCATCTACCGGAATTCCCGAGACTTTCTTTGTTTTAACAAACGAGTTGAAATCTTTGGCTTTGGATGTAGAAGTATATAATGAGGTGGATGAATAATGAAACAATCAAATCCTAAGAATCATAGTATAAATAAAGATTGTTTCTCTTGCCAAAGGCAAAGCTTTAGTGAGAGGAATTTTTACAGAATTTACTTCTGTAAAAAGGAGGCAAAGATATGAAACGACTAGAACCTATAGAAATTTTAGATGATAACAAGCCTAGAGATTTTTGTGCTTTTCAGTTAAAGTTAGCAAGTCCTGAAAAGATAAAATCATGGAGTTACGGCGAAGTTAAAAAGCCAGAAACCATAAACTATCGTACTTTGAAGCCTGAAAGAGACGGACTGTTTTGTGCTAAGATATTTGGACCAGTAAGAGATTATGAGTGTCTTTGCGGTAAGTATAAAAAGATGAGATATAAAGGTATTAAGTGTGAAAAGTGTGGTGTTGAAGTAACAAGTACAAAGGTCAGAAGATCCAGAATGGGTCACATAGAGCTTGTAGCACCGGTCGCTCACATATGGTATGTAAATTCACTTCCTAGTAGAATCGGTACGCTTTTGGGTGTCAAGATGAAGGATTTAGAGAGAGTATTATATTATGAAGCCTATATCGTAAGTGAACCCGGAGATGCTTTTTATGATGCAGAAAACAGCAAACCTGTTGCTAAATATGATGTCCTGAATGAAGAGCAATACCAATCTTTGTACCAAAGATTTGGAGATAGTGGTTTTGTAGCTGACATGGGTGGACAGATAGTCAAAGATCTATTGGCAGATTTGGATTTGGTGGATATACTGGCCACGCTAAAAGAGGAGATGAGCCAAACAAACTCCGAAGCAAAGAAAAAGACAATTATAAAAAGACTTAAAATTGTAGAGGCGCTTTTGCATAGTGGAAATAGACCGGAGTGGATGATGATTACAGTTCTGCCTGTTCTTCCCCCGGATCTTAGACCTCTTGTTGCGCTTGATGGTGGAAAATTTGCTGTCAGTGATGTAAATGATCTTTATAGAAGAGTAATAAACAGAAACTCCAGACTCAAAAGATTAATGGAGCTTGATGCTCCTCAAATCATTATTAGAAATGAGATGAGAATGCTCCAAGAGAGTGTTGATGCACTCTTTGATAATGGTCGTCGTGCAAATGCTGTAAAAGGTGCAAACAAAAGACCTCTTAAATCACTATCTGAAATTATAAAAGGAAAGCAAGGCCGTTTTAGACAAAATCTACTTGGTAAGAGGGTTGATTTTTCAGGTCGTTCTGTTATAGTAGTTGGACCAAATCTCAGGATGGATCAGTGTGGATTGCCAAAATTGATGGCACTAGAGCTGTTTAAACCACACTTAATAGCAAGACTTGAAGAGAAGGGTTATGCTACAACTATCAAACAAGCTAAAAAGATGATAGACAATAAAACAAATGAAGTTTGGGAGTGCTTGAGTGAAGTAGTTGAGGGATACCCAGTACTTCTTAACCGTGCGCCGACACTCCATAAGCTTTCTATTCAAGCATTTCATCCCGTTTTGATAGAGGGTAAGGCTATAAGACTCCATCCGTTGGCATGTTCTGCATTTAATGCGGATTTTGACGGTGACCAAATGGCTGTACATGTGCCTCTTTCCCAAGAAGCGATAGCAGAGTGTAAAGTCTTGATGATTAGCTCTATGAATATATTGCACCCGGCATCCGGTAAGGCGATAACAGTTCCAACTCAAGATATGGTTTTGGGACTATACTATCTCTCTTTGGAGAAGATGAATGCAAAGGGTTCAAATAAGATATTTTCAAATATTGATGAAATTAAAATTGCTATAGATTCAGAATTTTTAGAGGCCCAGGCAAAAATTAAAACAGTGGTTGACGGAAGAGTGATTTTTACAACAGCAGGTCGCATGATTTTAAAGTCAATTTTACCTGATTTTGTTCCGCCTGAGTTATGGAATAGAGTTATGAAGAAAAAAGATATAGGAAATTTGGTTGATTTTGTCTATAAAGAGGGTGGCTATGGAATCACAGCAGAATTTTTGGATAATATTAAAAATCTAGGTTACAAGTATGCTACCGTAGCTGGAGTTTCAGTTTCTATTGATGATATAAAAGTGCCGGAAGCTAAAAAAGCAAAGGTAGCAGCTGCCAAGAAAAAAGTAAAAGAGATCCAAAAACAGTATACTTCAGGCCTTTTGACAGAGCAAGAAAGATACAATAAAATTGTCGATATCTGGACAGATACCAATAATGAAGTGGCAAAAGAGATGATGAAACTCACAGAGAGTGATAAAGGTGGCTTTAACTCTGTGTATATGATGGCGGACTCTGGTGCAAGAGGTAGTGCTGCACAAATTCGTCAGCTTGCCGGTATGAGGGGACTTATGGCGAAACCTGATGGAAGTATTATTGAAACACCGATTATCTCTAACTTTAGAGAAGGTCTAAATGTACTTGAGTATTTTATCTCAACTCACGGAGCTAGAAAAGGTCTCGCAGATACTGCCCTAAAAACAGCAAATGCAGGTTATCTAACTAGAAAACTTATAGATGTTGCACAAAATGTAAAAGTTACCATGGATGATTGTGGAACTCATGAAGGTGTTGAAATAACAGAAATTACAGAGGGTGGAGAATTAATCGAATCATTAAGTGACAGAGCATTTGGTAGAGTTTTAGCCGAAGATGTTATAGATACCATCACAAATGAAGTTCTCTTTACAGAGGGAACCTTGATAGACGAAAAGAAAGCATCTATACTAAAAGAGACAGGTGTTCGCTCGGTTGTAATCAGAACTCCTATTACATGCAAAGCCGAAAAAGGTGTTTGTACAAAGTGCTATGGTGTTAACCTTGGAGTCGGTTCTCTTGTGAAGCCTGGAGAAGCTGTGGGTATAATTTCTGCCCAGTCTATCGGTGAGCCAGGAACCCAATTGACGCTTAGGACATTCCATATAGGTGGTACTGCATCTACTGAAGCACAAGATAGACAGGTAATTGCACAAAAAGAGGGTTTTATTCGGTATTATAATATTAAAACTTATCTTTCAAAAGAGGGTAGAAATATTGTAGCAAACAGAAGAAATGCTTCGATTTTGCTGGTTGAACCAAAGATTAAGACTATGATAGACGGTATCTTATATATAGATAATTCTCATGATGAGACTATTTTAACTATAAAAGCTGACAAAGAAGAGATAAAATATACTCTAAGAAAGAGTGATCTTGCAAAGGCAAATGAACTTGCAGGTGTGAGTGGCAAAGTAGAGGGAAAATTTTATCTTCCTTATAAAAATGGCGATGAAATTCATCAAAACGAGAGCATTGTTGAAGTGATAAAAGAGAGTTGGAGTGTTCCAAATCGTATCCCATATGCCAGTGAGCTTAAAGTTCATGACGGAGACCCTATTTCTCTAAAAATTCTAACTGAAGCTATAGGTACAGTAAAATATTATAAACTTGCAGGTGATTATCTTGAGAGGTACAACAGTATTGAAAAAGATCACTTAGTCGATGAAAAAGGACTTTTTGCAGTTATTGCTGATGATGAGAATAGAGAAGCTATCAGACACTATATACCAAGAGGCTCTATCATAGACATAGATGACAATGTAAAAGTAAGCAAATTTGATGAAATCATAGCGCATCCAAGCAGTGCCGAACAGATCGTTATAGCAGAGTGGGATCCGTACTCTATACCGATTATTGCAGAGGAGCCGGGTGTTATCACTTTTGAAGATATTGAGCCAGGCATAAGTGCAACAGAGCAGTTTGACGAAATGACAGGAGAGAGCAGATTGGTTATAAACGAATATATGCCATCTGGAATGAAACCAACACTCATAGTTGCAACCGAATCAGGTCAAATCATAAGATATCAACTTGAATCAAAGACAGCTGTTTTTGTAAAAGATGGCAGTCAGGTAAAAACAGCAGATATTATAGGGCGAACTCCTAAAGCTGCTGCAAAATCAAAAGATATCACCGGAGGTTTGCCAAGAGTAAGTGAACTTTTTGAAGCAAGACGACCGAAAAATGCAACTGTTATTGCAGAGATTGACGGTGTAATCAGATTTGGAAAGCCTTTAAGAGCAAAAGAAAGAATCATCATCGAAGCAGAAGATGGTGCAACAGCGGAATATCTGGTAGCAAAAAATACTCAGATACATGTTCATGCAGGTGAGTTTGTGCATGCTGGTGAAAAGCTTACAGACGGTATTGTTTCTAGTCATGATATTCTTAGAATTATGGGTGAAAAAGCACTTCATTACTATATAATCAGCGAGATTCAAAAAGTCTATAGACGACAGGGTGTTGCTATTAGTGATAAACATATAGAAGTGATAGTGTCTCAAATGCTTAGGCAGGTTAAGATAGTTGACAGTGGTGACACAAAATTTATCGAGGGAGACTTGATAAGCAGACAGAGATTTAGAGAAGAGAATGAGAGAATCATGAAGATGGGTGGAGAGCCTGCTATCGCTGAACCTATTCTTCTTGGTGTCACAAGAGCAGCCATAGGAAGTGACAGTATCATCTCAGCCGCATCTTTTCAAGAGACTACAAAAGTTCTCACTGAAGCGAGTATTGCGGCCAAGATGGATTATTTGAGAGATTTGAAAGAGAATGTAATCTTAGGTCGTATGATTCCTGTGGGAACCGGGCTGTATAAAGATAAAATTGTAAAAATAAACAATAGTGTAGAGGTAGAAGGTTAAAAGCAAAGGGGTAAGAATTTATGCCCCTTTTAACCATCTTTTAAGCTGTTTTTAAATAAAATAGCAGGCTTCATTGCAATGTGCTGTTCAATTTAGTTCAAGATATTGCAAGATGAAAAATATATAAGGAAAAAATGTGCCAACAATCAACCAATTGGTAAGAAAAGAGAGAAAAAAGGTGATTAAAAAATCAAAATCACCTGCATTGGTCAGTTGTCCTCAAAGAAGAGGGGTTTGTACAAGAGTCTATACAACGACTCCAAAAAAACCAAACTCAGCTTTGAGAAAAGTTGCCAAAGTTAGATTAACTAGTGGCTTTGAAGTTATTAGCTATATAGGTGGTGAGGGTCATAATCTTCAAGAGCACTCTATAGTTCTAGTAAGAGGCGGAAGAGTAAAAGATTTACCTGGTGTTAAATATCACATCGTTCGTGGTGCACTAGATACTGCCGGTGTTGCAAACAGAACTGTAGCAAGAAGTAAATACGGTACTAAAAAACCAAAATAGCAGAGTGTGAATTGATTGAGAGCTTTGCTCTGAGTCAATATGACAGTTAAATAAAAAAGGCATACAGAGCGTTAGCTCGTGCTTCAGTAGAGTGTGAATTTATTTGGAGCTTTGCTCTAAGTAAAGATGACAGTTAAATAAAAAAATTTATTAAATTTATCAAACAGGTGCTACTCCTTTGGAATGTAGGTAGCATTTGAGTAAAATTTAAACATTTGAAGGAATCAAAATGAGAAGAAGAAGAGCCCAAGTAAGGGAAATACTCCCTGATCCAGTTTACAATAGTAAAATAATCACAAAATTTATAAACGCACTTATGTTAGACGGTAAAAAGAGTGTTGCAGCAAAAGTTTTTTATGGTGCACTTGCACTTGCTGAAAAAAGAAGTGATGAGATGAAAGGTATAGAGATTTTTAATGCCGCTATAGAAAATGTAAAACCTGTTATGGAAGTTAAAAGCAGAAGAGTTGGTGGAGCTACATACCAAGTGCCTATAGAAGTAAGACCTGTCAGACAACAAGCACTTGCTCTTAGATGGTTGGTTTCATATGCTAGAAAAAGAAGCGAAAGAACTATGGTTGAGAGACTTGCAAATGAACTTTTGGATGCTGCTAACTCAAGAGGCGCTACATTTAAAAAGAAAGAAGATACATATAAAATGGCTGAAGCAAATAAAGCTTTTGCTCACTATCGCTGGTAAAAAGGATCTATTATGGCAAGAAAACACCCAATTAATATGGTTAGAAATATAGGAATTGCTGCGCACATTGATGCTGGAAAAACTACTACAACTGAAAGAATCCTTTTTTATACCGGAATTTCACACAAAATCGGTGAAGTTCACGATGGTGCGGCTACTATGGACTGGATGGAGCAAGAGAAAGAGAGAGGTATCACCATAACAAGTGCTGCAACTACATGTGAGTGGAATAATCATCAAATAAATATCATAGATACACCGGGTCACGTTGACTTTACTATTGAAGTTGAAAGAAGCATGAGAGTTCTTGATGGTGCTGTTGCTGTTTTTTGTGCGGTTGGTGGGGTTCAACCTCAAAGTGAGACAGTATGGAGACAGGCAAACAGATATAGAGTTCCAAGAATGGTATTTGTAAACAAGATGGACAGAGTCGGAGCTGATTTTTATGAGGTTGAAAGACAGATAAAAGAGAGACTCAAATCAAACCCTGTTCCTATTCAGATACCAATCGGTGCAGAAGATGACTTTAAAGGGGTGATTGATCTGGTTCGGATGAAAGCACTTGTCTGGGAAGATGAGGCAGCTATGGGATCACATTATGAACTTGTTGATATACCTGCTGAGTTAGTTGAAAAAGCCCAAAGCTATAGAGAGCATATGATTGAGTCAATCTCTGAGACGAGTGATGAACTTCTTGAAAAATATTTAGGTGGCGAGGAACTTAGTGAAGATGAAATAAAAGCTGGGTTAAAAGCTGGATGTCTTGAGATGACTTTGGTTCCTATGCTTTGCGGAACTGCCTTTAAAAATAAAGGTGTTCAGCCACTACTTGACGCAGTTGTTGATTATATGCCGGCTCCTACTGAAGTAGAAGCCATCAAAGGTGAATACGAAGACGGAAGTGAAACAGTAGTGGAATCAACAGATGATGGTGAATTTGCTGCACTTGCATTTAAAATTATGACTGACCCCTTTGTTGGACAGTTGACATTTGTAAGAGTATATAGAGGAACACTCGAGAGTGGAAGCTATACTTACAATACGACAAAAGATAAAAAAGAGAGAGTTGGAAGACTTCTTAAGATGCACTCAAATAAAAGAGAAGAGATTAAGCAATTACATGCTGGTGAGATCGGTGCTGTTGTCGGTTTAAAAGATACTCTAACAGGAGATACGCTAGCTGGCGAAAAAGATAAAGTAATCTTGGAAAAAATGGATTTCCCTGATCCTGTTATCTCTGTTGCAGTTGAGCCAAAAACGAAAGCAGATCAAGAAAAAATGGGTATAGCTCTGCAAAAACTTGCTCAAGAAGATCCAAGTTTTAGAGTTGAAACTGATGAAGAGAGTGGCCAGACTATTATCTCTGGTATGGGTGAACTTCACCTTGAGATTTTGGTTGACAGAATGCTTAGAGAGTTTAAAGTTGATGCTGAAGTTGGACAACCACAAGTTGCTTACCGTGAGACAATCAAAAAAGAGGTCGAGCAAGAGCATAAGTATGCAAAGCAATCAGGTGGTCGTGGTCAGTATGGTCATGTTTACATAAGACTTACTCCGCTAAAACCGGGTGAGGGTTATGAATTTGTAAATGATATCAAAGGCGGTTCAATTCCTAGAGAATTCATTCCGGCAGTTGACAAAGGTCTCAAAGAGGCTATGCAAGGTGGTGTTCTCGCAGGTTATCCCGTTGAAGATGTTAAAGTTACACTTTATGATGGAAGTTATCATGATGTTGACTCATCTGAGATGGCATTTAAACTCGCTGCTTCTATGGCATTTAAAGAGGGTGCAAGAAAAGCGGATGCTATCATACTTGAGCCTATGATGAAAGTTGAAGTTGAAACACCCGAAGACTTTATGGGCGATGTTATTGGAGACTTAAACAGAAGAAGGGGTCAAATCAACTCTATGGAAGACAGAAGTGGACACAAGATAGTAAACGCTTTTTGCCCACTTTCAGAGATGTTTGGATACTCAACTGATTTAAGGAGTCAAACTCAAGGAAGAGCTTCATACTCTATGGAATTTGATCACTATGAAGAGGTTCCAAAAAATGTAGCTGAAGAGATTATCAAAAAGAGAAACGCTTAATAATCAGTGTTAAAGCTGGATTACCCCAAGTGGGGTTAATCCAGCTTTTTTTATCTCTGCCGTCCCGGTAGCTCAGCAGGATAGAGCACTTGATTCCTAATCAAGAGGCCACAGGTTCGAATCCTGTCCGGGACACCACCCACAGCAGAACATCAATTTGAAGATATCATTGATGGTGCGATTTGAAAGCTAATAATCTCTAACAACTTTATAGGTAGGATTATCTATCTCGTGAGTGCAGTATTTTCCCGCATTTTGCAAAGCATCTATGCAGTCATCACTAAGATGTCTCAGCCTAAGACTCTTTCCTAGCAGAGTATATTTTTTGGTTAGTTTGTCTATTGCTTCTACGCCACTTGAATCCATAACTCTGGTCTTGCTAAAGTCGATAATAACATTTTTAGGGTCATTTTCTATGTCAAATATATCATTGTTAAACTGTACGGCTGAGCCAAAAAACAGAGGTCCTTCAAGTTCATATATCTTCGTTCCGTCATCCTCCGTATGTATCTGTTTTGTAAGTCTGGCTTGTTGATATGCAAAGACAAGTGCAGATATGATTACACCTGCTATAACAGCAACAGCAAGATCAAAAAATATAGTTATAACGGTAACTGTTACGAGTATAAAGGCATCTGCAATGTGAATTTTTCTTAGTCTATTTATGCTGGCCCACTCAAAAGTCTCTGCTGAGACCATAAACATAATACCAACTAAAACAGCTATGGGGATGATGCCTATGATATTTGAGAGAGAAACTACAAAAGTGATGAGCAAAACTGCTGCAGTAGCACTTGAGAGCCTTGTCAGCCCACCTGAGGTAAAGTTGATGATTGATTGACCTATCATCGCACATCCTGCCATACCTCCAAAGAAGCCACAAGTCGTGTTTCCTATACCCTGAGCGATACACTCCTTATTTCCACTTCCTCTTTTGCCACTCATCTCGTCCAAAACTGAGAGAGTTAGCAGGGATTCTATTAGACCCACAAGTGCCAGGATAATTGAGTATGGCAGTATAATTTTTAAAGTTTCAAGATTTAAAGGTGCATTAGGAATTGAAAAAGA
This sequence comes from Sulfurospirillum sp., assembly GCA_045047115.1. Lineage (GTDB taxonomy): Bacteria > Campylobacterota > Campylobacteria > Campylobacterales > Sulfurospirillaceae > JAADIZ01. The sequence continues at coordinate 43,279 of JASFYR010000033.1, forward strand.
TGGTAAGTTTCCGCTGATATCACCCAGGTCTGAGACAGTTTTTGTATCAAATCCACCAAAATATACTACAAGAGTTAAAAGTACGATTGAGACCAAACCTGCCGGTACAGCCTTTGTAAATTTTGGCAATAAATACATGATCAGCATGGTTGTAATCACCAAAATATACATAAGATAATCACTGTTTTTAAAAAATTGAAATTGACTCATGGCTATCACTATAGCCAAACCGTTAACAAAACCGTAGATTGCAGGTTGAGGAACAAATCTTATAAATTTACCAAGTTTTGCAAGACCAATTCCAATCTGTATGAGACCCGTTAGTATAGTAGCCCAAAGAACATACTGCAGTCCGTGAGAAGATGCAAGCGAAACCATAACTACCACCATAGAGCCTGTGGCACCACTGATCATACCTGGTTTTCCTCCTATCAATGCAGTGACCAGGCCCAATATAAAAGCTGTATAAAGCCCAACTATTGGGCTAAAACCTGCAACAAGAGCAAAAGCTATCGCTTCAGGCACAAGAGCAACTGCGACAACTATACCTGAGAGTATGTCGTTTTTTGTATTTGTAGTATCATAATTTTTCAGGGTAAACATATAAGTCCTAGGTGGTGTGAAGATATTTTTTAGTAGAATTTTAAAGAAAGAATTATATCTTTATTAGATAAGATACAGATTAAGATAAGATATTTGAGGTGATTGATGCTGGTTGATAACTTGTATAGATTGGAATTTAAAGATGAAAATAAAGCAGTAGTGCGGCTTAGTGATGAAAACCATCCTGTATTTAGGGCGCATTTTCCTGCAAAACCGATAATGCCGGGCTTTATGCATTTTGAGATCGTTAGTGAGGTTTTTGGGTTTAAAATTAACTCTGTAAAGCGAGCAAAATTTCTAAAGTTGGTTAAACCAAATGAGACGCTGATATACAAACGAGATGGAAACAGGTTTCAGGTATTTAGCAACAATGACAGTGTGGCAATTTTTACTTTATGAATATCTGCGTAGTAATTCCGGTATATAATTCACCATATATATCAGAGGTTATAGAAGATATACAAAAGTATGGACATACTCTCATAGTGGTTGATGATGGTTCAGATAAAAAAGTAGAAGTTAAAAATCCTGATATGGTGTTGCTAACTCATCCGAAAAATCTTGGCAAGGGAGAGGCGATACTAAGTGGTGCAAAGAAGGCTAAAGAGTTGGGATTTGAGAGTTTTGTTACTATGGATGCAGATAAGCAACATATCGCTTCACAGATACAAAGGCTAACCAAAGCCTATAAGCCAAATACAATAGTCATAGGCAGTCGTAATTTTAAGAGCGGAAATGTTCCCAAAAGCTCGATTTTTGGAAGAAAATTCAGTAATTTTTGGGTAAATTTGGAGACTTTTAAAAATCTAAAAGATACACAAAGTGGCTTTAGAATTTATCCCGTTTCCATACTCTCGCTAAAGACAAAAAAGCGAAGATTTGATTTCGAAATAGAAGTTTTGGTACTTCACTGTTTTGGTGGAGGCTTGGTTAAAGAGGTGGTTATTGAGTGCTATTATCCACCAAATGAGCAGAGGATAAGCCACTTTGATAAGTTAAAAGACAATATAAGACTAAGTAAAATCCATACAAAATTGATAATACAGCGTTTCTTCTTGTTAAGGGGCTTTTTATGGAATTAATACAAGATTAATTGGAGTTAGTGTAGAATATTGTCTTATTCAAAAAGTCTATTTTAAAGTAAAAATATATATGAAAAAAGTCTTGGTTTTATACTATTCACAATCAGGTCAATTAAGAGATGTCATAGATAATTTTGTCTCTAAGTTAGGAGATGAAACTGTAAAAGTGGACATAAGAGAGATTAAGCCGGCTGTGGCTTATCCGTATCCCTGGGATTTCTATGAGTTTTTTGATGAGTTTCCTGATGCTGCCCATATGAGAGGATGTGAGGTAGAAGAGATTGAAAATCTAGATGATGATTATGACTTGATCATACTTGGATATACTATTTGGTTTTTAGCCCCATCTACTCCTGTCGCCGGTTTTATGAAGAGCAAACAGGCAAAAAATCTTTTTAAAGATAAGCAGGTTGTTACGCTGATTGCCTGTAGAGACATGTGGGTGATGGCACAAGAGAAGATGAAAAGGCTTTTAAGTGATGTAGGTGCAAAATTGATAGACAATGTTGCATTGAGTGATCAAGGCAAGGGAATATACTCTTTCGTTACAACTCCTAGATGGTTGTTGACTGGCAAAAAAGATGCTTTTTGGATTTTTCCTCCGGCAGGAATTTTGCAAAGTGATATAAAATCTGCTTCAAAATTTGGAGAGAGAATAAATTTTGCATTAAAGAATGATTTAGAAAAAAAGAGAAAGCCTCTTCTTAAAAATTTAGGTGCTGTTAATGTAAATGGCAAGTTGATAGCATCTGAGATTGTAGCAACCAGAAGTTTTTATATCTGGGGTAAGATTATAAATTTTTGTGGCGAAAAAAAATCTTTTTCAAGAAAAGCATCTATCACAGTATATGCTCTCTTTTTGGCATTGATGGTTTTTACTTTAGTACCTATAAATCTTTTGGTGCGAAAAGTGATAAACTACTTTCAAAAAGAGAAATTGATAGAGTTAGAAAAAAAATACGAGGAACCAAGTGGTAGATAAGATGAGTGAAGTATATATAAACAATATAGCGGTATTTTTTCCAAATGAGCCTGTTGAAAATAAAGATATAGAAAATGTACTGGGTATGATAGATGGCAAACCGTCTTTGGTCAAAAGGATAGTTCTTAGGTCAAACAAAATAAAAACAAGATATTATGCAATTGATCCCAAAACAAACGAGACTACACATTCAAATGCAAAGATGGCGGCAAATGCTATCAAAAATCTACAAAAAGATGGTTTTGATAACAGTAAAGCTGAGCTTTTGGTTTGTGGTACTACTGTGCCTGATCAGTTATTGCCAAGTCATGCTCTGATGGTTTTAGGGGAGAGCGGCTTGAGATCTATGGAAGCTGTTAGTATAGCAGGGATCTGTTTGAGTGGCTTGAGTGCTTTAAAATATGCATACAGCTCTATAAAGGCAGGGCTGATACAGAACGCTATCACTACAGGAAGTGAAAATATATCTGCATCTATGAGAGGTAGAAATTTCGAGCCTGAAGTACAAAGCAGAGTAGATATGGTCAAAAAAAACAAAGAACTTACTTTTGAAAAAGATTTCTTAAGGTGGATGCTTAGTGATGGAGCAGGGGCTATTGGGATCAGTAACCAACCAAACAAGGGTGATATTTCACTTAAAATTGAGAGAATTTTTACAAAATCTTATGCAAATGAGCAAGAAGCCTGCATGTATAGTGGTTGTGAAAAGCTCAAAGACGGAACTTTGCAAGGGTATAGAGAGTATTTGCCAAGCCAATGGCTGAAGAAGTCTATATTTGCAGTCAAGCAGGATGTAAAACTTTTAAATGAAAATATTGTTGAATATACCGTGATAAAACCTCTAAAAGAGATGCTTGAAAAAAAGATGTTTGATCCAAAAGAGATAGATTGGTTTTTGCCTCATTACTCATCTGATTATTTTAAAGATAGGCTTTATGAGGGAATGAAAAAGGCAAATTGTGATATACCACAGGAGAAGTGGTTTACAAATCTTTCTACCAAGGGCAATACAGGTTCTGCATCGATTTATATTATTTTAGAGGAATTTTTTAACTCCGAGCAAATTAAAAAAGGTCAAAAGCTACTATGCTATATACCCGAAAGTGGGCGCTTCTCTACTGCTTATATGTTGCTTGAGGCAGTATAAGTGGATATAAACAGTGTGCCTCAGGATAACAGCTCAACTTACGGAGATATGAAAAAAGCAATCTATGCCAGTAGTGAAGAGGGGAAAATCAAAAGTGTAGGATCAAGTGGATGGGATGTTGAGGAGGTTGTGACAAAACAAGCCATAGATGAACTTGAAGAGAGCAAAATTGAAGCATTAAAAGAGGCAAGAGAGGGAAAAAAATCACCACTTTATTACCACATGTATGAGGTGAGAATGGATCTGAATATTTTGGCTCAATCTACAGGATTTTTTAAGTGGACAATAAAGAGGGACTTTAAACCTGAAGTGTTTGAAAAAATCACTCAAAAAAGACTTGCTGTTTACTGTGATGTTATGGGCAAGAGTATAGAAGAGTTAAATACTCTGCCAAAGGAGAGAGATGAGCGAGTTTAAACATACACATCATGCACATTGTGAAAGCGGCGTTATGTCTTCACTGCTGAGAGTGCATGGATTGGATATCAGTGAGCCTATGATATTTGGACTCTCAAATGCTCTTAATTTTGCCTATATACCGTTTGTCAAGATTGGAGGGATGCCTCTGGTTTCATATAGAAGTATTCCAAAAGCTATCATTAAAAATATACAAAAAAATCTAAAAATCAAGATGAAACTAGAGACTTTTTCATCAAAAAAAAGAGGAGAAGAGAGGCTGGATGAGCTCTTGAAAAAAGGAGAAGTGGTAGGCGCTCAAAGTTCTGTTTACTGGTTGGAGTATTTTCCTCCTGAAATCAGATTTCATTTCAATGCTCACAACTTGCTTATATATGGTAAAGAGGGAGATAAATACCTCATAAGCGACCCGGTTTTTGATAAAAGTGTCAAATGCTCAAGTAAATCTCTTGGCAAAGCCAGATTTGCAAAGGGTTTGATGGCTCCAAAAGGTTTGCTCTACTATCCGCAATCTGTACCTAAAGAGATAGATTTGAAACCAATTATCAAAAAAAATATCAAAAAAATATCAAAATACATGCTTAAAACTCCTGTTCCGATTGCAGGTTTAAGGGGTATACGCTATCTTGCCAAATCTATACTAAAACTAAAAATAAAACCAAAAAAATATGCAAAACTCTTCTTGGGAAATATAGTAAGGATGCAAGAAGAGATAGGTACTGGCGGAGCTGGTTTTAGATTTATGTATGCATCATTTTTAGAAGAGGCAAGTGAGCTTTTTGGAAATAATAAAACTCTAAAAGAGGCTTCAATCCTTATGCTTAAAGTGGGTGATGAGTGGAGAGATTTTGCTTTGGTGATTGCAAAAGCTATAAAATCCAAACAAGAGATTGATTTTGAGCAAATCTCAAAGATGCTTATTTCTATCAGTAAGAGTGAAGCAAAAGTCTATAAGAAGCTTTTGGAATTTAATGGATGATAAAAGTCCAAAATATTATAAAAAGATATGGTGATTTTTTAGCACTCGACAATCTTTCATTTGAAGTTAAAAAGGGCTCTATTTTTGGACTTTTGGGAGTAAATGGTGCAGGGAAAAGTACGATTTTATCCATCCTGAACGGACTCATAGAGATAGATAGCGGGAGTATAGAAGTTGCAGGATTTGATATAAAAAAAGATATAAAAAAGATAAAAGAGATAAGCTCTATCATACCCCAAAATCTAGCTTTTTATGAAAAACTGAGTGTTAAAGAAAACTTGGATTTTTTTGCTGATATTCAAGATGCCAAGAGGGAGAATTACGATAAAGCCATAGAGATAAATGGGCTTGGTGGCGTTTTGCACCAAAGAGCATCAACTCTTTCAGGGGGACAAAAAAGAAGATTAAATATAGCAATAGGCTTGTTAAATAATCCCCAAATTATCTATTTTGATGAGCCAACAGTAGGAATCGACCCAAAAAGTAGAAATGAGATACTCGCTTCTATAAAAAATTACAAAAACTTTAATATTACAGTTGTCTATACGAGTCACTATATGAATGAAGTAGCGATGATATGTGATGAAGTTGCTATTATATCACATGGCTCTTTGGTGGCCCAGGAGGCACTCTTAAACTCATCAAATCTTGAAAAACATTTTTTGGAACTGACTAAGGAAAATGATGTTTAGCGCGATGGTTAAAAAAGAGACTCTTTTGATCATGAGGGACAAGAGAGCACTAGCGATGCTTTTTATAATGCCAGCTATCTTTATACTGATAATTTCAGTTGCCATGAGAGATATTTTTTCTCTTAGCAGTGTCAGTTTCAAGATATATATTAATAATCTTGACAATACAAAAATTACAAAAGAGTTGATGGCCAATATAGCTAAAAACAGAAGTTTTAAGCAAGTAGATAAAGCAAAAGCACAAATCATAATGACCATACCGAAAAACTATTCACAAAAGAGTAAAAAACTGGATATCGACATAAAAGAGTCTTTAAAGAGTGATGAGATAGAACTCTTTGAGGCAAAACTCTTAAAAGAGATAACAAGATTGAAACTCAAAATTATACAAGCCAAACTGATGGAATTTTCAGATGAGGCAGGAGCTGCCATAAGCACTGTCAGCCTTGATACAAAAAAACTTTTTAATCTTAAATATAACCAAAAAAAAGATATACCAAACTCCACACAACAAAGTGTACCCTCGTGGATAGTTTTTGGTATGTTTTTTATGATAACCCCTATATCGACAGTATTCATAAATGAGAGAAAACAAAACACCCTATCTCGTTTAAGCTCCATGAATGTTTCTGTTTTTCAGATGGTGATCTCCAAGATAGTGCCATATCTGTTTGTGGCTCAGATGCAAGCTTGGATTATGATTGGTGTGGGTATCTATATGGTACCAATCTTTAATACACCGGCTCTTTCTCTGAATGGTTCTGTTTTTGCACTTGTTTTCTTGTCCTTTTCGCTAAGTCTTTCAGCCGTTGGACTGGCTATGCTTATAGCGGTGAATGCAAAAACAACCGAACAGGCATCTACAACAGGAGGAATACTCACTATTTTATTAGGAGCTGTAGGTGGAGTGATGGTGCCAAAATTTATAATGCCCCAAATTATGCAGGAACTCGCTAATATATCACCAATGTCTTGGGGATTGGATGGTTTTTTAGATATTTTTTTAAAAGGAGGTGGCATCGAAGATGTACTAAATGAGTCTTTGATGTTGATACTTTTTGGAGTTACAGCTTTAGGAATTTCAGTATTTATGCTTCGGGTAAAAATGCAAAGAGGATTTAATTAAGTGCCCGAGCCATATATGCTCTTAAACTATTTTATGATAAAATAATTCAATTTAATGTGTATAAAGGAATGAAATATGGCTTTAAAGATAGCTATTAATGGATTTGGAAGAATTGGACGCAGTGTTGCTAGAATAATAAGCTCAAGAGATGATGTAGAGCTTGTTTGTGTAAATGATACTGCTTCACGAGATATGACCAGACAACTTTTTAAATATGACAGTGTTCATGGTGTATTTGAGGATGTTGTAGAGATTTTAGAAAATGATTATATGCAGATGGGCAATTCAAAAGTAAAAATGTTTTTAACCAGAGATCCTCAAGAGCTCAACTTTGCTGATTATGGAGTAGATGTTGTGTTGGAGTGTACAGGTGCATTTTTAACAAAGGACAAGGCTCAAGTTTTTGTGGATAATGGTGTGAAAAAAGTCATAATGTCAGCTCCTGCAAAAGATGATACACCTACATTTGTAATCGGTGTAAATGAAGACAAATATACAGGGCAATCTATAATCTCAAATGCAAGTTGTACTACAAACTGCCTGGGACCTGTAGCTAAGATTTTAGACGATGCATTTGGTATAGACAAAGGCTTGATGACTACAGTTCACTCATACACCAACGGACAGAGTCTGATAGATTCAAAAGGCAGAGATCCCAGGCGTGCTCGTGCGGCTGCAGTAAATATCATACCCACTACAACAGGTGCTGCAAAGGCTATCGGTTTGGTTTTGCCTCAACTTCAAGGCAGACTCCACGGTCAAAGTGTAAGAGTCCCTACCCCAAATGTCTCCATGGTTGATTTGAATGTTTTGGTAAAAAAAGATACAAGCATAGAGGAGATAAATGCACTTTTCAAGGATAAATCAGAGGGTGAATTGAAAGGGATACTCGGTTTTGATACAGACAAGAGGGTTTCTCAAGACTTTCAAGGCTCACCGTATAGCTCATTTGTTGCAGCTGATTTAACTCAGGTGATATGTGGCAATATGGTAAAAGTAATGTCTTGGTATGACAATGAGTGGGGCTACTCTTCAAGACTGATAGATATGGCTCTGCATGTAAGCAAATAAGGAAAATAAGATGGTACGATCAGTCCGCGATATGGACATAGAGGGCAAAAAAGTTTTTATAAGATGTGATTTCAATGTTCCTTTGGATGATTTTTTAAATATTACTGATGATAGAAGGATAAAATCGGCGGTTCCAACCATAAAATACTGTCTCGATCGCAATTGTGCAGTTATACTTGCGAGTCATTTGGGCAGACCGGGTGGCGCAGTCGATACAAAATTATCTTTGGCTCCTGTGCAAAAACGGCTCTCAAGGTTACTCGTTCCGAGTGTTAAGTTTTCGAGTGATGTTGTTGGTGCTGATACTAAGCAAAAAGTTGAAAATCTGCAATGCGGAGAAGTTTTACTGTTAGAAAATCTAAGGTTTGAAAAAGGTGAGACGAAGAATGATGATGTATTTGCCAAGAAACTAGCTGATTTGGCAGATTTTTATGTTAATGATGCTTTTGGAGTTTGCCATAGAGCTCATGCCTCTGTTGAGGCAATCACAAATTTTTTTGATGAGGATCACAGTGCAGCAGGATTTTTGCTTCAAAAAGAGATAAATTTCTCAAAACAACTTCTTAAAAACCCCTCTCGTCCTTTTGCGGCAGTTGTAGGAGGCAGCAAAGTAAGTGGAAAGCTTCAGGCTCTCAAAAATCTTCTACCACGCGTTGACAAATTGCTTATCGGTGGCGGTATGGCATTTACATTCTTAAAAGCGCAAGGTATCGAGATAGGAAACTCTTTGGTTGAAGAGGATTTGGTTGAAGAGGCAACTTTTGTTATAGCAAAAGCAAAAGAGCTCGGTGTCAAATTTTATCTTCCTGTTGATGTTGTCGCTGCTCAAACCTGTTCACAAGATTCAACTATGAAATTTGTAACATCTCAAGAGATACCAAAAGGCTGGATGGGACTAGATATAGGGCCGGCAACCACGAGACTCTTTAAAGAGGCTTTAAATGACGCTCAAACCATACTTTGGAATGGTCCTATGGGTGTGTTTGAGATACCTAAATTCTCAAGAGGAAGCGTGCAGATATCCCATACTATAGCAGAAGCACATGCAACTACAGTAGTCGGTGGTGGTGATACTGCTGATGTTGTAGGAAGGAGTGGTGATGCTGATGATATGGCATTTATATCAACCGGCGGAGGAGCAAGCTTGGAGCTTATAGAGGGTAAAGAGCTTCCGGGAGTGAAACCACTATATAATAAGGATGAAGATTGATAATTGCATCTAATTTTAAAACAAATCACAACAGAAAAAGTACAAAAGAGTTCGTTGATTTTATAAATTCACAAAATTTCTTTAGTGAGGTGAGGATATACCCGCCTTTTACAGCATTTGGGTATTTTGAATTGACACCAAATATAAGAGTTGGTGCGCAAAATTTCTATCCTGTTCAAAATGGTTCATTTACGGGGGAGACAGGCTTTGATCAATTAGAAGAGTTTGAAGTTGACAGTGTGCTGATAGGGCATTCTGAGAGAAGACATATCTTAGGTGAAACTCAAGAAAGTATTTGTGAAAAATATAACTTTGCAAAACAAAAAGAGTGTGAAATCATATACTGTGTCGGTGAACCAAAAGAGATAAGAGAACAGGGAATTGAGGCTGTTATGTCTTATATCTGGGAACAGTTTGATGGCATTGATATAGATTATGATGAGCTTATAGTTGCTTATGAGCCTGTTTGGGCGATAGGCACAGGACTTAGTGCCAGTCTTGAAGATATAGAGGAAGTATTACAAAAATTGAGAATGAAGATAAAAGCACCTTTGCTTTATGGCGGGAGTGTAAAAGTTGAGACTACAAAGGATATACTCAGCATTGAAAATTGTGGTGGGATTTTGGTAGGAACTGCCAGTTGGAGTGTAGAAAATTTTTCAAAAATGATAGAGATATCAGATAATTTATAAGGGGATGAATATGGTAATGAAAGGTAAAAAAGGTTTAATCGTAGGAATTGCAAATAACAAATCTATAGCTTATGGCATAGCAAAAGCTTGCAGAGATCAAGGTGCTGAGTTGGCATTTACATATCTAAATGACCAATTGAAAAAAAGAGTTGATCCGATAGCTACAGAGCTTGGAAGCAACAAGGTATATGAACTAGATGTAAATAATGATGAGCATCTTGAAAATCTTACAAAATCACTCGAAAAAGATTTTGGAGAGATTGATTTTATAGTTCACTCTGTAGCTTTTGCTCCTAGAGATGCACTTTCTAAGCCTTTTTTGCAGACTTCAAGAGCGGCTTTTGATATAGCTATGCAGACTTCGGTTTACTCTTTGATTGCACTGACAAGAGCGGTTATGCCTGTCTTGAGTGAGGGGGGTTCTGTGTTGACGCTTACCTATCTTGGAGGACCAAAATATATACCACACTATAATGTAATGGGTGTTGCCAAAGCAGCACTTGAGTCAAGCGTAAGGTATCTTGCAGTTGATTGTGCAAGAGAGAAAGGTGTCAGAGTAAATGCCATCAGTGCAGGACCAATCAAGACTCTAGCAGCTAGCGGAATCGGTGATTTTAGGATGATTTTAAAATGGAATGAGTACAACGCACCACTTAGAAAAAATGTAACAACAGATGAGGTCGGCAACAGCGGAATGTATCTTTTAAGTGACCTCTCAAGCGGAGTTACAGGTGAAGTTCACTATGTAGATGCAGGTTACAATATAATGGGTATGGGTATGGATGAAACTGATGAAGAGGGACATACTGTGCTTAATTGGGACAAGCAAAAGTAAGATGATAAAAATAGCACTGCAAAAAGTTTTTTATGTAGTGTTTATGCTTCTTATTATATCTATCATATCTTTTGGAGCCATACATTTGGCTCCAAACTCTTTCTTTGCAAGTGGCGAATTAAATCCAAATATAACTCCGGAATCATTAGAGCAACTCAAGAAAGTTTATGGTTTAGACAAATCACTTTTTATGCAGTTTGTATCTTGGTTAAATGCACTTGTTCATCTTGATTTTGGCATATCCTTTGCCAGCGGAAAGATGGTCAAGGATGAGATTTTATCCCGTTTGTCCATAACGCTGATTATAAATGTAGTAAGTATGATATTTGTCTTTTTAATCTCCGTATATCTGGGTATAAAGTCAGCTTTTAAACAAAACAGTACTTATGATAAAATGACGAAAAATTTCTCGCTTGTCAGTTATGCGATGCCCTCATTTTATCTTGCTTTGATTTTAGTTATGCTCTTTGCTGTAAAGTGGAAATTATTTCCGATATCAGGACTTCATTCTCCAATGAAACTAGAGGGTTTTAACTATATTTTGGACGAGGCATGGCATCTTGTTTTACCTGTATTTGTTATGGTGTTTGGAGGAGTCGGTAGCTTGGTTATGTATATAAGAAGTTTGAGTCTAAATATACTAAAAAGTGACTATATCTTTTTTGCAAAAGCCAGAGGGGTTGGGAAAAAAGAGCTTTTTTGGAGGTACCTGCTTCCAAATCTCTCGCCCCCTGTTATAACAATTTTGGGACTTTCTCTACCGGGACTTATAGGTGGAAGCGTTATTTTAGAGTCTATCTTTTCTATAAACGGTATGGGCCTGCTTTTTTACCAAAGTGCATTAAGTAGAGATTATCCGGTGATCATGGGTATCTTGATAATTTCTGCTTTCTTGACACTCTTGGGTAATATAGTGGCAGATTTAGTACTTTTGAGATTAAACCCATTTTCAAAAAAATAGGAGTATAAAATGAGATATATATCGTTAATAATCATGATAATTTTCTTTGCCGGGTGTGCTACTTGGAATGGCATAAAACAAGACACAAAAACTGGTGCAAAATGGACAAAAGAGAAAGTTCATGAAAGTGCTGAGTATATAGAGAAAAAGACTCAGTAAGCTCTACATGCAGAGCTTACTGAATATTGTATTGTTAACTTTCAAATAAATTTTTAAGTGCATTTGGATCTTTTCTTTCACCGGTAGCCAAATCACTTGTGCCATCAAGTTCTATCAGCTCTATTTCATAGCCGGTGAGCATAGAAGTTAATCTTATGTTTATACCGCTTTTTCCTATCGCTTTTGATTTTTGATCAGCCAAAAGTGTTACTACTGCTTTGTTTTCACCTACAATTTTTACATTTGAGATGATAGCTGGACTAAGTGCTCTTGAGATGAAAATTTCGGGGATTGTCGAGTACTCTATACAGTCAATATTTTCGCCGTGAAGTTCTTTGCTTATGGCATTTATTCTTACGCCTTTTGTGCCAACGGTTGCGCCTACAGCATCGATATTTGGATGTAGTGAAGTAAGAGCTACTTTTGCTCTCTCTCCGGGAATTCTTGCTGATGCATTTATCTCTATCATTTCATCTTTGATTTCAGGGACTTCGAGTGCAAGGAGTGCTTCTAAAAACTTTGGACTTGTTCTTGAAAGTTCTACCACAATACCTTGAATTTTATCTATATATACTTTTCTGATTACACTTTTGACAACATCTCCGACTTTGAATTTTTCACCTTTGATTCTACTTCTTCTTGGAAGAATTGCACGAACTTCGTTTACTTCTATATAGGTGTTTTCTTCGTGATCTACTCTCACAACTGAGCCAAAAACTCTATGACCTACCATGTTTTTGTATCTATCGAAGATTTTTGATTCCAATAGTCTTTGAATATGAAATTCCAACTCTCTTTGGAGGGTTGCAGCAGCAGTTCTGCCTAGATTGTCAAGCGGTAATTCATATGTCAATTCATCACCAATCTCTATCTCGCTATCAACCTCTTTTGCTTTACTTAGTGAGATATAGTTCTCATTTTCTTCGCTTAAATTTTCATCATCATCTTTTAAAACTATTACTTTCTGATAGAGTTTCAGGGTTTTTGTTTCAGGGTTTATCTCTGCTCCATACTCATACTCTCTACCATATATTTTTTTTGCAGTATTTACAAGAGCGGTTACTACAGTCTCTTTTACCTCTTCTATGCCCAAACCCTTTTCGTTTGCGATGGACTCGATGATATTTAGTATCTTACTCAATTTTTACCTCTTTTTTAGACATTTTTCTCTGTCTATATATTTTTCGCAACATAAGAACATCAAATTCTGGAGTTTTAAATTATTGCGAGTTTTCGAAGATTACAATTATATCTAAAAAGTTTTTTTTATTCAAGCAAAATAATTGCAACAGAGTATATGGAGCAGTTAATGAGTAATTTATACTAATAAAGATATAATCCTATGTTTTCTATGTCTTCATTTGTCAGTTGATAATTTGGCAGATTTAGAGATACAAACTGACTTTGTCAGTTGTAATTTTGTGTAGTAAAGAAGGTAAGATAAATGGAACTTAAATTAGCAAGAAAAGAGCTTGGTGCGAAGCCAAAAGTGATAAAATTAGAAAAATTAGAAGAGATTATAAAAAAAGACGGTCAAAAAATATTTTATTTTGACAAGGAAAATTCACACAAAGATTTGGTTGCTTTGGTTGAATATTTTGAGAATAAAGACTTAAGCGTCTATCTTAGAGAGGTTAAGTACGGTTTAGGGGACGATGACTATATGTATGAAATTCACATACTCTAAGGTGTAGAGTTGTCTAAAAAATTATATATAGAGACTTTGGGATGCGCTATGAATGTTCGTGATAGTGAGCATATTATAGCCCAGCTGCAAGAGGGAGAGGATTATCAATTGATTGACGATGCAACTCTTGCAGATCTTATACTTATAAACACTTGCAGTGTCAGAGAAAAGCCTGTCAGTAAACTCTTTTCTGAGATTGGTGTTTTTAATAAAAAGAAAAAAGCCGGAGCACGGATTGGTGTGTGTGGCTGTACAGCCAGCCATTTAGGTGAAGAGATATTTAAAAGAGCTCCCGAAGTAAACTTTGTTTTAGGTGCAAGAAATGTATCTAAGATTAATGAGGCCGTGAAGAGAGATAAATATATCAGTGTTGATATAGACCATGACGAAAGCAGTTTTGCATTTGGAGAGTTTAGAAATTCCAAGTATAAAGCATTTGTAAATATCTCGATTGGATGTGATAAAAAATGTACATATTGTATAGTCCCAAATACCAGAGGAGAAGAGATATCTATACCGGCTGAATTGATCGTAAAAGAAGCAAAAAAAGCGGCTCAAAATGGTGCAAAAGAGATATTTTTACTTGGTCAAAATGTAAATAATTATGGTAGAAGATTTAGTGATTCAAGCTATAAAAAAATAGATTTTAGTGATTTATTGGAGATGATAAGCGAAATAGAAGAGGTGAGGCGGATTCGTTTCACTTCTCCCCATCCTTTGCATATGGATGATAAATTTTTAAATATCTTTGCAACAAATCCTAAGATTTGCAACTCTATGCATATGCCACTGCAGAGTGGTTCAAGCCGGGTTTTAGAGATGATGAAAAGAGGCTATACGAAAGAGTGGTTTTTAAACAGAGCTCTCAAATTGCGTGATATGGTGCCCGAGGCTTCAATCAGTACAGATATAATTGTCGGATTTCCAGGTGAAAGCGATGAGGATTTTGAAGATACTTTGGATGTTGTTAGAAAAGTCAAATTTGAGCAGATATTTTCTTTTAAGTACTCACCCAGACCTTTGACAAAAGCTGCTGAGTTTACAAATCAGGTAGATTCTCAAATTGCTTCGCAAAGACTCCAGAGACTCCAGGACTTGCAACAAGATATACTGGATGAGATTTCAAAAAAGCATTTGAATAAAACATCTGAAGTCTATTTTGAAGAGAAGAGAGAAAATGGTATGCTAGCAGGCAGGAGTGACAACAACGCTCTTGTGCAGGTAGAGGGGAAAGATGAGTGGCTAGGCACCGTAAAAAGGGTAAAAATCACAAATCCAAAGCGATTGTCACTCTATGGCGAAGTTGTTAACTAAGGATTTTAAAAAGGCGATTTTGCAAAAAATAGCGCCCAAAATTATATATCTTATAGCCAATATTTTGTATCTGACTTGCAAAAAAAAGTTTCATACAAAAATAGCGCCAAAAGACCTTAATAAGCCAACTGTTATCGCATTTTGGCATGGTGAACTCTTATCTGTATTAAAGGGTTATCTGTTTTTTGTGGGCAATCCAAATATAGACTCCATAGTCAGTGAGCACAGTGATGGAGAGATAATAGCCAAAACAGTATCTCTTTTTGGAGGTGGTACAATTAGGGGTAGTTCGACAAGAGGTGGTATTAAGGTTTTGAAGCAGTCGTTTAAAGCTCTTCAAAAAGGTAGAAATATAGCCATTACACCTGATGGACCAAAAGGACCCAGGCATAGTGTAGCAGACGGAATTGTATTGATTTCGCAGAAGAAAATGGTTCCGATAGTTACATTTAATTGCAAGCCGACATCGTATTGGCAGTTTAAGAGTTGGGACAGATTTATTATCCCAAAGCCGTTTAGTACACTCGATTTTTATATAGGAGAGCCGTTTTTGTTGGATGGTCTGTCTTTGCAAGAGTCTAAAAAGCTGATAAAAGAGAGGTTAAAGGAAAATGCTGTCTAAAATTGTTCTTGTTGTTATAAGTATTTTGTTTTTGCTTTTTAGTGGTTTTTATTTTCTGAATGATTCTTCGTATCAAGATTCTTTTGAGGCAAGATTTTATTATCTTATAGGAAACTATGAAAAGGCATATGATTTTGCAAAAAAATCTTATGATAAAGACCCTTATAACAAGATGGCTTTTACGGTATTGACACAAAGCAAAATTGCCACAGAGTATGTAAAATATATAAAAACAGGCAATGAGTATTTTAATAAAATAGATAAAATAAGTTCAAAAAAAGAGTATAGTGACGCAGATAAAGTTCGTGTAAAATTGATGTGCGAAATAATGCTCGGGGACTATAAAAAACTTGTTCCTACAAAACTTACAAACAGTGATTTGATAAAAGATGCAAAAAAATTGGATGATAAGTTTAAACAACTTTATAAGGAACTGTTTTAGTTTGGAACTGCTTTTGCTTAGTATTTATGGTTGTTAGAGGTACTCTTAAGCAAATGTTGCCTAAAATATAAAAAATAAAAATATATAAAGAAAAGGTATATGGGTTTTTCAAACAAAATACAAAAATATTTCACAAATCTTTTTATATCAATTATAGAAGAAGACGGATCTTATAAAGTGTTTTCAAGAGTTGTGAAAAATGGCAATGTAAAAGATAGATTTGATAAAACTTTTGAGATAAAATCCAATGATGAAAAATTGTCAAAAGAGATGGAAGATTATATTGTTTCACTGCAAGACAAATACAACTATGTATATATAACAGTTCTTTTAAACTCCATGGGGCAAGGAGCCATAAAGGGAACAAGTGATGAAGATTTTGAAAAAGCAAGTGTTGATTCTAAAAGTGTCAAGACGATAAAATTTAAAACATGGTCTGCTTATGTCTCTTTTATTGATATAAGCTGGGTACAAAAGATATATTCGAATATAGGGGTGGATCTTATATATTCTCCATTTGTTGTTTTATATAATTTGTTATCGAATTATAAGCTCAGAAACAATCCGACTCTGTATATATTGAATCAGGAAGGGTCGGTTACAATAGGGATTTTTAAGGGAGCTACTCTGTTGTTTGGCGCTTTTTATAAGATAAATAAAGATGATATTTTAGCCAATAGTATAGATGTTGACGACTGGGAAAGCGAAGAGGAGGAGAGTAGTGTTGAAGATTTGGCATCTTTAGATAATTCCAAGGATGAAGAGGAAGAGTTTGCAAACTTGGATGATTTGAGTCAACTCGATATTCTGGATGGTTCCTTTGATGACGAAGAGTTTTCTGATATAAAAGAAGAGAGAGATGCAAAAGTCTTGCCCGATTCTCAAATGGAAGATATGAGCATTGAAGATATAGAGCTTTACGGAAGAGATTTAGAGATATACAAATTTTTAAACAAGGCTCTTAGAGAGTATTATAAAAATGAGATTTATGAGAGTGATTTTCTAGAGCAGACAGTGATATTTGACACATATGATATGAGTCAGGAGATGATGGAGAGTATAGAAAACGATCTACTGCTGGACTTGCAAATGCATAAAGTTGATATCAGTGAGATTGTGTGCGACTTGAGTGTAAAAGAGATATATAATGAGTTATAGTTTTGTAACGCCAAGACCAAAACCTTTGCTGTCAGCATTTTCTAAAATATGGATAATTTTTATCTTTTTTGTCTCTATGCTTTTACTTTCATTTGGTATATTTTTACTCTTGAAGATAAATTTTTTTAGAAAAGATGCAAAAACAATTATCGGTGAGAGGATAGCTCTGGAGCAACAAATTACTAAAAAAGATACATATATGGAATATCTTTTACGACAAAAATCATTGGGAGAAGAGATATACACCAGGAATATTCTTCTAAAGGATAGTATGAAAAACCTATTTGATTTGGTCCCTGACAAGATAACTTTAAGTAGAGTTATAATTAAAAAAGATTCTTTGATTATATATGGAAAAACCCCGACGAAAGATACTTTTAACTTTCTTTTATCGGCTCCTTTGAAATCTATATTTAGTAGTAGTAATACCATGTTTTATCTAACTCAAAACGGATGGTATAATTTTGTAAGCACAAATAAAATAACAACAACGGATGGATTTAGTGAGTAGCACAGATAGAAGTCTCGAGAAGATAAATTATGTAAAGCTTTTGGTATTTTTGTTTGTATTTATTTTGATTACACTTGTGTTAATTACAACTCTTATTTTGCCAAATATAAAGGTATACAGGGTTGCCAAAGGAGATTATAATCAGGCCATGGTTCATAAAACCAAGGTGCAGGGAGTTTTAGATCGCAGAAACAAAGAGATGAAACAGTTGCTTCTGACAAATAGAAAAATCTTTGATTCTTTTGGACATAAGTTCTCACAAAAAGAGTTCATCTCTTTTGCAAATAAATTTTTTAACAAAGTTACACTCAAAGAGGTGAAGCAGAGTCAGCATACAAATGAGTTTAAAGTTTATGAATTAAATGTAACCTCTTCTTTGAAAACGCCTGTAAAATTTTATAAATTTTTAGATGGATTAAATCATTACCAAAATATAATTCAGGCCGATTTTCCTATAGATTTGAAATCAAATGGAGATTTAATCTACTCATCATTTAAAATCAAAGTATATGGACTAATTCCGAGACAGAAATAGACTTTTCATATATATACGGTCTGATTTTGAGTGGAATTTTAGCCAATCTGCAGGATTCTTTAAACTTTTTTGACATATTGATTTTACTGTATGGCGAGATAAATATAAGATTTTTACTAAAAACAACAACTATTTTATTTGATATTACGCAGTCTTTTGTTCTTAGGATCTCTTCTCTTTGGGAAGCACTCATTAGAACGCCTAACTTTTTGATGACTTTATCGATTTGCCTTATATTTTTCAAATCTTCAGCTTCTCTTTGGAGAATAAACAGATTTTCGATACTTTTTTCATTTTTTGGCAATAACAGCTCTTTGTCTTTTTGTAGAAATTTAAAGCTGTTTTTTATGCCTTGCGCGTACTCATCTATAAAGGAATCGCTATATTTGTTTCTGATTCTATTTCTGAAGTATTTATCCAAACTGTTGCTTTCATCTATAAAATGCAATATATCATTTTTGGAAAGATACTCTTTTAGTTCTTGTTTGCTTATTTGCAGAAGAGGTTTGATTTTGTTGTAATTTGCATTTTGTTCAATTTCCTGCATTCCGAGAAGCTCAACCAAACCACTGCCCCGACCTAGTTGCATCAAAAACCATTCCATTTTGTCATTGAGTTGATGCGCGGTTATGAGGTTGTTAAATCCATACTGTTTTATTATCTCTTCAAAAAAGTTGTACCTCTCAACTCTGGCATTGTGCTCAAAATTTGACTCTTCCAGTTTACAAGAGTGGGTGAAAAGTCTTTTTTTGTATTTTTTCGCCAATTCCTCCGCATATTTCACTTCTTTCTTGCTCTGCTCTCTTGCGTTATAATCAACTATGGCCATATCGAAGTCAATTTTATTTTCTTCTAGTATAAAAAATAGGGCACTAGAATCTACCCCTGCCGAAAAAGCAAGTAGGTTTTTACCTTTTTTTAAAAACTCTATAGTTGTTTTATGCAGTTGCGGTGACTGTTGCAAGTAGTTTGTCTCCTGCTAATTGTGTTGTTTCTGCAAAATAGCGTTTGCCAACTTCCAACTCTCCGATGAGAGATTCGTTGATGAGGATTTCTCCGTCAATCTCCCTGTCCCAAGAGAGTTTTTTGGCTCCGATAAAAAGCTCGTGTTCACTGCTGGGACCTTCTGCTACTATAACTATCTCTTTGCCTATCTCATTTTGGAGACTCTTTTTTATCTTTCTTTCTACTATCTTGTTTAAAATTTCTACTCTTTTATCAATAGTTTGTTTATCTATCTTTCCACCCATCTCGAAAGCCAGAGTGTCCTCTTCGTCTGAATAGGCAAATATACTGATTCTATCAAAATCAAACTTCTCTACAAAGCCACATAACTCTTCAAACTCTTCATTACTCTCTTTTGGATGACCCACAATGAACCCAGTTCTTAAAAAACTATCTTTTGCATTTTTCATTAATTCTAAAAGCTCAATAATTCTATCTTTGTTTGCTCCCCTTTTCATTCTTGAGAGCATATTTCTGTTGATATGTTGGATCGGCATATCAAAATAGTTATGAAAAATTGGTGAGTCTATGATTCTTCGAACCAAAGTATTTGAAGTGGTGGTAGGGTATAGATACAAAATCCTCGCACTCTTGACACCCTCTATGCTCTCAACCATATCCATAAGCTTGATCAATCCCTCTTTTTCATCTAAATCTCGCAGGTAGGAGCTACTGTCTTGAGATATAAAGCTAAAGTCATAAAAACCTTGAGAAGTCAATCTTTGAAGCTCTTTTTTTATAGATTCAAGACTCCTGGAGTGAAGTTTTCCCTTAAATCCTGGTATTGCGCAGAAACTACAAGCCTGGTTGCATCCCTCGCTCAGTTTGATATAAGTATGATAGTTTGAGCCGGTTATCACTCTTTGTTCTTCATTGATGAGGTAGGTGGAGTTTGAAAAACTGTTTGTTTTTTCTCTTATAATTTCATCAATTCTATCATAATCTCCAACTCCAGTGAAAAGATCGACCTCTTTTAGCTCAAGTTGCAACTCTTCTTTGTATCTTTGGGTTAAGCACCCGCTAACTACAAGCAGAGAATCTTTTTTTCGTTTGGCATGGAGAGAAAATATAGTATCTAAGCTCTCCTCTTTAGCAGCCCCTATAAAACCGCATGTATTCACAATCAGCACATCGGCACTGCTTGCATCATCACATAATTCATAATCTTTTAGTCGCCCTAACATCACTTCTGAATCTACAAGATTTTTATTGCAACCGAGGCTTACCAGGTGTAATTTTTTATTCATTTTTTTATCCATTTTGAGAATTTGGTATTATATATGAATTGTTTAAAAGTGTCAATATTATGAGATCACCACTTTTGTGGTGGTCTCATAATCCCATTTTAGTCAGTTAAGATTAAGGTTTTAGGGTATATAATGTTTTATTGCTCCATCAAGTAAGCAGTGGATTACAGGAGAAGCAGTTATGAGTAAAATAACCATTAGAAAGAGACTTTTTAGAGGTATAATGGTGCTCTCTTTTGCTATATTAATTGTTACTAGTTTTTTGCTTTCCCTGGTTTTATATCACTCTGGTATGTCAAATATTAATCAAACTTTCAAAGAAAAAAATATTGCCATTAAGTATTATGTAGATGGATATTTTAGTAAAATCTGCAACACTGTTGAATTTTTAAGTCAGATGAAAGAGGTGCAAAATATACCCTATCTGGGTGAAAAAGAACACAAAAAGGTTTTGAGACTCTATAAAAATCTTGAAAAGGCAGATGCTGATATAAATTATATATATTCTGGTTATGAAAATGGCTCCTTGCTTATAAATGACTATATTCCACCAGCAAATTATAATCCTAAAGTGCGACCATGGTATAAAGCTGCACTAAAAGCAAGACCAAATATAACAAGAGGTGTACCATACCAGGAGATTAAAACAAAAAAGTGGCTGGTTTCCATTAGTAAAGTTTTGATTGACAGCAAAAATAGAATAAGCGGCGTTATCGCGATAGATTCTTCTGCTGATAAAATAGTCAATATGCTTAAAAATAAAAACGCTCTATACAAGTCTTCGCATAGTCTAATTGTTGCTTTGGACGGTAAAGTGGTTGTAGCTCAGAAGAGAATATTATTACATAAAAAAATATCCAAGATATTAAATACTCATATAAACTTTACCCAACAATCCGGAAAAGTATTTTTGAATTTAAACGGTGATGAAAGATATGTTTATTATACAAGACTTGATGAACTCGGATGGGTTATATTGACGATTGTGGATAGATGTGAAATCATAAGACCAATTGTATCTCAAATAGCAGTGATTATTTTAGTGATAAGTCTTATGATATTTATATTTGGTTGGATATTGAGCAATTATTTGGGCAGACAAGTGGTTTTGCCTTTGATTGAATTGAAAAAAAGAGTCCATACCATAGTCAAAGATAATTTGGATAATGATGGTGAAAATATCTATTCAAAAGATGAGATAGGTACTATTGCCTCAGATATAGAGCAACTCGCACGCAGTGAATTATATAGCAAAAATATAGCACTCAAAAATGCAAATGAAAAACTTAAACTACTGTCCATAACAGATTCGTTGACGCAGCTGTTTAACCGCCGAAAAATGAATATAGAGATAGAGAAAGAGCATAAGCGTTCTCTTAGATATAAGAGTAGATTTTCTCTTATCATGTTTGATATTGACTGGTTCAAAAAAATCAACGATACCTATGGGCATCAAGCAGGAGATGTTGTTCTGAAAGAGTTATCAAATCTAACCAAAGAGATAGTCCGTTCCACTGATATAGTAAGCAGATGGGGTGGTGAGGAGTTTTTGATTTTATGTACCGAAACCAACTTGGATACAGCGTATAATTTGTCGCAGAGACTTCGTAAGGCTACAGAAGATTATAGATTTTCAGTTGAAAAAAAAGTGACTATCAGTATCGGAGTGCACGAGTTTGACGGTAAGGAAAATGTAGATGAACTGCTTAAAAATGTAGATGATAAACTATACAAAGCAAAACACAGCGGAAGAAATTGTGTTATAGCATAAGTATTTATCTCTCTTCTAGACCCATATATTGTCTATGAGTCTAGTATTTCCAACTTTTGCAGCAACCAGTATGATGCTGTTTTGTAGTGATATTTTATCTATTTTATTAAAATCTCTATCTACGATTTCTATATATTCTATCTTTAGATTTTTCATAGTTTCCTGCATTAAATTTTTTAGCTTTTTGGAGTCAAACTCTCCTTTCATCATCGCTTTTGAAGCCAGTTTTAGTGATTTTGAGATATTTAAAGCCTCTTTTCTCTCTTCTTTGTTGAGATATATGTTTCTGCTTGAGAGTGCAAGCCCGTCATCCTCTCTTATTATCTCACAGGGGACTACCTCTGCATGCAAGAAGAGTGATCGGCACATATTTTGCACAAGATAGAGTTGTTGTGCATCTTTTTTGCCAAAATATACTCTTGTTGGATTTACTACATTTAACAGTTTTAAAACCACTCTTAATACCCCGTCAAAATGCCCAGGTCTTTCCATGCCCTCAAGTATGTATGATTTTTGGCTGGGTGCTAGGATTTTTGGCTCTATAGTGCTGTATATTTTCTCTTTTGTTGGTAAAAAGAGTGCATTAACACCGGCTAATTTGCAGATTTTCTTGTCTGCTTCTTCTCTTCTTGGATATTTATCTAAATCCTCGCCAGGTAAAAATTGTGTCGGATTTACAAATATGGAGACTATGGTAAAGTCATTGTTTCGTGTTGAATTTTCTATCAGCGAAAGATGTCCTCTGTGAAGAGCTCCCATAGTTGGAACAAAACCAATGGAGCCTTTTAGATTTTTTGTATAGCCCATCAACTCTTTTGGATCTTGAAATATTTTCATTTTAGCCACTTTATTGTAAAATAGGATTAGCATTATAGCAAAAAGGAGATAAATTTGGATAGTTATGAATACACAGAACTCTTAAAAAAGTTAACAACAAAGATAGAAAATATCGCTTTGATTATAAATCCTCAGAGGATAGGGCAAAGATTAAAAGAGATAGAAGAGCTGGAACAAAATCCATCATTTTGGGAAGATGCTAAAAAAGCGGGAGTTATCCAAAAAGAGAAGACAAAGTTAAACTCCACTTTGAAAAAATATATAGATGCTAAAAATGCTGTTGACGATGCTCTTGATATATATGATATGGCGAAAGAGGAGGGCGATGAAGAGAGTATAAGTGACCTCTTTGGTGAAGCTCAAAATCTAGAAAATTTAATCACAAAATTAGAGATTGCCATGATGCTCAGTGGCGATAATGACTCAAATAATGCGATAGTTACCATACATCCGGGAGCCGGAGGAACAGAGTCGCAGGACTGGGCAAATATGCTGTATCGAATGTATCTTAGATGGTGTGAAAGAAATAATTATAAAGTAGAAGTTTTAGACTACCAAGAGGGTGATGAAGCGGGACTCAAAGATGTCAGTTTTGTAGTAAAAGGTGAAAATGCCTATGGATACTTAAAAGTTGAAAACGGAGTGCATAGACTTGTAAGAATCTCTCCGTTTGATTCAAATGCCAAACGACACACCTCTTTTACCTCAGTATTGGTAAGCCCTGAGGTTGATGACGATATAGATATAGTCATAGAAGATAAAGACATAAGAATAGATACATACAGAGCCAGTGGAGCCGGTGGGCAGCATGTAAATAAAACAGACTCTGCCATAAGGATAACACATATAGATACGGGCATAGTAGTTCAGTGTCAAAATGACAGGAGTCAGCATAAAAACAAAGCAAATGCACTAAAAATGTTAAAGTCTCGGCTGTATGAGTTTGAATTAGAGAAGCAACAGGCAAAAAAAGACGGAATACAGAAGAGTGATATAGGTTGGGGACATCAAATCAGAAGCTATGTTCTAGCCCCATATCAGCAGGTTAAAGACAATAGAAGTGGTGTTGCCTACTCGCATGTAAACAATATACTAGACGGCGATATAACAAATGTTATAGAAGATGTGCTTATAAGCTACTCTTCGAAGTAGTGATTTTGTTCAATATCGGTTAACCGTAATTTTGTATAATTTTTCATAAACTACGAAAGGATAAAGATGAGAAGAGATGCTATTTTGAGACAGTTAGGTTACAGTGTTACTCCAAATGCCATAGAGCAGGTGCAGAGGGTTATAGACAATACAAAAGATTTTGATTATGTTGAGAAGCATTTGATAGCGTTAAATGATGCACTTAAACCTCGACTCTCTTTTGTGGCGATATCCAGTACTTACGACTACTTCAAAATCAAAAATGAAGCTGAGGGTAAAGAGATGGTGGAGAGTGTAAACGAGATGATAAAAAACTGGTCAAAAAAGTATAAAATAGAGCTTGAAAAAGTGCCAAACAAAGAGACTTACTATGTTTTGGGAAAAAGTGCTTGAAGAGCATATTTGAGATAAAGGATCAAGATAACATAGATGAGGTTTTACAGAGTGTTGAGTATGGAACTCTGGCTATTTGCTTTGAAAACAGACCATATAGCGTACCGCTGAATTTTGTAAAGTTTGGTGAGTCTATCTATTTTCACGGCTCTAAAAGTGGGAAAAAGATGAAGATTTTAGAGAAAAATCCTCTTGCCTCATTTAGTGTAGTGGAGTCTTGCTCCATAATCCCCTCATACTTTAGCTCAAAAGAGAATCTTGCCTGTCCTGCTACTCAGTTTTTCAAGTCAGTCACCATAGATGGTAATATTGTGTTTGTAGATGATTATGGTGAAAAAACAGAAGCTTTGAGTGCCTTGATGAAAAAGCTCCAAAAAGAGGGAAGATATAAAGATCTAAATGAAGCTGTATATAAAAAAGCGATAGATGCAACCACAATCTACAAGCTTGTGCCAAAAACTATAAGGGCCAAGTTTAAATTAGGACAACATTTAAGCCAAGAGAGATTTGATATGATAATCGAAAATCTGGGAAAAAGAGGCACTAAAAAAGATTTATCCACTATGAAATTGATGAAAAAATTTAAAAAGGATTTAGCTTGAGTATGGAGTTTTTTATAACATCTTTGATAGTTGTTTTGCTTCCCGGAACCGGCGTGATTTATACCATGTCTATTGGATTGTTGCGAGGTGCAAAAGCATCTGTTTTTGCAGCTCTTGGTTGCACGATGGGAATTTTGCCAAGCATGGTTGCCAGTATCTTGGGATTGGCTGCGATATTTAATACAAGTGCCATTGTGTTCCAGAGTGTAAAATTTATAGGAGTGGCTTATCTGCTCTATCTGGCATGGTCTATGTGGAGAGAAAACGGGGAGATAAGGCTGCAAAACAGAGATGAAAATATGAACCTTTTGAAGATTGGTTTTAAAGGTTTTTTGATAAATATACTAAACCCGAAACTAACACTCTTTTTTCTGGCTTTTTTGCCGCAGTTTATACCCGTCCAAACTCAAACGCCTATAGTTGATATGTTGCTACTTGGCGGTTTCTTTATGGCTTTGACACTGTTTGTCTTTATGCTTTATGGAGTGTTTGCAAACTCTATGAGGAAATATATCTCAAGTTCATCAAAGTATATAAACAGAGTGCAAAAGACATTTGCTATCCTCTTTGCGCTTTTGGCTGTTAAGTTGGCATTGGCGGAGCGATAAATCTATATATGGGTAAAAAAGATAGAGAGACTTTTGTTATAGGCGATGTTCACGGTTGCTACTATACTCTTTTGAGTCTGTTGGAAAAACTTCCGAAAAAATCAAAACTTATATTTGTCGGTGATTTGTGCGATAAAGGGAGATACTCAAAAGATGTTATAGAGTTTGTAATTCAAAACAACCATCTTTGTGTCAAAGGAAACCATGAGTATCTTATGCAGACATACATCAAAAAGGCAATTTTGCAAGATGATATGTCAAGTAAATGGGCGAGTGCAAAGGGCTGGGGTGGAAAACAGACGATAGAGAACTACAGGGATGATCTAGATGCTTTGGATAGACATTTAAAGTGGATAGGGAGTCTGCCTCTGTATCTTGAGATTGATAACTTCTTTATAACTCACGGCTTTGGGTTGCCATACTACAAAAGAAAACATGACAAACACTCACATTCACTTTTTGTAAACAGAATTTATGATACTACATTTATAAGAGATTGGGAGGATTTTAAGACTTACGAAACTGTAAACATCTTTGGACACTGCAACTTTCGCGAAGTTCTAAGGGGTAAAAACTATGCCTGTATAGATACAGGGTGTTGCTATGGTAACAAACTAACCGCCATAAATCTAAAAACTTTAGAGACAGTTGAGCAAAAAACTGACAAAAGGGACTTGCTCTAGGGTATTTTGCTTACCCCATCGTCTCTTTTGGTAGGCTCTCTATGTATATTGATTGGCTTGGAAATGCAAATGATGCTCCGTTTTTCTCTACAATTTCCATAATCTTAAAGTTTACATCCTCTCTGACTTCTAGGAATTTTACCCAGTTTGTTGTGGTTGTAAAGAAGTAACAAAATACGCTAAGAGCGCTATCTCCAAACTCATCAAAACGAATCATGATGGTATCTTTGTGGATTTCAGGATGGTTTTTAAGCATACTTTTTATATCTTCTAGAATGTTCTTCATCTGTTCTTTTGTTGTGCCGTAAGTTAGTCCAAGTCTTGTTTTTATTCTTCTTTTGCCCATTTTTGACCAATTTGTGATGGGTGAATTTGCAATTGTGGCATTTGGAACGCTTATAAGAGACTGTGTAAAAGCCCTCACTCTTGTTGATCTTATGCCTATACCCTCGACTGTGCCTTCGACATCAGGAGTCTGTATCCAGTCTCCTATCTTAAAAGGCCTGTCGGTAAAAATCACAAGCGATCCAAAGAGATTTGCTGCTGTATCTTTGGCTGCAAGTGCAAAAGCCATACCAACCAAACCAAGGGAGGCCAAAAATGCACTTACATTGATGCCCCAACTTTGAAGTATGCTCATAACTCCTATAATGAGAGTTAAAATTTTAAGAGTTTTTATAGAAAAATTTTCTATATCGCTACTTAGTTTTTTGCCAAATTTCAAGTAAAATTTGTTAAATACATAGGCAAACTTGTCTATTAGTCTATACACAAGCCAAAATATCAAAAAAGTAGCAAAGGACTGAATCAGTTTATTTAAAAATATATCCATTTTCGAGAGACCAAGCCACTCTTTGGAGATATAAAATCCAACCAAAATTATAGAAAATTTTAGAGGTAGTTCGGCAGTAAGAAGAACCTGATCATCAAGCTGGGATTTTGTTTTAGATGTCAGTTTTTTTAATATTTTTATGAGTACTTTGCTGGCAATATTACTAAAAATCAAAGCAATTATAAATATCACTATAGCAATAGTTATGTTTTGAACACTTATACCTGAAATCTTATAATTCAATATCTCGCTGAAGTCCATTTTTAAGCCTTTAATAGACTTGTTGCGATATAGGAATATATCATAAATAGACTTTAAAGAGGTGAGATTGTGCAAAACTTTTTTTGAGCCATAGCCAAAGCTATGGTGATA
>JASFYR010000034.1:0-39625 GCA_045047115.1 Sulfurospirillum sp.
ACTGCAGCTTACTGTTGTGGAAATGTAGGTCGCTGCCGGATTCTTGGAATTTAATACTTCAAATATACTTTTAATAATTATTTATCAACTTTTTATTTTATTTATTAATTCTTTTTACAAAGGCATACTTTAGTAGTTTGTTTTATTTCTTTTTTGGTTTTAGATAAAAAAGATGGGGTTTGTTGTCTCCATACTCTACTTGAGAATACTCTCTTTCGTTTAGTATTTTGCTTATTTCGCTGTCTTTATCGTCTAAATCACCAAAAATTCTTACTTTTGCAGGGCAAGTTATCTGGCAGGCTGTTGTGGTTTCTCCTCTTGCAAGTCTTGTGTCAGAACAGAAGATGCACTTATCGGCAAATTTTCTTTTAGTATCTACATATCTAGCTTCATATGGACAAACATCTATGCACTTCATACATAATATACATGTGGAGGCATCGGTTAAAACAAGACCATTTTTACTTTTTGTGATTGCATTTGTCGGACAGACAGGCAGACAAAAAGGATTTGTGCACTCTTGGCACTGCTGGACTGGTTTAAATGAACCCTTGTCTCTCTTCAGTGAAAAATAATCCCCTTCTAAATCTTCAGATTTTATCCAGAGCCTATGTTTGTCTGCACCTAATTCTATGCCGTTTTCCTCTTTGCATGCTACTACACAGGCTTTGCAGTTTATACAGAGTTCATAGTCAAATGCCATAGCATACTGCATCATATTTTCCTTATCTCTACATTTGTTTCATTCATTACGGCATCGCCATAGACTGGTTCCATTTTATCTTCTATTATCTCATTGTCGCTTACACCATTTCCGTAGGCATTTGTAAGTTCTTTGGAACTTTCTCCAAAGCCGTGAGCAAAAAAGAGTATATCAGGAGCTATTTTATTTGTTGGATATGCTTTTATATGTATAGAAGATATTGAGCTTTTAACCTCTACCAAATCACCTAGCGTAATATTAAGTTTTTTTGCAACTTTATTGTTTATCCACAAGTGATTTGTCGACATCACATCTCTTAGCATTTCATTGTTGGATGTTGCACTTTGTGTGAAGTAGATATATCGTCCTGTTATCAGCCTATATTTGCCTTTGGGTACAAAATAGTCATATTCATCTCTCCATAAAGGGAAAGGATCAAGATTGTATCTTGACATTTTTACTAGTTTGCAGTTGACTTTATAGTCAATATCGATACTATAAAACCTTTTATTTGGAGGATAGTATTCATAGGTGTTATTAAAGAGTTTTTGATGGTACTTCTCCATATTTGGATACCAAACTCCCTTGTTTTTTAAGCTTTTATAGGCTTCAATTCCATATATTTTCACTATCATCTCTTTGTTTCTCTGTGTAACTGTTTTTTTATAGAGTTCAGTCATATCATATCCTCCCTCTTCAAAAGCTTTTCTTTCACCTAAATCAGCTATAGATTCTATAAGTGCTTTATCAAACCGTTTACTTATCTCAAACAGAGGCTTATTTAATTTTCTGCCTAATCTTTTTAGGATTGTATGTAGAGGCTTACTTTCATATAGTGGTTCTACAACCTGATTCCTTAGAGCAATGGAAGGTTCAAGTGCATTAAAATTTACTGCCAAATCTTCTCTTTCAAGGTAAGTACATTCTGGCAGTATGATATCTGCCATCACAGCAGTATCGCTTGGCATAGTATCTATTACAACTATAAGATCCAGTTTTTGCAAGAGTTTTTTTGTTTTATTTATATCTGGAATGCCTTGCATTATATTATGTTTTCTAACAAAGAGAGCTCTTACATCATATGGTGCTTTTTCATTTAAAACCATATCTCTGAAGTTTAACCAACTTCCAGCTTTTGCAGATCCATAAGTGATACCGTTAAGATCAAATCTATCTTTTGAGTTTGAGTATAGGGGCTCGTTGACCTCAATCTCCGGAAGTTTGAGAGGTTTTCCATATATGATACCGCCTTTTTTGTTTAAATTTCCCGCAAGAGCATTTAAAAGAACCATAGCTCTTCTAAACTGAAAATCATTACTGCTTCCCACACTTCTTCTGCCAGGGTGAAAAAGCGGTCTTTTTGCACCGAAAAACTCTCTTGTAATTTGTTCAATCAAAGAAGCTTTGATACCGCATTTCTGCTCTGCCCATTGTGGGGTATATTTGCTTTTCAAGATTAGATTTTTATACTCCCTAAAATCTTTAAAGTGCTTCTTGACGATATCTTTTTGGTATAGTTCATTTTTAAATGCCACATAAGTCATAGCAAGACAAAATGCCAAGTCAGTCCCCGGTTTTATAGGTAGCCAAATATCAGCTTTTATAGCGCTCACAGTGCATCTTGGGTCTATAACGATAATTTTCCCGTCTCTCTTTTTTGCAAGTTCTATACTGTCTGGAGTGACTAATGATTCAAGTCTGTTGGAGCCTGCAAATATAGTATAATCACTTCCTGCCACGTCAGGCTCACCTACTGTGCCAATAGTTAAAAGATAGGCTCCTAAGCGGGTATTTAGGCAGATCGATCCTTCATCTAAAAAATTAGAGCTTCCTAGTTTGCCTCCAAAAAATTTTATCATTTCCTCTTTTTCAAATCCTTCACCATTGCAGTATGCTATGGTTGAGCGGTTATCTTTCTCCTCTTCTAGTATTTTTACCAAAGAGTCTTTTATATACTCAAGTGCTTCATCCCATGTTGCTCTTTTATATTTTCCATCACCTCTTTTACCTATTCTTATAAGTGGGTATTTTAATCTATCCGGGTCGTAAAGAGCCTGTATACCGGAATTTCCTTTGGGGCAGAGCATATTTCTACTCTTTGGAAAGTATGGATTTGGATTTAGTTTGGTAACTATGCCGTCTTCTATCCGGGCAAATCCTGCACATTTGTTTCTGCACATATTACAAAGATAAGGGATATTTTTGGCAATTGAATCAGAAGTTTTTGTGGTGATTGGAATGTTTGAAATATTAATTTTTGGTTTTTCTTCTCCAAAAAGATTGACACTGCTTCCGTATATGGAAAGTGCAATACTCTGTTTTAGAAATTTTCTTCTTGATGTCTCTATGAGCATTTTATACCTTAAGAACTGACCTTACTTTGTAAGGCGAGTTAAAAAATTTTGTTTATTATACACTACAATTTTAAATGCAATATATCCATTTTAATAAAATTAAGGAAAATTAATGTAGAATATAAGGACAATTAAAACATAAAATATATTAAAGTAAAATAAATTTTACATAAAGATAAAAATTTAAATTAAATTTTATCTTTATTTGGATACCATTTCAGTATGTAAAAGTTTTATTACTTTTGTAAGAAGTTTTCAATTGTATTTTCAATTGTTTCGTTAATAAATTCGGAGGTTTAAAATGAAAAGGTTAATTGCCCCAATATTGATTGGTGCTGTGTTTGGTTCTTTTGCTATGGCAAAAGATATGGATATGAAGGCTGAGATAGAGGCTTTAAAAACTCAGATGAAAGAGCTTAAAGCTGCTCAAAAGAAGATCAATATAGCATCTTTTAAAAAACAGTTTTATGAGGTAAAGGCCCATGATGCACATGATAATATAAAATTTAGTGCAGATTTAAGAACAGCTTATGATATTGTTGATTATAAGATTAATGGTGCTCCAAGTAAAAGTAATGGTATTTGGACAAATAAATTTACGCTCAAGATGGCGGCTCAACCAAGAGATGACTTAGTTTTCCACGGAGCTTTAGGAATTTATAAAGCATTTGGAGTTAATAATGGAGCTGCTTACAATGGGTTCCAAAACTTTGACTGGTATGCAAATGAGACACCGAGTGGTGATGCTGTGTTTAGACTCAAAGAGGCATACTTTATCTACTTTGGAAAAGCTGGAAATGTACCATATACTGTAAGTTTTGGTAGAAGACCGGCTACTGATGGATTTTTGACAAATTACAGGGACTACAAGGATAGACCAGCCTCTCCTATAGGACACAATATAAATATGGAATTTGATGGTGCAAGTTTTATGGCAAAACTTGAAGATGTGACCGGAATTCCTGGATTTAGCGCTAAACTTTGTATAGGCAGAGGAAATTCAAATGCAGATGGCAAATATCCTGCATTTACAGGTTATCCTGTCATGACAAGTGTTTATCCTAGTCTAACCCAAACACCTTATGTCCAAAGCAAGTGGGATTCAGCAAATATGGATTTGGCAGGCATTATAATGGATTTGTATAATGATGGTCAATATACTGTTATGTTTAACTACTTTAAGGCTTGGAATATGATGGGAGCTAACTTCGCTTATGCCAATGGATCCAATGGAGCAAATGGATATGCAGTAAATTTAACAGATGTTGGTGATATGACCGGTGGTGCATTGTCTTTTCAGACCTCAGGTATAGGCGATGGTATAAATGATTTTCTTGACGATACAAATTTCTTTGCATCATTTGCGTGGAATAAAACAGATCCAAAAGGACAACATGGCGTCATAGTAGATCAGTTTGGTACGGTTCAATCCATTAAAGAGATGCTTGGTTCCCCGAACAGTAAAACTGGTACATCTTACTATGTTGGTGTAAATTTCCCTTGTGTTTTGGTTGATGGTGCTAGATGGGGACTTGAGTACAATCATGGTAGTAAATACTGGAGAAGTTTTGACTACGGAGAAGATACTCTTATCGGTTCGAAATTATCAACCAGAGGAGATGCTTATGAAGTATTTTATAACTTGCCAATCCTTGGTAAATACTTGACAGCTCAAGTTAGGTATACATATATAGATTATGCTTATACAGGAAGCGATATGTTCTTTGGTTCAACTGGAACACCTATGGATGTTGATACAACACCAGGTGCAGTTAAGAGCGCATCTGATTTAAGACTTTTTGTCAGATATAGATACTAGATATCATAAAAAAGTGCAGGGAGAGGCTTTGAGCCTTTCCCCTAATTTTTCTTTATTGTACTTTCAAGCATATTTTTTGCAACTTCCCAAGCCCTAAGCCCTAATTTTTTTGCTTCATTTGTTGCTTTTTTTGTAGTTTCACTCTGCTTTATGTTCTCTAGTGTTTCGTTTGCTTTTTTTCCAAGCTCGCTCATATCTTTTTTGAGGGTTTCGAGTTTTACTTCAGCTTTCTCTTTTAGATCATCGATAGATACTTCTGGTTTTAGTCCATCCAGTCTCCATGAAATTGCCTCTTTCGCTTCATTTGCTGCTCTTTTTATCTTCTCTACCGAACTGTCATATCTTTCAATTTTTTCATTCAGAGTTTTTTGTACCTTTCCGTCATATTTATTTGAGAACTCTTTTAGTATTGAGATGTATTCATCTTCAATCTTTGTCAGATCTTTTTTTACCAAATCAAAGTCCTGATTAAATATCTCACCATCATCAAGTGGAGTAAACTTTATATCGTTTTTAAACTTTTCAATAGCTTTAAGTATGCCCTCTTGGGTACCCTCGCAGGCTCCGCTAACAAGCTCTTTCGAAAAGGCCATATTTGTATCTGCAAGCTCTAGGGCTACATCTATGATGGTCTTTGTGATATTTAGAAATCTTCTTTTTACAAATTCGCCATCTTTAATGGCTTGATAGGTTAGATTTTTTGTAATTTGAAAAGTAGTGTCTTCTATGTCACTTCCTTTTTCAAGGGTGGTTAAAAGTGCTTCCTGGGTTGTTTCTCTTAAGATCCCAAGCATTTCAAGTGCATTTAGTTTTGTATCATTTAAAGCTCTTAACGCTGTCTCTTTTAAATCCTCTGGCAAGGAATCAATATGTCTTTCCAGAATATTATAGGTATAGGCGATACTATTTTGTATCTCTTTTTTTTGTTTTTGTGCAGATTTTTCAAGCTGTTCTATCTCATAAATAGTTTTATACAAGAACTCTTCTTTGTCATAATTTACAGCTTTTAAGAGGCCGTCAATCACGGCTGATATATTTGTGGAGTTTTTTAAGTTCTCGTTTTGCAGTATCTTACAATATTGCTCAAAAAGCTCTGCAATCCTGTTTTGTATCTTTTTGTCATCTTTAAGACGCTGAATCTTTTTTTTGGAGAGTTCAAAGCTAAGATCACCCAGTATCTTTGTAAATTGCTGATTATCTCTGTTTGCTTTTATCATGTTTGAAAAAATTGTTTGGATTGACTCCATTTTATACCTCCTTAGAGTACAAATTTGATTTTATTGTGCTGTTTTAGCTCATCAAAAAGAGCAATTCTGTCATCATTGTTGTGAACCAAAACTTCCAAAGAGTGGCTTGAGTATTTGCCTTTTGAGCTGTTGTTTGATTTTTTTACACTGTGGTCTCTATTTTTTAATACATCTTTAGCTATCTTTTTGGCGTCGTCATCTTTGTTTATAATCATCTTGTACTGCCAATTACAAGGATAGTCCAGTTTAAGCTCTTTCGTATTTTCCACTTTTTCCACCGTCCTTTTTCTCTAGTAAAACATCGCTTATAACCATAGACCTATCTATCGCTTTTGCCATATCATATATAGTTAAAAGTCCAATACTAACACCTGTCAATGCTTCCATCTCTACTCCTGTTTGACCTCTTAGTTTTGCAGTAACATAGAGTTTAAATCCTGGTAATTCAGGTAGCTCATCAACATCACAATTTACAGAAGTAAGCATCAAAGGATGACACATGGGTATAAGGTCGCTTGTCCTTTTTGTGCCTAAAATTGCAGCTATGACAGCAGTTTGTATAACCGGACCTTTCTTTGCTTTTTCTTTAACTATCTTTTCATAAGCTTCTTGGCTCATAGTGATGGTCCCACTAGCTTTAGCGACTCTAAATGTGTCTGCTTTTTCTGAGACATCTACCATTTTTGGTCTGTCTTTTTCGTCCAAATGTGTCAATTTCATTTCATTTCTCCTTTAAAATCCTAATTTTTCGTCAACTATGATTATATGGGTTCTGCCTTTTACATCGCCATTTATATATGCAAATTTATTTGCGATGTTATCTAAATTATATTTTGGTTCTTTGCCCATGCTTTTTGCTTTTAAGTTCATCCTCTCTATATTTTTTACAGCAGCTATTTGCATGATACGATCAAACCCGTCTTTTAGAGTAGGAACAATTTTATTTTTACCTACTATTAACAGAACTTTTTTTGGACCAAATATCTGAGCTGCCACGCGATTTCCACTACCGTCAGCATTTACAAGTTCACCGTTTTGCGTGATAGCATTGCACCCGGTAACATAAAGATCTGATAAAAGACCATGCCTTCTCCTGCTAAGATTTTCTTCCATGCTTATGCCGCTTTCATATTGGTTATAAACTTTTAATTTCTTTTGCCCCAGTATGTAGTCTTGTAAGCCGATTTGTACAACACTGGTTGAACCGCCAAAGCCGACGCTGGAGATATCTTTCAAAAAGGTTTTTGCGATATTTAATGCTTTTTCTTTATTATTTGCAAAATAAACACTAAAACCGTTTTTTTCTAATTTTTGTTGCAATTGATTCATGATCTTCCTTTTGTCATATTTTATCAAAATTTAGTTATCATTTTAGTAAATTTTTAAAGGATTTTTATGCGTTGCTCAAAGATGAGTTCATTTATAGTTATGGATATAGTAAGAGATGCCCTAAAATACGAAGATGCTGTACATTTTGAAGTGGGGCAACCGGATTTAGCACCATCTCCAAAGGTTAAAAAAGCACTTCATGACGCTATAGATGAGGATAGATTTTCTTATACTGAAAGTCTAGGACTGTTAGAATTGCGAGAAAAGATAGCCAAGCAATATAAAAAAACTTATAATTTAGACATAGACCCAAAGAGGATATTTTTGACTCCCGGAACGAGTGGGGCATTTTTGATAGCATACTCTTTGACACTAAAAAACTCTGCAAAACTAGGGCTTAGTGATCCATCATATCCTTGTTATAAAAATTTTGCTTATATGATGGATATAAAGCCTATTTTTATGCCTATTAGCAAGAGAGATGATTTTGAGCTACATGTAGAGGACTTAGTGGAGAATAAGCTAGATGCTTTACAAATCTCATCTCCGTCAAATCCGACAGGAAACATATATAAAAGAGAAAATTTAAAGGATTTGGTTAAATATTGCGATAAAAATGATATAGCTTTTATATCGGATGAACTATACCATGGTCTGACATATGAGGGTGAAGCAAGTTGTGCTTTAGAGTTTAGTGACAAGGCTTATGTGGTAAATGGTTTTTCAAAATACTACTGTGTTCCCGGAAATAGGCTAGGCTGGATAATAGTCCCGGAAAATAAACTAAAAGAGGCAGAAATCTTAAGTCAAAATCTTTTTATATCCGCCCCGACACTCAGTCAATACGGTGCGTTGGCTGCATTTGATGATGAGTATCAAGCTATTGTAAAAGAGGAGTTTAAAAAAAGAAGAGACTATCTTTATGGCGAGTTATCACAAATATTTGAGATTGATGCTGCTCCACAGGGTGCTTTTTATCTTTGGGCAAATATCTCAAAATATAGTGATGATAGCTTTGCCTTTGCAAAAGAACTTTTGGAAGAAATCCATGTTGCCGCAACACCAGGTATAGACTTTGGTAAAAACGGCACAAATAAATATATACGATTCGCATACACTAGAAACATAGAGCATATGAGCGAGGGAGTGCGAAGGATAAGAAAGCACCTATCTTGTTATCGCAAATCCTAACCCTATTTTGTCATTTCTTTTATTGTAGTCTATGAGGCTTTCGCCGTAGCCACTAAATAGTTGAAGATAGCCAAACACACCGTTGTTTAGGATGGGAAATGTCCAGTCAAATTGCACAGAGCCTCTGTTTGGCGAATCAAGGTTGTTTCTTAGCGTTAATGAGAAGAGATTTTTTTTGTACGGATATGAGATACTTAAGTCACCATATCCCATGTATTTGTAAATATCTGGATTATCGTCTCCACTTGCGTCAGTCGGACTTGTCTTTTGTTTTTCTGGAATTCTGTACCAAATACGAGGAGTTATAAAGGCTCCTAAAAATTGAAAATATCCTTGAAGATAGATTCGATTCCAAGAGCGGGACAGAGTGCCTCCTTGCCCGTTTGACTGATGTAATAGGCCTACTCTGTAAGCTTTTAGATAAGAGCTTGTTTTATAAGGAAGCATCAAAAAAAGTTCAGGTTCATAATTACTCTCTCTAAATGGAGATGATGAAGCTGCAGTTTGCCAGAAGGAGGTTTGGGTATATGCCAAATAGAGTGAATTTTCAACTCCGAAAAGGTTTGAAAAGATTCTTTTTTTAAAGCTGACTTGAAATTTTGTTTCAAATCTTTTTCTTCCTTTGTGTTTTGCGAAGTCGTAGGTAGCCGGCAATAGATAGTTTATCCTGTATGGCTCGACCCCAAATTTGTCATTTATAATCTGAGCTATCGTATCTCTTGTCTCTTTGTTTGTATATGATTTGAGAATACTCTTTTTTATATCTGTCAACTCCTCGTTTGGCACATTTTTTTTTGTTATTTTGTGCTTAATAGTAAGGTTTGCAGCTTCTTTGTACAAGAGCATGGCTTTTTTAAATTCCCCTCTTTTTTCCGAAAGTTGTGCCTGTTTGTAAAGAGTTGATGCATCACTTGCAAAAAGTGATAAGGTAAAACATGTTATTATTGCGAGGGTTGTTTTTGTATTCAAGAGTAATCCTTAAGTTTTTGAAAATTTTAGCACATTTAGGAGAGTTATGCAACATATTTTAAGAGGAAATCTTTTTGGCTTGTCAGCTATACTGCTTTGGTCCGCTTTGGCCAGTGTGACTGTGTTGGTTGGAAATATTCCGCCTTTTGAGTTGGTTAGCATCTCTTTTAGCGTGGCTTTTTTGATTGGATTGATTTTATGGAAAAATGAGGGTAAAGGTGTTTGGATACATTTTAAATTACCGCTTAAAAATTGGCTGATTGGTGTAGGGGGTTTGTTTGGATATCATTTTTTCTACTTTTTAGCACTTCAAAATGCCCCGGCAGTTGAGGCAAATCTTATAAACTATCTATGGCCTCTTTTTATAGTTCTTTTTAGTGCTTTTTTGCCAGGAGTTAGGCTTAGATGGTTTCATATTCTGGGAGTTTTTTTGGGTTTTGCAGGGGTGTTTGTGCTGGTTGGTAAAGACGGAGGTTTGAATTTTGATTTTGAGTATGCAAGGGGTTATTTTTATGCCTTTTTATGTGCTTTGATTTGGTCCATATACTCTGTGCTTTCTAAGTATTTTGGAAAAGTTTCGGTTAGCTCTGTAGGGGCTTTTTGTGCTGCGACTGCAGTCTTGGCGGCTATTTTTCATTTTGCTTTTGAACCTACAGTTATACCGGATTTTAAGAGCTTTTTAGCAATTTTGGTTTTAGGCTTGGGACCGGTAGGTGGTGCATTTTTTCTTTGGGATTATGGTGTCAAAAATGGAGATATACAGATGATAGGAACCCTTTCATATATAACACCACTTCTTTCTACTGTTTTTTTGGTTATATTTGGACTCTCAAAGCCAAATCCAAATATATGGATAGCTGCATCTTTTATCGCGCTTGGCTCAGTTGTTGCCTCTTTGCCACTATTTAAAAAATTCATAGTCAACTACTTTACTGATGACTCCATCAGATTTTAGCTCCTCTATCAGTTTGAGATGAATCGGGTGTGTGGCATAGGTATTTAAATCCTTTTTGGAGTTAAACGCAACACTAAGGGCTATATCGTAAGCCCTTTGCTCAAGGCTAAAATTTATACCAGCTTCTATCTCCCTTATGACTTCAATATCATTTTTAAGAGAGAGTATAGTGTTTTTGATTTGCTCTTTGTTGAGGTTGCTGTCTTCTCTAAATTTTAAAAATACTATATGTTTTACCAATTTTTATCCTTTTGTATAGGTTTTCCAAAGAAAAATCCTTGAAAATAGTCAAATCCCATTTTTTTAGACTCTTCAAAAGAGGCATTTGAATTTATACGGGTTGCTATGCTTTTGCACTCTAGCCTATCGCATTCTTTTAGTATATTTTTACAGCTCTCCCGTGCTTCTTTGCTGATACTTAACAATCTTATTATATCGCCGTCAACTTTTACAAAATCTATGCTTTTGTTTTGAAAAACACTTAGTATATCGGGTGATTTTACATTATCCAGGCATACTCTTATGTTAGCAGATTTTAATTTTTCCAACTTTTTCTCCAAATGCTCTGTTTTGGTTTTTTCATTACTGTGCAATTCAAAGATGGTATTTGTATCTTTGTATCTTTGTATCAAATACTCAAACAGTCCCTTTTCTTCTATATCTTCAAAAGAAAAATTGACCGCATTTACGCCAGAAGTATCTAAAATCTTTTTGCTTAACAGTTTTACTATAGTTATGTAAAAACCTCTCTTTTTGGCGATTTCCAGAAAAAATTTAGGTGGCTGGATAGAATTTTTTAGCGTTAGACGGATTAGAACCTCATTGTAAATCTCATCCCCTCTTAGGTTGATTACTCTTTGAAAATATGGTGTTATAAAGTCATTTTTTATGGATGTTTCTACTTTTTGCCCAATATCGCTGTTTTTTTCTTCCAAAAGTTTTCTAGCAAACTTCGAATACGATATAAAAGGCTGATTCTCTTTTTGTGCAAGAGAGAGCGCGAGGGTAGCTTTTTTAAGGGAATTGTTTAAATCAAAAGATATGCCTATATTTGTTTCCATTTTTATTGTTGTTTTTTTCAAGTCATATGTCTGCTGTGATATGAAATTAACCAGATCAGATATATTTTTCTCTACAATATCAAGATCAAAAGATGTGTCTTTTAAAAGGGCAAATTCGTCATCTTTGACTCTAAAAGCTAAAATTCCTTGCTCTTTTGCAAAATTTGAAAGTGATTTTGCAAAATAACGAAGTAGCAGATCGCCGGTTTCGTCACCATATGTTATGTTTATAGATTTAAAACCTTTTATGTCTATTAGGAAAAGTATGGGAAATTTTGCATTTTTTAAACTCTCGGTTAAACTCAGTTTTGAAGGTATATTTGTTAGAGCATCAATCATATCAGAAGCTTTGCTTTTTCATATTCGGAGATTTTGTTTAGATTCATAAAGGGTTTATCATCACTAAACTCAACATATCTTGTTTTAATCTTTTTTAAAAGTTCTCTTATTTTGTGGTTGTTATCTGAAATTTGCCCTTTGAGAGTAGGCAAGATGGAGGGTTTGTAAATTGCGCACATTTGATGTGAGCCAAAGGGAGATTTTGCGATGATTGCATCAAAACTGTTAGAGTTTTTATAGAGTTCTTCAAAAATAGCTTTGCTGACGAAAGGGGTGTCTACGCTTAAAATTACTAGGGGTGTTTGCAGTTTTTTCAGCGCGCTGTAGAGTGCTATTAGCGGAGAAAACTCATCAAACTCTTTTGTGTCTTCTATAAAGGAGGCTGCAAAATCAAATTTGCTTTTATCTTTGCAACTTACATACACATTTTTAAACCAACTCTTGATTCTTTTGAGCTGATATTGTGTCAGAGTTTTATCTTCTCCAAAAGAAAGCAGTGCTTTGTCCTGCCCCATCCGGGAGCTTTTGCCCCCGGCAACTATGATGCAAGGCAGAGGTAAGATTATATACTCCTGGGATCTGCTATCTTGCCGGCGATTGCACTTGCGGCCGCTACAGCTGAATTGGCAAGATATATCTCGCTGCTTCTATCGCCCATACGCCCTACAAAGTTTCTGTTGGTAGTAGATACGCATTTTTCATTGTTTCCAAGAATCCCCATGTATCCTCCGAGGCAGGCTCCACATGTAGGATTTGAAAAGACAGCACCTGCTTCTATAAATATCTCCACCAAACCCTCTTTTGAAGCTTGAAGTGAAATTTTTTGGGTGGCTGGTGTGATGATGAGTCTTGTTTTTCTTGCTACTTTTTTACCTTTTAAAATTTTTGCTGCAATTCTTAGATCCTCTAGCCTACCGTTTGTGCAGCTTCCTATAAAAACCTGATCTATCTCTATATCATCACTTACGGCTTTGCTTAGAGGTTTGCCATTTGAAGGCAGATGAGGGTATGCTATAATAGGCTCCAGCCTTGTAACATCTATGTGAATAATTTGCACATAAGAGGCATCACTATCAGAATAGAACTCTTTTGGCTCTCTTGCTAGATTTTTATCGCTTAAAAATGCTTCAGTTATTTCATCGACCGCTATGATACCGTTCTTTGCTCCCGCTTCTATCGCCATATTGCACAAACTAAATCTGTCATCCATGCTTAGGTGTTTTATCGTATCACCTGTAAATTCCAAGGTTTTATATAGTGCCCCATCTACTCCTATTTGTCTTATGACTTCGAGAATCAAATCTTTTCCATATATCATCTCATTCGGTTTTCCGCTAAAAACAACTTTTATAGCTTCGGGTACTTTAAACCAATTTCCGCCCGTGATGAGTGCAAAAGATATGTCAGTAGAGCCCATGCCTGTTGAAAATGCTCCCAAAGCACCGTGAGTGCAAGTATGAGAGTCAGCTCCTATGATGACATCCCCTGGGACTACAAGTCCTTTTTCAGGTAAAAGTGCATGTTCTATACCCATATCTTTTTCATCAAAAAAATGTCTTAAATTGTGTTTGTATGCAAAATCACGGCTTATCTTTGCCTGGTTTGCACTTGCTATATCTTTTGCAGGGATAAAATGATCCATCACTATGGCAAAACCATCAGGATTTGCCAGACTCTCTTTACCACTCTCTTCAAAAGCTTTTATGGATATAGGAGTAGTAATGTCATTTCCTATGACCATATCTATATTTGAGCGGATGATCTCTCCTGCATATACTTTACGACCTACATGGTCACTAAAAATCTTCTC
The DNA here is from genome assembly GCA_045047115.1 of Sulfurospirillum sp. Lineage (GTDB taxonomy): Bacteria > Campylobacterota > Campylobacteria > Campylobacterales > Sulfurospirillaceae > JAADIZ01. The sequence continues at coordinate 13,778 of JASFYR010000034.1, forward strand.
TGTTATTGTTTGAGGCATAAAAATCCTTTTTCTTCAGTTTGTAGTTTAGCTATCTGCAATTTTTGTCAACTCATTTCAAAAGGAGCAAATCCGTTCTTTGGTCTGACTCCCTTTAAAATGAGTTGACAAAAATCTACTGCTTGACCTTTGTTGAAAAAATATCACTAAATGTCAAGATTATACTTTCTCATTTTATCAAAAAACTATTTAAGGTATCTTTGGAGCAAGGATTTTCTCTCCTATGAAGCCATAATTTGCACCTACTCTTGCCAATGGATTAAAATCTATGCGTAGTTTTTTGCTGTCAGTTATAGCACTGTCATCAACAAACAGTTTTTTTATCTCCAGGATTATCGGTATGGTTTCACTGCCTTTGAGATCTATTTCTTCATAAAATTCACAAAAGTATGCCACAGGTGAGCCCTCGACCATAGGTGGAAAACCAACTTCAGCCTCTTTTAGTTTTACATCAAATTCTTTGGCTTCGCTGATGTTTGCATCTAGCTCTTTTGAGCTGAAGTGCAGTTTCTCAAGTTGCGTCTCACCAGCTATGCAAATGGTGCATTTTTTGGTATTTCTTATGTTTCTTAGTGTATCTTTTGGCTCACCACTGCTCTTGTGTCCTATGGAGACTATGAGAGTCGGAGGGTTTGAACTAAGAGGAGTAAAGTAACTAAATGGTGCTATGTTTATGCTTTTGTCCTTGGTGATTATCCATGCGATTGGTCTGGGTATGGCTGTTTGGGCTGTAAGTTTATATCTGTCGCTAGGTTCTGTTTTGTCAAAATCAAATATCATTATCACTCCTCGTTATAAATAAATGGTATAATCATACCATAGAAAAGGAAAAAAATGAGAAGATTTGAGCTGTTGAGAGTTGTGGACTATTTAAAAATTTTTAAAAAAATCAGTGCTATACAAAGAGTTGGCGATAATATTATAAGAATTGTTTTTGATAGACAAAAAGCCCTCTTTTTTGATTTAAGGCGCGGAGATTCGCATATATTTTTGAAAGATGATTTTAAAAAAGCCAAAATATACAAAGCTCCTTTTGATGTTGTTTTATCTAAAAAGTTTACCAATTCAAATATCTTAAATATGGAAGTGCTCAAAGATGACAGGATTTTAAAGATAGATGTTTTGTCCAATTCAAAGTATAAATCCGATGAGGTTACTTTGCAGTTGGAATTTACAGGTAAAAATACAAATGCGATTATTTTGGATAAAAACGGGATTGTTTTGGAGGCTTTGAGGCATATAGACTCTTTGTCTTCGTATAGAGAGGTGCAAACAGGGGTTATTTTAAAAGCTCTGCATGTGGAGCATAAATTTAGTCCGAAGCCAGGCGACAAGATAGAGGATATAGAGAAATTTTTAGCCAATGAGTACGAAAAAAGAGCAAAAAACTCCCTTGCTTCTTTGAAAAAGCAGAAAATTGCAAATATAGAAAAGAAAATAAAAAAACTTCAAAAACTTTTGAACAGTTTGCAAAACGAAGAGGAGTTGCTCACCAAAAGTGAAACTTACGCCTTGTGGGGAACTCTGATTTTTAGTAACATTGACAAGATAAAGGGTTATGAAAAAAATATAGAATTGGTTGATTTTGAGGGGGAGTCTATAGTGATCTCTCTGCCGAAAGAGGCAAGAAGCGGTGTGGAAGCCGGCAATATACTCTTTGATGCTTCTAAAAAGCTAAAAAGAAAAGCAAAATCTTTATATATCGAAAGAGAGAATTTGGGTAGCAAGATAGAGTTTTTCAAAAAGCTGCAAAATGCCATAAATCAAGCAAGTGATGAGGTAGAGACAAATATACTCTATCCTAAGCAAAAACACCAAAAAAGAGCACAGGGCAGACAGGTGCCATATGAGAGTTTTTACATAGAGGGCTTCAAAATGATGCTTGGAAAAAATGAAAAAGGTAACATCGAGTTACTAAAAGAGGCAAAAAAAAGAGATATTTGGTTGCATCTAAAGGATATGCCATCATCTCATGTTATAATAAGAACAGATAAGCAAAATATACCAAAAACCGTTTTGGAGTTTGCTGCAAAACTCTGCGTTGAGTTCAGTGTCTCTCAAAAAGGTTCTTATTTGGTCGATTATACTCAAAGAAGGAATGTGAAGATAGATGTTGGCGCACATGTAAACTATGTGGATTACAAAACTATAAGTACAACTATTTAAAGGAAAATATTATGGCAATAGGTCCTGTTGGTGCGGTTGCATATGCAAATCAGGCGATGCCGGCACAAACCAAAATGCAGTCAAACTTTCAAAACAGACTAGATGCGCAAGCCGGAGCAGCTACGGCTATACAAGATGCCGATAAGCAAGAGATAGAAGATGTTAGACCGGCAGAAGAGACCTATAAAATTGACCCTGAGCACGAACATGAAAAGAAAAAAAACGATGAAGAGCAGCAGGGAAATAAAGAAAAACCAAAAAAAGACGATACGGAACAACAGGAAAAAGAAACTGCAGAAATTTTCACCACTAGACACCTAGATATAAAAGTCTAAGGATAAACTCACACGATATAGGATAAAATACTATAAAAATAGGTGGAAAAATAATGAATATCAAAGAAATTTACACTTCCCACAAAGAGAGGATACTGACCTCAATTGTATTAGTTGGAGTTGCGTTAATTGTTGCTCTTGTTGACAAGACTCTTCTTACATGGGTGATGATGGGTGCTATATATTTGGTCTCTTTTTATGAAGCTATGAGCCTGTTTGGTTTGAGCGATAAAAGATATATGGTTTATGCGGTTGCACTCTGGCTGGCGGTTTTGATATATCCTAATCCTGATGATCTTTTTTATCTTATCATTATCGTGGCTGTATCTGTAATGGTACACAAAAAAGATGTTAATTTAAGGCTTTTGAGCCCGTTTGTTTATCCGACACTCTCTATGTTGTTTTTGTTTGCTCTGTATAAAGATTTTGGTATGAGTACACTTATATGGCTTGTAGTTATCGTAGCATCTACTGATACAGGTGCTTATGTGACAGGAAAAAGCATAGGCAAAACTCCTTTTTCAAAAACCTCTCCAAATAAGACTTGGGAAGGTGTGATAGGAGGAATTCTTATAGCTACTGTTTTGGGCTCTATAATTGGTCTTGGCAGTGTTGATTTGAGTATATCGGTAATTGTCTCATTTTTTGCTGCTCTCTCATCTGTTTGGGGTGATCTTTTTGAGAGTTATTTGAAAAGAGTTGCCGGAGTGAAAGACAGCGGAACTATTTTCCCAGGACACGGTGGTATGCTCGATAGATTAGATGGCTATCTGTTTGCTTCAATCGTTATGGTTGTGCTACTTAGAGGATTGCTATAGATGATTTTGCTGGGATCTACCGGTTCTATAGGCGTAAATACTCTGCAACTTGCAAAAAAATTTGCTCTACATGTAGAAGTCTTAGCAGCAGGAAAAAATATAAACCTGTTAAATAGACAGATAGAGGAATTTCATCCAAAGTATGTTTGCATTGCCAATAAGGCTGATATCCAAAGAGTGAAGCACAACAGAGTATTTTATGGAAGTGAAGGGATACTTGAAGTTATAAATTTAGCCAAAAGTGATTTGGTTGTAAATGCTCTTGTTGGTTTTGCCGGTCTTGCACCCTCAGTTGAGACTCAAAAGTTAGGCAAGAGACTGGCTTTGGCAAACAAAGAGTCTTTAGTGGTTGCGGGAAATCTGCTTGATACCTCAAAAATTATTCCGATAGACAGTGAGCATTTTGGGTTAAAGTACCTATTGAGCGATAAATTGGTAAAATCTATGATTATAACAGCGAGTGGCGGATCATTTAGGGACACACCGCTTGAAAAACTTTCATCCATGAGTTCAGCCGAAGCACTGAAGCATCCAAACTGGAAGATGGGCAAAAAGATCACAATAGACAGTGCGACTATGACAAATAAAATCTTTGAGCTCTTGGAGGCAAAGTGGCTATATGGTTGCGAAAATTTAGATGCTATCATAGAGACAAAATCCATTATTCATGCTTTTATCAATTTTGTAGATGGAAGCACAACTGCTCATATCGCAAATGCCGACATGAAACTTCCTATCTCTTTTGCACTTAAAGGAGAGATAAAGGAGGAGATTTTGCCGCATGTAGATTTGAAGGAAGTTGGAAATTTAGAGTTTAGAGAGATAAAAGAGAGCAGATATCCGATGTGGGAGATAAGAGAAGATATACTTAAAAATTCTAAACTTGGAGTCGTTTTAAATGCTGCAAATGAAGTGAGTGTCGAGAGTTTTTTGAATAATGAGATAAATATACTCGATATCGCAAAGATAAACAAAAGAGCATATAGGTATTTTAGCGATATAAAACCAAAAAATTTAGATGATATTTTTGAGATAGATAAAGAGGTAAGAAAATTTTCTAAAGGAGATTTATGAGTAAGACAGACTATAACTTACGCTTGAAAGACAGCATAGTTGGTTTGCAGTTTTTGTTTGTGGCATTTGGCGCCCTGGTTCTTGTTCCGATTTTGACAGGACTTGATCCAAATGTTGCTCTTTTTACAGCCGGTCTTGGAACACTTCTGTTTCAGCTTATCAATAGACAAGCGGTTCCGCCTATATTTTTGGCTTCATCTTTTGCTTTTATAGCACCAATCATATATGGAGTTAAAACCTGGGGAATTGCAGGAACCATGTCCGGTCTCGCAGCAGCCGGTCTCTTATATGTAGTTCTTAGTTTTGCAATCAGACTGTATGGTTCCAAGTTTATACATAAGATTTTACCGGCAGTCGTAGTAGGACCGGTGATTATGACCATCGGCTTGATACTTTCTCCTGTGGCAGTTCATATGGCGATGGGAAAAACGGGTGATGGAGCTATAACTTTGGTCCCTTTTGACAAGGCGATTGTTATATCTATGATATCGCTTGCAACAACCATGCTCGTCTCCTTGCTCGGAAAAGGAGTATTTAGACTGTTGCCTATCCTTTCAGGTGTTTTTATGGGATATATAATCTCTTTGATGTATGGAATAGTAAGTTTTGATGCTGTTCATAAAGCTGCCTGGTTTGCTATGCCAAAATTTGTGGCACCTGAACTCAACTGGCAGGCGATTTTGTATATAGTTCCTATAGCAATTGCTCCGGCAGTTGAGCATATAGGAGATATATTGGCTATCAGTCGTGTAACCAAGAGGGATTATCTAAAGAAACCCGGACTTAAAAATACGCTTTTAGGCGATGGCCTGGCTACAAGTTTGGCTGCTTGTTTTGGCGGTCCCCCAAACACTACATACTCTGAAGTAACAGGGGCTGTTACTATCACAAAAGCTTATAATCCGGCCATCATGACCTGGGCTGCGATATTTGCTATAATTTTGGCATTTGTTGGAAAGCTTGGTGGCCTTTTGGCTACTATTCCGGTGCCTGTTATGGGTGGAATTATGCTTCTGCTTTTTGGAATAATCACTTCTATCGGTATGGGAACACTGATAAAGGAGAAAGCTGATTTGGAAGATCCGAGAAATATGATCATAGTCTCTATGATTTTGGTTTTTGCCATAGGGGGTTTTACTTTTGACTTTGGTGGAGTCGCTTTTAGCGGTATCGGATTAGGAGCAGTTGTGGGGATATTCTTAAATTTAGTATTGCCAAAAACAAAACATTTAGAGGGTTATTAAACTAAAAGAGGCAGAGAGATGAGATTTAACAACAGTAAACAACTATTAAGACTTATGATTCTTATAGCCGTACTTAGTTTTATTTTAATTTCTGCCTCTTTTATATATGTTTTTACAACAAACTCACTGGAAAATTACAATAATTCTTTGCGTAATATAAATAAAATATATAGCAACAGAGCCAAAATGGAAGCCCAAGACAAGATTCAAAAGTTGGTTGATTTCATTGATATATACAAAGGCACACTTGAGGAAAAAGCAAAGGAATCGGTAAAGGAAAATGTTGATGCCGGTCTAGAAGTCATCAAAAGTATCTATAGGCAATTTAGCACTCTTCCAAAAAATATAATTCTTCAAAAAATTAGAGACAGTCTAAGAAACAAGAGATATACGATACGAAGAGCCATAAATTTAGTAAAAACAAAAAATGAGAGTTATTCAACTTGGTGGTGGTATAAAATCGGTGAAAAAAAGATGAAAAAAAAGATTGGTTTTGTTGAGATTTTTAAGCCGCTTGGTATATTTATAGGGGCAGGAAGATATGAAGAAGATATCTTAAAACAGATCAAAAAATATCTCAAAAAATATCTCTCAACTTTGCAAAAAGACCAATTTGGCTACATTTTTGCTTATGATGTTTTGGACAATACTGTCATGGGTAATGGGGATTTTAAAAATATCAACAGATGGAATGATGTAGTCCATGGAAGGCATATTGTAAGAGATGCCATAAGAGGTGCATATGCAAATCCTGATGGATTTTTTATGGATTATCTCTCGAGAGACGGAAAGAAAAGGATTTCTTATGTAAAATTAATTCCTGGTTTGAACTGGGTTATTGGTACACAAGTTCAAGATTACCATAAACTGTATATAAAACAAAAAAAGATCATAAAAGAGGGTTTAAAACAAACTATATATAAAAGCGTGCTGATCTCCTTTTTGATTTTATCAGTTATGCTGACTCTGTTTTTGTTATTGTCAATAAAAATTAAAAAACTTTTTAAGAAACTAGAGCATACTGTTGAAAACAGAACTGTGGAGCTGATAGAGCAAAAAAATATATTTAAAAAACTTTTTGATACGGCATCTGATGGTATAGCACTCTCAAAAAACAGGAAAATATATGAATGCAACAGTTCGACCTTGAGAATATTTGAAGCGATAGATAAAGATAGATTTTTACAATTAAAAACCAAAGATTACTTTCCTGATAAGCAAGGCAATGGTGAAAATTCTATGGAGTTGATAGAGAAAAAATTAGATATCGCCAGAAAGGAAGGCAGAGTCGAATTTGAAATAATGGCAAAGACTCTCAATGGCAGAGACATATGGCTAAATATCGCAGCTACGCAGATTGTTTTACAAAATACACTGGCCGGTTATTTTGTTTTTAGAGACATAACCCAAAGGAAAAGAGTAGAAAAAAATTTGCAGATTCAACAGAAAAAGTTAATTTTTCAGGCAAAACATGATCCTTTGACTTCTTTGCCAAACAGAATGTTTTTGATGGATAGACTCTCGCAAGGCATAAAAAGAGCAAAAAGGGGAGGAAGGTGTCTTGCTGTTGCATTTATGGATATTGACAATTTTAAAATTGTCAATGATGCATTTGGGCACGATATGGGTGATTTGTTGCTTATCGAGATAGCAAGTGTTTTAAGAAGTATGCTAAGAGTCACAGATACGGTTTCAAGAGTGAGTGGTGATGAGTTTGTCCTGATTATTGATGATTTAAGCTCTATTGATGACAATACAAGTATCATCCAAAAAATTGTAGATAGGTTTCAAGAGCCATTTTATATAAAAAACAACCCTTTTAGTATAACTTTTAGTATAGGTATCTCTATATATCCAAATGATGCGCAAGATGAGCAAGATTTATTAAAATATGCTGATATGGCGATGTATAGAGCTAAAAATAGCGGCAAGAACAGATATATTTATTATGATGAGAGCATGAATTCCAATGTTTTGGAACACATAAAGATAGAACAAGAGATAAGAGACGGTATGAAAAACGACGAGTTTATACTTCATTATCAACCTCAACTTGAAGTAAAAACAGGAAAAATAGTTGGATTTGAGGCTTTGGTTAGATGGCAACATCCCAGACTCGGGCTTAAATATCCGGATTATTTTATACAACTAGCCGAAAACAGCAGTCTTATGATACCTTTGGGTGAAGCTATATCTAAAAAAGCTATGCATCAAACAGCTTTGTGGTACGCCAAAGGATTGAATCCGGGCATCATGTCTATCAATTTTACATCAAAGCAACTTGAAAGTAGTAACTTTTTTGAGAAATTGGAAGATTTACTTAAAGAGACGGGGTGTAGACCTGAGTGGATCGAAGCAGAATTAGTAGAGAGATATGTGATGAGAGATACCAAAAAAACTACTGATTTGCTCAGGTGTTTCAGAGATATAGGGATAAAAGTGGCGATAGATGATTTTGGGACGGGTTACTCGTCACTTAGTTATCTAAAGTACCTTGAAATTTCAAAACTAAAAATTGATAAAGCATTTATAGACGAACTAGAAAATGATAAAAAAGACCAAGCTATCACAAAGAGTATAATAGATCTCTCTATTGGTTTGGATTTGGAAGTTTTAGCAGAAGGCGTTGAGACTGAAAAACAGTATGAAATCTTAAAAGATTTAGGATGCCAGATAATCCAGGGATACTACTTCTCTAGACCGATTAGCGGCGATGAAGCACAGAAATTACTGGCAGGAAAATCACAAGAAAAACAGCAGATACCAAGATGATGCTTGCACCCGATGTTAAATCATATACATATGAAAAATAGAGCCCTGTTAGAGTAAATGCAAGTGAAAAGGCAGCAGATAGACTCATCATAGATGCCAGAGACGAGGAGAGTTTTTCTGCGATATATACAGGTATGGTCAGGAGTGCAATGACCAAGATGAGCCCCACTATCTTTATCGCAACAACTACGGTTAGAGCCGAGAGAATTAAAATAAGAGTATAAAAAAATCTTACATTTACACCTCGCAGAGCTGCATATTCACTATCATAAGAGACTGCCAAAATATCCCTGTACCATACAATTACTACGGTTAAAATCACAAACAGCAGTATGGATATAAAGTAGAGATCATTTTTACCGACTGCCAGAATTGAGCCAAAAAGGTAGCTCATCAAATCCACATTGTATCCTGGAGTCAGATCAACAAAGATGACGCCAATCGCCATACCAACCGCCCAGATAAGTCCTATGAAAGTATCCATTCTGTTTCTTTGTTTCATGCTGATGAAAGCCAAAAGCAAAGCAGCACCTACTGCAAATAAAGAGGCGCCTAAAAATATAGGAATTCCAAAGTATATAGCCATGCCAATTCCGCCATATGAGGTATGTGCGATGCCCCCGGCTAAAAAAACCATACGGTTTACCACTATCAATGAGCCGATGATCCCAGCACAAATGCTAAGCAATACGCCAGCTATAAGAGCATTTTGGATGAAGTCATATGAGAGTGCATCTAGCATAGACAACTCTTTTGTGTTTTGTTGCCTAGCATATTTAAGAGTTCAACTTCGCAAAAATGTGACTTTTGGGTATCAAATTTTTTATTTTTGATATCTATATCATGCAGCACCAAAGTTCGATTGATATATGCTACTTTTGAGGCGTATTCAAGTATGATAGATATATCGTGACTTACTACGACGACTGTTATGCTTTTATTGAGATTTTGAAGGAGTTTGTAGATATCTTTTTGTCCTTTTACATCTATGCTTGAGGTTGGTTCGTCAAACAGCAGTATTTTTGGATTTGCAAACAGAGCACGAGCAATCATCACTCTTTGTCTCTGCCCGCCTGAGAGTGAGCCTATTTTCTTGTTTAAAAATTCCAACATACCTACTTTTTCCAGGGCATTTTTTGCTTTAGTAAGTTCTTCTTTGTGATATCCTAAGAAAAATCTCTCTTTTGTGGTGTGCCCCATTAGTACGACCTCTATGGCTTTTATAGGAAAATCCGTATTTATGTTTGTATTTTGAGGAACATATCCGATTCTTTCCAGACACTCTTTAGAATCTACACCATCGATTTTAATACTCCCTTTCTGAATCTTGTTTATGCCTAGGATTAGCTTCAAAAGAGTTGATTTTCCACCACCGTTTGGACCGATTATAGCCAAAAAATCTTTTGGATAAATGTTCAGGTTTATATCTTTGAGTACGATCTGTTTTTCGTAGGCAAAAGAGAGATTTTCTATCTCAAGTGTCGGTTTCATTTGGCTATTGCTTTGGCAAAGCTTATAAGATTCTCTTCCCATTTTGGATTTAAAGGGGTCGCTTTTATGACTTTGACGTGAAGTTCACGTGCTATTTGAGTAGCTATTTTTGGTGAAAATTCAGGCTGGGTAAATATGGCTCTTACTTTTTGTTTTTTTGCAATTTTTATGATTTTTATCAAGCTTTTGGGTTTTGGAATTTTCCCCTCTATCTCTATAGGAAGTTGGATTAGATGGTACTCTTTTGCAAAGTATCCCCAGGCGGGGTGAAAAACCATAAATCTACTGTTTCTTGGAGTGTTTTTCAGTATATTTTTTATCTTTTTATCAACCATTTCTATGTGTAGGATAAAGTTCTGATAGTTTTTTGTATATATAGATCTGTTTTTGCTGTCTGTTTTTATTAGGGCTTTGTAGATATTTTTTGCTATTATTTTAATGTTTTCTGGACTGGTCCAAACATGAGGATCTTTTCCTCCGTCGTGTTGATTTTTTCCCTCAAATGTCGGCATTGCCTCTTTTTTTATCCCACTTGAGAGGTTTATAATGAGCATTTTTGAGTTTTGGTTGGCAAATCTTTTAAGCCAGGCATTTTCAAATTCTACTCCTATGCTAAAGTAGATATCAGCTTTAGAGATTTCTCTCATTTGTGATGGCTTTGGCTCATATGTGTGAGGAGAATCTCCGGGTTTAACCATGGCCGTGACATTTACCAGATTTTTACCGATAGCTTTGACAAAAGAAACTTCAGGCAACACACTGACTACTATATTCAGTTTTGCATATAAAAAAGTATTTAAAATGAGCAGAGAAAATATTATAGTTTTTAACATAGTTGAATTATAATTTATATATACTTAAATGCGACTTAGTCGCATCATAAATAATGCTATAATTAGTCTTGAACAAGTTCTATAATACAAGTAGGTACTTATGGGTAAAACAATCTTTGATTTGTATAAAATTGGCATAGGACCTTCCAGTTCTCATACTATGGGACCTATGAAGATAGCCAAAGAATTTGTCGAAGAGGCATTAAAAAAGAATTTAATGCATTTGTGTTATAGTTTAAAGATTGAGCTTTTCGGCTCTTTGGGCGCTACAGGAAAAGGGCATGGGAGTGATTTTGCGATAGTGCAAGGTTTAATGGGAGAAGATCCCAAAACTATAGATATAGAAAAATCAAAATCAAAATTTATAAATGTTTTAAAAAAGAAAAAAATCAATCTCTTGGAGAGAAAAAAGATAGATTTTGATTTTAAAAAAGATTTGATATTGTATAAAAACAGAACACTCAGATACCATCCAAATGCCATAAAGCTCTACATGTATGATGAAAAATCAACACTGCTGCTGGCCAAAACATACTATTCTGTTGGAGGCGGAGATATTTTGGATGAAGACAAGATAGGCAAAACAAGAAAAAAAGATAAAATCAAATTGCCTTTTGAGTTTTATTCTGCTGCTCAGCTTTTAGAAAAATGTAAAAAAAATTCATTTAAGATAAGTGACTTGATGTTGGAAAATGAAAAGAGTATGAGGAGTGAAGATGAGGTAAAAAATTCCCTTGTTAACATATGGAAAGTTATGGAAAATTCCATCGAGGCTGGATGTCAGAAAAGTGGAATTTTGCCAATTACCGGTATAGAACGAAGAGCAAATAATATATATACCAGACTAAAAAATAAAGAGGGCTTTTCTATGATAGACCCCCTGGAGGTGATGGATTGGGTAGATTTGTGGGCATTGGCTGTAAATGAAGAGAACGCTTGCGGAAATAGAATAGTAACTGCTCCAACAAACGGTGCAGCAGGGATAATACCCGCGGTAATCCAATATATGAATAAATTTTTAGGCTCGTCTTTGAAAGATTTTCACAGGCATAAAGTTGTAAATTTTTTGCTTACTGCCGGGGCTATTGGTTTACTGTACCAAAGAAATGCCTCTATAAGCGGAGCAGATGTCGGATGTCAAGGCGAAGTGGGAGTTGCCTGCTCTATGGCAGCAGCCGGACTTGCAGAATCTATGGGAGGAACGATAGAGCAGGTTGAAAATGCTGCAGAAATAGGGATGGAACACAATTTAGGACTCACTTGTGACCCGGTAGGTGGGTTAGTGCAAATTCCTTGTATCGAGAGAAACGCGATGGCGGCAATGAAAGCTATAAATGCAGCAAGAATGGCACTAAACGGAGATGGAAAACATTTCGTCTCTTTAGATAGTGTTATCAAAACTATGCTCGAAACCGGCAAAGACATGATGAGCAAATATAAAGAGACTTCGCTTGGCGGATTGGCTGTAAATATAGTCGAATGTTGATTTTGGGTATAATTAGCCAATTTGTAAATGGAGAAAGATTTGATTTTAAGTATAGAGAGTAGCTGCGACGACAGCTCTATAGCGATAACGAGAATAGAGGACAAAAAGCTACTATTCCATAAAAAGATTTCACAAGAGCTTATGCATTCAAAATACGGGGGAGTGGTACCGGAACTCGCAGCAAGGCTTCATGCAACAGCACTTCCTAAGATACTTGAAGAGGCAAAAGAGTGGTTTGGCGATCTTAAAGCAATAGCCGTGACAAATGAGCCGGGTCTTAGCGTAACGCTGGTTGAGGGTGTTGTGATGGCTAAGGCATTGGCCGTCTCTTTGAAACTTCCGGTATTGCCCATCAACCATCTCAGAGGGCATATATACTCTCTTTTTATAGAGAAAGATACTCTGTTTCCTATGGATATTTTGTTGGTTTCGGGAGGGCATACGCAAATCTTACATGTAGAGGGATATGAAGATGTGGAGATACTGGCAACCACACTTGATGATAGTTTTGGAGAGAGTTTTGATAAGGTTTCAAAGATGCTGGGATTTGGCTACCCAGGTGGTCCGATCATAGAAAAATATGCAAAACAAGGGAATGAGGGCAGGTATGCCTTTACTATTCCTTTGCAGAATTCTCCTAAAATTGCCTTTAGTTATTCAGGTTTGAAAAATCAGGTTAGGTTGGCTGTAGAAAATACTCAAGAGTTAAATGAGCAGGCAAAAGCTGATATAAGCTGCTCTTTTCAGAGGGTTGCGGTTAAGCACTTGATGCAAAAACTCAAAAAGATATATAAAAAGAGAGATATCAAGCATTTTGGAGTGGTCGGGGGTGCAAGTGCAAATTTATATCTTCGTTCATGTCTAGAGGATTTTTGTCAGACAAAATCGGCAACTTTGCATGTAGCACCTTTGGAATATTGCTCTGACAATGCAGCAATGATAGGAAGATGCGCAGTCGATGCCTATAAACTAAAAAAATTCAAAAATTTTGATGAGATTAAAATATCCCCAAGAAGCCAATATACTGATAAAAAAGTTTAATTTAGGTCCCTGACCCCTTTTTTAAACTTTTTTAAACTCTTTTTTAAACTCTGACCCCTTTTTTAAACTCTGACCCCTTTTTTAAACTCTTTTTTAAACTATGTATAAATTATGTTAAGAAAACTTTAAGTAATATAAAAAATATTGTATACTGCTTCAGTATAAGAGCATTTGTAACTATTTTGAATTATAATTACATTAAGTTTTATAATTACATCAATTAGTAACTTTGCTATATAGGGGTAGGGCACTTGGGGAGACTTATTAGGTTTAGTGCCCTAAAACTTCTTTTTTCGTTGGGAATGGTTCTTCTAAAATTATTCTACTAGTATTTTGGGAGTATCTCTATCTCTGTTTCGAGTAGTATGCCAAATTTCTCATAAACTCTTTTTTTAGCCAACTCTATAAGGGTTACAGCTTCATTAAATGTTCCACCACCTAGATTTATCAAAAAATTTGCGTGCTTATCGCTAAAAGAGATGTTTCCGATTCTTTTCCCTTTTAGTCCTGACTCATCGAGAAGTTTTCCTGCAAAACTGTTTGGAGGGTTTTTAAAGCAACTGCCTGCACTCGGAAGTCGTGGCTGATTGTCTCTTAGTTCTTTAAACATCTCTAAAAGTTCAGAGTCAAATCCAGATTTTATCTCAAAAATAGCTTCAAATATAGTTCCTTTGATATTTGCATATCTGTATCCAAACTCTATATCTTTTTTGTCTATCCACCCAAACTCGGTTTTTACAGCCAAAAGATGGTTAAAAATCTCCCACTCTTTTAATCCGGCATTCATCTTTACCATTCCGCCCAGAGTTCCGGGAAGCTTTTGCATAAGCTCAAAGTTTGCCAAATTGTGTTTTTTAGCATAAGAGAGGATTTTTCCACTTTTAGTTGCTCCTCCTATGTGTAAAATTTCATCTTTTTGTTTCATAAATTCAAACTCTTTTCCTAATATTGCCAGCTTTGGAGGATTTGGAGGCATTAGGAGATTATTTGCTCCTCCTATGATGAAAAAACCACTGCAGCTTTGTATGGTTTTTATGATCTTTACATCAATTTTTGGTCCTATTTTTATGCTGGAGTATGTTTGAAAATCTATCGTTTTCAAAATATAAAAGAGGGTATCATTGTGATGATTTTTGTGGTAAATTCTATCATCATATTCATCATCCAAGGCATTGTAAAGATGGCCACCACGATAACAAGTAGAATTTTCGGCACAAAACTAAGAGTCATCTCATTTATTTGTGTAGTCGCCTGAAAGATGCTTATAGCAAGTCCTGCAAAAAGTCCTGCCATAAGCATAGGCATAGATAGATACAGAGCCATTTTAAAGGTTTCGACTCCTAGTCCTATTAATTTTGCTTCCATTTTTTTGTCCCCTTTTTTAGGGGCGAAGCCCCCAAAAAATTCCTCGCGACTGAAGCTTCACCGTTGGCGAGAAGTACTATTTTATATACTGAAGCTTTGGCTGTCGCCAAGAAAATTTTTCTCTTATATCGGAAGTGAATTCCGTAAAATTTTTTATACTTATACTTTAGATGCCGCTAAAATCTAGCTCTCTCTTAATTCTTTATATTCTGTTGGGATTAGATAGTCCTCTACCTCCAATTTTGCATCATAAAAGCCATGTTTATATCCCAGTTCAAAAAGTTTATCTATCGCTTTATACTGTTTGTTATCCATCGTGATTGATTTGTCATTTGCATATAGATTTAGATATTTTTCCAGTGTTTTGCCATCCACCCTTATAAGATCTCTCTCCAAGAGCATCTTTGAGAGTAGTTTTTGGTGGGTGTGCGCTACTTCTACAGCCTTTGTCAGTATATCTTCATACTCTATGGCTTGATTTAGAGGGATAGAGCGACGGATTGCCATGCCACCTAGCGGCAGTGGCAGGTCATCTTTGCAAAGCTCTCTCCATATGTCCCAAAGTTCTCTCTGGACTTCGAGTTTTTCACTAAAATCCAATATGCTCTCGTGTATCAAAACTCCTGCATCTACTTCACCGTTTAAGACAGAGTTCTCAATTTCTAAAAAATTTTTATATACAATCCTTGCATCTGGATATGCTATTTTGAAAAGCAGTGCATTTGTTGTGTTTTCACCACTAAGGGCAACTTTAAAATTTCTTTTTAATTTTTTGCCCTTAATTTTTATAACTTTTGGACCATAGCCTTCGCCAAAACTAACAGCAGTGCGAAGTAGTGCATATTCATCTCTTATCTTTGGATAGAGACCAAAGCTTATAGCTGTTATATCATAGATATTTTGCAAAGCTTTTTGGTTTAGAGTCTCTATGTCGAGTGCGATATTTTCAAATTTCAGATTTTTTATGGTGGTCCAGCCAAATTTAATGGCAAAATACATAAAGATATCGTCAGCATCGGGAGAGTGAGCTACAGTAATATTTCTCAAGTGTAATCCTAGTGTATTGATATGCTAAAATTATACTCGCTTTTTTATAAAAAGCTTCTTTTAGGTATAATAAGATGCTAAAAAGCAAGGAAAATATATGTCATATGTGATTATGGGGATAATAGTTGTTTTTGTCATCTCTCTACTGGTTATTGGTTTTATTATGGATGGAGAAAATGAGGAGGATAAAGAGGAGTAGTATAAAGGGATTTTCAAGCACAAAATGATAAAATAAATAAAAATTATATAGACTTTTTTCAATACTTGTATTTGAGAGGCTCTGTAACCGATAGGTCGAAATCTTTGATTTTGGAGATACCCGTCGCGTGAAGCTTGAGTGATAATACGAGTATTGAAAAAAGTCTAACAAACAAGGAAATTTATGGAAATTGATGCAAATAAGAAAAAAGCTATTGATTTGGCGATTAAACAGATAGATAAAACATTTGGAAAGGGTGCTCTTATAAGGCTTGGTGATAAAGTTATAGAGCCTATAGACTCTATAAGTACAGGTTCTTTAGGACTTGATTTGGCTTTGGGAATTGGTGGAGTTCCAAAAGGCAGGGTGGTTGAGATTTATGGACCTGAGAGTTCTGGTAAAACCACTTTGGCTCTGCAAATAGTTGCCCAAGCACAAGAGCAAGGCAGTATCTGTGCTTTTGTTGATGCCGAGCATGCGCTTGATGTTAAATATGCAGGAAATTTGGGTGTTGATGTGGATAACCTTTTTGTCTCTCAGCCGGATTTTGGCGAACAGGCTTTGGATATAGTTGAAACACTGGTGCGAAGTGGTGCTGTTGATGTGATAGTTATTGATTCTGTGGCTGCACTTACTCCAAAGAGTGAGATAGATGGTGATATGGGTGATACGCATGTAGGACTTCAAGCGAGGCTTATGAGTCAAGCACTTAGGAAATTAACCGGTGTTGTGAGTAAAATGGGAACCACGGTTATATTTATCAATCAAATCCGTATGAAGATAGGCACCATGGGTTATGGAAGTCCTGAGACCACAACAGGTGGAAATGCTTTAAAATTTTATGCTTCAGTGCGGATAGATGTGCGTAGAATTGCCACTTTGAAACAGAGTGATGAGCAGATAGGAAACAGAGTAAAAGCAAAAGTTATAAAAAACAAAGTAGCGCCTCCGTTTCGTCAGGCTGAATTTGACATAATGTTTGGAGAGGGTATCAGCAAAGAGGGCGAGATAGTCGATTATGGTGTAAAAATGGACATTATCGATAAGAGCGGTGCCTGGTTTAGCTATGGTGAGACAAGATTGGGTCAGGGAAGAGAAAATGTAAAAGCGCTTTTGAAAGAGAATAAGGAGCTCTCCTTGGAGTTGGAAAACAAAATCAAAGAAGAGATGGGTATAAAACCGGTCAATGTTATGGAAGGCGATGAGTGATGATATATATAGACGAGATATATGCAGATGAGGTGATGGACAGCAGGGGTAACCCGACTGTAAGAGCTACGGTAGTTTTAAGTGATGGAATTGTTGCAAACGCTATCGTTCCTAGTGGCGCAAGTACCGGATCAAAAGAGGCTTTGGAGCTAAGAGACGGTGGTGAGCGATATATGGGAAAAGGTGTCTTGAAAGCAGTTGAGAATGTAAATGTCGAGATAGCTGATGAATTGATAGGGCTTGACCCATTTAATCAAGCAGAGATAGACAATGCGATGAAAGAGCTGGATGGCACGCAGACTTATGGAAGACTTGGTGCAAATGCAGTTTTGGGTGTCTCTATGGCAGTTGCAAGGGCGTGTGCCAACT
This sequence comes from Sulfurospirillum sp., assembly GCA_045047115.1. Classification (GTDB taxonomy): domain Bacteria; phylum Campylobacterota; class Campylobacteria; order Campylobacterales; family Sulfurospirillaceae; genus JAADIZ01. The sequence continues at coordinate 31,245 of JASFYR010000034.1, forward strand.
CTCTTGGTATGCCGCTTTACAGGTATCTTGGCGGAGTAAATGCTTTGACTTTACCAACACCTATGCTAAATATCATAAATGGTGGAAGCCATGCTGATAACAATGTGGATTTTCAAGAGTATATGATTATGCCTGTGGGATTTGATGATTTTAGAGATGCTCTTTGCGCAAGCAGCGAGACATATCATCAACTCAAAAAGATACTGGGTGATCTTGGACACAGTACGGCTCTTGGGGATGAGGGTGGATTTGCTCCTGATTTAAAAAACAATGAAGAGCCTTTGGAGTTGATAGTGGAGGCTATAAAAGCAGCCGGATATAAGCCAAAAGAGCAGATAGCTATAGCACTAGATCCGGCAAGTAGTGAATTTTATAGAGATGGAAAGTATCAATTAGGTTCAGAAAACAGGGAGCTTGGTAGTGAAGAGATGGTGGATTATTATCTACAACTTTGCGATAAATATCCTATAGTTTCTATTGAAGACGGTTTGGCTGAGGATGATTGGAATGGCTGGAAGATTATGACCGAAAAACTAGGCGATAAGATTCAGATAGTCGGAGATGATCTGTTTGTAACAAACAGAAAAATTTTACAAGAGGGCATCTCAAAAGGTATCGCAAACTCTATTTTGATAAAGCTAAATCAGATAGGTACTGTGAGCGAAAGTATGCAGACTATAAGATTGGCTCAAAGAAACAATTACACATGTGTAGTAAGCCATAGAAGCGGAGAGAGCGAAGACGCTTTTATAGCTGATTTTGCAGTAGCCATGAACGCAGGGCAGATAAAGACAGGTTCAACCGCAAGAAGCGAAAGGATAGCTAAATACAACAGACTTTTAGAGATAGAAAGGGAGTTGGGTTTTGGTGAATACTTGGGAAAAGAACTGTTTTAGAGTAGATGAGTAAGATTTTAAGTGAGTTTGAAAATGGAGGCAGTAAAAAAAGCGAAAGCGTTTTTTATGTCAAAATTTTCTTTCTTGCTTTAGTGGTTGTCTTTTTTGGCATTTATGTAGGTGATATTTTGTTTGGCAAAAGCTCTTTAGAGGTCCTTTTGGATTTGCAACAGAGCAGAGATAATCTAAAACAAAATGTTAAGATTATAAAAGAAAAAAATGCTCTTTTGCAAAAAGAGTATTTTGAACTTAAACAGTTGGAGCCGAATTAAGGAGATTGATGAAAATTTTACAACTTTTTTTACTGTTGGGTGTTTTGTGTTTTGCGAGAGACAATCCTTTTGCTCCTGTAGAAAATATTGCCAAATTTACACAACTGCCCAAACAGGATAAGCATTTTAAAAAAGCAGATTTTTCCTTGCCCGACAGCGCTAGAGTTTTGAAGAAAGTCGATGTTTACTATCAAAATTTAGACGGCTCAATTTCACGCCGTGTTGTTCAAATAGATAAAAAGATTGATTGGCATGATGAATTTATGCTGACCTATAAAAAAGATTTACAAAATCAAAAAAAGGCAAAGAGAACAACTCTTCTTACTGCTGAAAAAACACAACAAAATCAATCTGAAAATGAGATAAAAAGTTTTAAATACAAAGGCTTTATATCCTTTAAGGTTGGCAAAAAGCGGTTGGAGATTTTTACAAAGGACAGAAAAATACGAGATTTTATGGTGGATAAACCATATAAGATAGTGATAGACTTCAAAAGGGATACAAATTTTCTAACTAAAAGCTTCAAAGTGGATATGCCACCTTTTGTATCCATAGTTTTAGGAAATCACGATAAATACTACAGGGTTGCGATAGAGCTCGATGGACAATATGTGTATAGCTTAAAAAAAGCCAAGGGTGATTATATAGTCACCCTTAAGTAGTATTATTCTGCCGGTGTTCGTTCATTTGGTCCAAGATATAGTTGTCTAGGACGAGCTATTTTCATGTCTGCCTGTTCTTTTAGTTCAATCCATTGAGCAATCCACCCCGGAGCTCTTCCCATTACAAATATGACTGCAAACATCTCTTTTGGAATTTTTAGGGCATTTAATATAAGACCGGAATAAAAGTCAATATTTGGATAGAGTTTTCTTTTTACAAAATACTCATCACTTAGTGCTATTTTTTCTATCTTATTTGCGATTTCGAGTAAGCGGGAATCTATATTTAATTCATTTACAAGTTTATCTCTTAATTCCTTTAATATGGTTGCTCTTGGATCAAAATTTTTATAGACTCTATGCCCAAATCCCATCAATCTAAACGGGTCATTTTTATCTTTTGCTTTTGCTATATATTTATCAACATTTTCTACACTGCCTATGAGTTCCAATTGACGAATTACAGATTCGTTTGCTCCGCCATGTGCTCTTCCCCAAAGTGCACTGACTCCGGTTGATATAGCAGCGTAAGGGTGCGCCTGGGTTGAAGCGACAACCCTAACAGCAGTGGTTGAAGCATTTTGTTCGTGGTCTGCATGCAGAGTAAATATGGTGTCAAGCGCCTCTACTTCGATAGGTTTTAATTCTATATAATTATGTGGATATGCTCTTAACATAAATAAAAAATTTTCAGTAAATCCCTTCGTCAAATCAGGATATATAACCGGATGACCCTGTGAGTATCTATATGAAAAAGCAGCAATTGTGGGAATCTTGGCGATAATTCTATGTGCCATCTCTATAACTTCTTCAGGAGTATCCATATCCAGAGAATCAGAGTAGAATGCAGAGAGCGATGCAATTGCAGAAGAAAGAATTGCCATTGGGTGGGCATTGTCCGGAAAAGCATCAAATAGTTTTTTCATACTTTCATTGATATAAGATCTCTTTTTCAACTCAAATTGAAATGCTTTTAGCTTTTCCTCTGAAGGTAAATCTTTGTGCAGTAATAGATAGACGACATCCAAAAAAGTTTTTTTTGTAGCAAGATAAGATATATCATATCCTCGGTACATTAATTTGCCTTTGCCACCATCTATATAAGTAATCTTGGATCTGCAGCTTGCTGTTGAAGTGAAACCTCTATCATATGTGAACATTCCTGTGTCTTTGTAAAATGTAGAGATATCTACGACACTAGGTCCCATTGTCGGGTTAAGAATGGGAAATTCATATTTTTCCCCTGTTCGATTATCTATGACACTGATACTATCTTTGCTCATTTTTCTCTCCTTTGAACTGTTTTCTACTATATTACAAGATAATTTATTAGAGAAAGCAAATTCTATCAGGTTATATATTTTTTTTATGTTATTTGTTATTTTTGTAATTTTGTGAGGTTATTTTTATGAAAATCATGACAAATATAACTTCAAATATACTAGCCAAAACAAAAGATAGATAGGTAAAATAATCTATGCTACTTGAGTTGTATGCTATCGTGGCAACTGCTATAAGCAGTGTCAATGGCATGGAGTGTGACAGGGCAAAAAGAAAAATCTCTTTTTTATTTAGTATATTTATAAATACAAAAGATGCCATAACTCTTGAGCCTATCATAAGGGATGTTATCAACAGGGCATTTAGCACCAAGCCTTCTGAAACTAAAGATTTAAGCTCAAAAGTTGAGCCTATATATATAAAAAAGATGGGAACTAAAAATCCAAATCCAAATGATGAGAGTTTTTCCGGTAGTTCTCTTTTGTGCTCAAAAAATGTGTTTATAAAAATTCCTGCTACAAAGGCACCAAAAGCAACCTCCAAATGCAGATATAACATAACTGCTATAAGAGCAAAAAATATCGCCATAGACAGTCTGATATCTTTTTCTTCTTTGTCTGCATGAGGCATCAAAAAAGTTTTCAGTTCCGGATACCACCAAAAAAGAATTTTTAGAAGTTTAAATAACACAACCATTGAAGCAAGAAATACAATAAGATATATAATGGTTTCATAAAGTTTTACACCAACACCAAACTCCAAAGCTGCGCCAGCCAAAGTAAGAAGTATAATGGAAGTAAGTTCGCCCATAGTGCCAACTACCATAGAGAGATTGAGCCATTTTGTATCTTTGCCATACTCTTTATAGAGGGTTAAAATCAGGCCGACAGAGAGCATGGGTAAAAGGATTATGAGGATTTTATTTAAATTAAAATAGTATATACCGACAAAAGAGATGATGTATAAAAAGATCAAGTATAAAAAACCCTCTTTGATGACTGAGCTTTTTTTGTTGGTAAAAATCCTCAGATCAACCTCCATTCCCGCCATAAACATAAGATAAAAAAACCCTACATCTGCCAGGAGTTTAAAAAGATAGTGATCGCTTAAGAAACCAAAAAATGCTGCTATCGAGCCAAATATGATTTCGATAGCAGGGGAGGGTATATGAAAATATCTGGAAAAAAATGGAGAAGTCGAGAGAATCACCGAAATGGTGATAATGATACCTATCTCATGCATCGCAGTACGAGGCTATCTTGTATCCGGCATTTTTTATCATCTCTATATCTTTGTTTGGCTCATTTCCTTTTGTTGTAAGATAGTTGCCTATGACTATAGAGTTTGCACCGGCATCGAAGATTTTGCTCTGTTTTGTTTTAAATGTAATCTCTCTACCGCCTGCTATCATCACTCTGGTGTCTGGAAGTTCATTTCGGACATAATTGATGATTTTAAGTGCTTCGTCTTCATTCATGGGCTCTTTTTGTATAGGAAGTGCAGGATTTGGATGAAAAAAATTCATAGGAAAAGTAAACGGATCCAGCTCTTTTATGCTTTGGACAAATGCCACTCTATCGTCTTTGCTTTCCCCAAGCCCAAATATACCACCACTTACAAGCTTTAGTCCCGCTTCCTTTACATGTAGGCAAGTTTGGTATCTCTCTTCCCAGGAGTGTGTAGTGCATAAAGTTTTGTAAAACTCTTCAGAGCTCTCTAGATTATGGTTATAAAGATCGACTCCGGCACTTTTTAGGATTTTTAATTGGTTGAGATTTGCAAGTCCGTTGCAAGCTATGATATTTAACTCTTTAACCTCTTTTTTTACAGCCTCACAAGTCCTGCAAACAAAGTCAAGTTTTTTATCGTCCAATCCCCTGCCTGAAGTTACTAAGCAAAAGCCGAGCGCACCTGTTTTTTTTGCATTTTTAGCTTCTGTGATTATTTCGGATATATCTTTGTACTTGTATCTTTGTATATTTGCATGATGTTTTGAACTTTGAGTGCAAAATCCGCAATCTTCATTGCAACTCCCGCTTGAGATGTTGCTGATGGCGCATAAAAAAACCTCTTTTTTCATTACGCATCCTCTTTATATTTGCATTTTGGGCACTCAAAAATCTGTTTTTTTCTTAGCTCTCTGGTTATCATCATTTCATCACACTCGGGACATTTTTTATTTGTTGGTTGGTATGTAGAGACAAATTTACACTTTGGATAGTTTGTGCAACCGTAAAACTTTCCTCTACGGGAAAATCTCTCTACTATATCGCCTCCACAAAGAGGACACTTGACCCCCTCAACTATGACTTTTGCTTTTTTTTCTGTTTTACCTAGATTTTTAGTATATTTGCATTTTGGGAAGGCACTACAAGAGATAAACTCTCCAAATCGACCTTTTCTTTTGACCAGTTCTTCGCCACACTCGGGACATTTTTCACCGATGGGAATCACAACTTTGAGGCTTTTTATATTTTTTTTGCCTTTTTCTATATTTTCCATAAAAGGTGTATAAAAATCACCAAGTGTCTTTTGCCAGTCCGCCTTGTCTTCTGCGATGAGGTCAAGTGTCTCTTCCATGTCCGAGGTAAAAGAGCTGTCAACTACTCTTGGAAAATTCTTCTCCAAAAGATCTATAACAGTGAAGGCTATCTCTGTTGGAATTATCTGTTTTTTCTCTATGGTTATGTAGCTCCTTGCTACAAGCGTGGAGACAGTCGGGGCATAGGTTGAAGGACGACCTATGCCTAAAGATTCCAGCTTTTTGATAAGACTTGCTTCGCTATATCTTGAAGGTGGCTCGGTAAAGTGTTGGTTTGCTTCTAGTTTGCTCAATTCTACCTCTTCGTAAGTTTTTAAGTCTGGCAAAAGTTTGTCTTTGTCACTAGCACCATAAACCCTGTAAAATCCATCAAAGAGAAGTTTTCTGCCACTTGCTTTAAACTTGCCACTTTGAGATTCAAAGATGAGTGTTTGAGACTCAAAAAGTGCACTATTCATCTGCGAAGCTAAAAATCTGTTGTATATCAAAGAGTAGAGTTTGAGTTCATCCGGTTTTAGATACTCTCTTGCTATTTGCGGTGTAAACTCTATGAGAGTTGGCCTTATGGCCTCGTGTGCTTCTTGCGCGCCTTTACTTTTTGATTTGTAGTATTTTGGCTTGGCAGGCAGATATTTTTGTCCATAGGTATCTAGTATGTGCTCTCTTGCCTCTTCAATAGCCTCTTTTGCAACATTTAGAGAGTCTGTTCTCATATATGTAATGACTCCTTGAGTACCCTTATGAGTTTTAACACCCTCGTAGAGAGTTTGGGCCAGCATCATAGTCTTTTTAGGTGAAAAGCCAAGTACACTTGAGGCATTTTGCTGAAGTGTTGAAGTCATAAAAGAGGGACCAGGAGAGCTTTTTCTCTCTTTTTTATCAATTTTAGAGACTTTGAAATTTTCACTCTTTAGTCTGTTTTTTATCTCATTTGCTCTGTCTTTGTTTGTGATAGTCATCTTGTCTATCTTTTTTCCGTCAAACTCTACAAGCAGGGACTCGATATTTTTATTGAAAAGGGCATCTATGCTCCAAAACTCTTGGGGATTAAAAGCTCTTATCTCTTTTTCTCGATCAACTACGATTTTTAGCGTAGAGCTTTGAACACGCCCTGCACTTAAGCCTTTTTGAACTTTTGATGCTAAAAGTGGTGAGAGTTTGTAGCCCACTATCCTATCGAGTAGCCTTCTTGTTTGCTGTGCATTTATACTCGAAAAGTCTAGTTTGCGGGGATTGTCAAGTGCATTTTGTATGGCTGTTTTTGTTATCTCATGGAAAACGATGCGGGGAAGCTCTTCGGGTTTTTTGCCAATGGCGGTGGCTATGTGAAAACCTATGGCTTCACCCTCTCTATCCTCATCCGTCGCGATATAGACAGTATCTGCTTTTTTTGCAAGATCCTTTATCTCTTTGACTATTTTCGAGTGATCTCGTGGTGTTCTATACTCGGGAGTAAACTTTCCATCCTCTATCTTGATGCCAAAACTACTCTTTGGAAGATCTCTTACATGCCCTTTTGAGGCTATGACGGAGTAATTTCTACCTAGAAAATTTTTGATAGTTTTTGCTTTTGTCGGTGATTCGACTATGATTAAATTTTTCATTTTTTACCTATTTATATATCAAGTTTTCTCAGACTTAAGCTTAGAAACAAATCCTCCCTTTGGTCTGAGCCTCACACTTAAGTTTGAGAAAACTTGATGTATTTATAAAACTTTTTGTGAATTGTAGCGAAAACAGATAAATTTAGCTAATTTTTATCTTCCGAAAAGTTTAAAGTTTAACCCTGACCCCTTTTTGAGTATCAAAATTATACTATGAGCACTAAATTTTTTTTTTGGGTGTCCGATTTAGTTTGTATCAATGGCAAGGATGTCACTGAAATTTACAGATAAAAGGATTTATCATGGGTTTTAGGATAAACACAAATGTTTCGGCTATGAATGCACATATGTATTCATTAAACAACAACAAGAGGTTGAATAACACTTTGGCTCAGCTAAGCTCAGGCTTGAGAATCAACAAAGCGGCAGATGATGCTTCTGGTTTGGCGATAGCAGACAGTTTAAGATCTCAGGCAAATGGTCTAGGCCAAGCTATCAGAAATGCAAATGACGGTATAAATTTAGCTCAAACAGCTGATGGTGCTTTGGATGAGTATTCCAAAATCATCAGTACTGTGAGAACTAAAGCAATCCAAGCTGCATCTGATGGTCAGAATGTTGACTCTAGAAAGGCGATTCAGCAAGATATCAATAAACTGTTACAAGAAGCGCAAAATATTGCAAAAACGACTTCATTTAATGGTCAAAATCTTCTTGATGGTACTTTTACAAACAAATCTTTCCATATTGGTGCTTATAAAGATGAAACTGTTGGTATTAGTATTAGTAATGTGCAGACAAACACAATTGGTCAGCATGTGAATAAAGCAGGTGGCGATGTTAACTCTAATGCTAACAATTCCGCTGCTGCTGCTGCTTTTACAACTTCAACTACAATTAACGGTATTGCTGTAGCAGCAAGTGCAGCTGATACAACATCAGGTGCAAATACTACTGCACACTCTGCAGGTTCTGCATGGGCAAAGGCTATTTCTATCAACTCTATAGAAAATACAACAGGTGTACATGCAACAGCAGAAACAACAGTTACTGGTTCTGCAGTTACTGGTGGTACACTGGCAGCTGGTGATTTAAAAATCAATGGTATTGATATCGGTGCTGTT
>JASFYR010000035.1:0-10104 GCA_045047115.1 Sulfurospirillum sp.
TATTGTCCCCTTTTTACGGAAGTAAATTCCGAAAAAATTCCTCGCGACTGAAGCACGAGCTGAAGCTCTGTAAATATTCATTTTATTGTCCCCTTTTTAGGATTTGGGCTACCTCTTTGGCATGATAACTTATGATGATATCCGCTCCTGCTCTTTTAAAGCCTATCATTGTTTCCATCATCACTCGCTCATAGTCTATCAAACCGGCATCTCCCGCATTCTTAAGCATAGAGTATTCGCCACTTACATTATATACTGCCAGTGGAGTAGTTGTGGCATTTCTTACATCTCTTATGATATCCATATATGCAAGTGCTGGTTTTACCATCAATATATCAGCTCCCTCCATCTCATCTTCAACAGACTCTGCTATCGCTTCTCTTCTGTTTGCCGGATTCATTTGGTAACTTCTTCTGTCTCCAAAACTCGGAGCAGACTCGGCAACATCACGAAAAGGACCATAGTATGCACTTGCAAACTTGGTAGAGTAACTCATAATCGGCAGATTTATAAAACCCTCGCTATCAAGTGCATCTCTGATAGCTGTTATCATCCCGTCCATCATGCCACTTGGTGCTATCATATCAACCCCGGCTTTTGCATGTACAAGTGCCTGTTTGCCCAAAATCTCTAAAGTTGCATCATTATCAACCGTCTCATGTTCTATGTCAAGTATCCCACAATGCCCATGGTCTGTGAACTCACAAAAACAGAGATCACTTACAACAAACATATCCGGGTACTTCTCTTTTATGGCTCTTATAGCATTGGCAATGATACCGTGATCGCAGAGCGCATCACTGCCTATACTATCTTTGACATCGGGAATTCCAAAAAGTATGATAGAGTTTAATCCCAGATTTTTGAGGACTTTACACTCTTTTAGTATCTCATCTATACTCATCTGAAAAACACCAGGCATTGAGCCTATCTCTTTTTTAAGACCAACACCATTTTTAACAAACAAAGGATATATAAAATCATCTCTACTCAACTTTGTCTCTTGAACCAAATCTCTTAAGTTTTTGTTGATTCTCAGTCTTCTAAATCTTTTAAACATTCTTTTTCCTTATGTTTGCTAAAATAGCATTTTTATTACAAATACCTGCCTAAACTTTAATATAAAGCGGTGATTAAAGCAGATATTTTAGCATAATATATTTAATAAAAAAGTAAATATACATATTTCAGAGGCGATAAAATGAGAATAAATATATCAAACATAGCAAATCTTCCAACAAAATATGGAAATTTCAAGATACAATCATTTCGTGAAGGTGCAAAAGAGCATCTTGTGATATTTAATGAGCCTCTTGGAATTACACCGACAGTGAGAATTCACAGTGAGTGCCTGACTGGAGATACGATAGGAAGTCTAAAGTGTGATTGCGGAGATCAGTTGCAATTTGCTCTGAAAACCATAGGCGAAAAAGGTGGAATGGTTATATATCTAAGACAGGAGGGAAGAGACATAGGACTTTTAAACAAAGTAAATGCCTATGCACTTCAAGATGCCGGGTATAATACGGTTGAGGCGAACCATCAGCTTGGATTTGAGGCAGATGCCAGAAACTACGAGATAGTAAAAATTATCCTGCACCACTTCAAAATCAAATCCATAAAGCTCTTGACAAACAATCCAAAAAAACTAAACAGCCTCAAAGGCATAGAGATAGTCCAAAGAATTCCTATCATCATAGAGCCAAATAAATACAATGAGGGGTATCTAAAAACCAAAAAAGAGGAGATGGGGCACCTTCTGTAGTAATGTTTACCTGTGATAAAATCTTTACTGCAACTCTTGAAGAGAAAAAATCAAAATTTATAGCATTTCTAGCTCCTTATGCAGAATTTGGAACACTTTTTGATTCACTAAAAGCAAAGCATCCCAAAGCTCGTCATCTAGTGACTGCTTTTCGCCATCTAAACGAGCATGAACAGATAGTCGAAGGCAGCAGTGACGACAATGAACCAAGAGGAACCGCCGGAAAACCGGCTCTACATGTACTCCAAGGAAACGAGCTTATAAATATCTGCGTGATAATTGTGCGGTATTTTGGTGGTATAAAACTTGGGACAGGAGGGCTGGTTAGAGCCTATAGTGATGCTGTAAATCTCACTCTAAAAAATGCTGAACTAATCAAATATGAAAAAGAAGGAATTTTCACATTTACCTGCAATTACAGTGATTTGAGCAAAGTAGAATACTCCTTGGAGCAAATCGGTATAGTTAAAATACGCAAAGATTTCCAAGCTCTGCATGTAGAGCTTGAAATCAAAGCAACTTCAGAACTTACCCAAAAGTTAAAAGACAAATTAGGTCGATCTATACAACCAATATCACACAATAATCTTGGTACTAAATCTATCGTTTGAGATCTCTTGCGTATTTACCCTATAACTTTTAGAGATAAAATCCGCTATCAATGGCTCCGGTCTAAAACTGGAGATTATCTCCAACACTTCATCTTTGTTTAGTTTTTTAAATTTTGGATTTATCTCTATAAGGATATCTTTCATCCCTTTATAGTTGTTTAACAGTTCAGCTATAGTCATATCTAATGCAATCTCTTTCATATCACTACTCCTCTAAAAAAGTAAAATATATACTATCTGACCTTAAATAAGAGTAAAATTATCTTATAAGCTTTTAAATTGGTAAAATTTGATAAAATATATTAATTCAAAAAAGAGTAAAATATGCCGATACAAAAAACAGAAAATTTTTCTAAAAATTGTGAAGTTTTTACAGAACTGATTTTGAAATATAACAAATTTCACAACATAACAGGTGCAAGAAATGCAAAACAGATACGTGAAAACATAGATGACAGTATCTTTCCTTTGGAATTCCTAGATACAAAACCTAAAAATGCTATAGATGTTGGAACAGGAGCGGGATTTCCGGGATTTATCCTGGCTATGGCTCTACCCGATGTACACTGGACTCTTTTTGAGCCCATAAAAAAGAAGAGTTCTTTCTTGCATCTTGCAAAAAGTGTGATAGGTTTACAAAATATTGATATAATTTCGCAAAGAGTTGAAGAGGTCGTTGCTTTTGAGGTGGATTTGATATGTTCTCGTGCGGTCACAAAAACCGACTTATTGATAGATATTTGCAAAAATTTTATAAACAAAGACACTCTCTTACTTTTTTATAAGGGCTCAAGCGTGGATAATGAGATAAAGAATATGAAAAACTATCAAATTCACAAAAGAGGCAATCGAAACTATCTAATTTTAAAAAACAAGGATATAGAGATATGATATTTAAGTTATTGATTTTTGGGCTAGTTGTTTTTATAGTCTATACGCTATTTTTCAAAAGCAGCAGAGGGAAAGTGAGACAAGAAAAAAAGAGAGACAAGAAAAAAATAGATAGTGACACGATGGTAGAGTGTGCAAACTGTTCTGTTTTTGTCAGTGAAAGCGAAGCCATCATCAAAGATGGAAGATTTTACTGTTCAAAAGAGTGTGCAGGAGTGAAATGATGGAGATATTTGGGCATGATTTTATAGAAAATAGTGACTTTTTTACTATAAATTCCATAGAAGACATCAAGAATACTGCTCCTAACTCTCTTATTTTGATGGAATTTGATAAAGATATCATCAAGTATGCCAAAGAGCAAAATCTTCCCTTTGGTGTCAAAGCAACCTCCATCAAAGAGCTTGTCCTCTCTTGTGCTTCAAACGCAACTTATATTTTGGTCAACAAAGAGTTTTCAAAAACTGCACAAAAGATAGCAAACGAGTATATGTACGATGCAAAAATTCTCCTAATCTCAAAAAATGAAGACGATATAGAATTTTGCGCTAAAAACGGTATAGACGGGATACTGTTTGAATCCAAACATCAATAACTTTTCCATCGCTGAAGAGATTTGGCATGCCATAACACACGGGATTGGTTTTTTTCTCGGAATCACAGGATTGGTTATACTGGTGATTAGTGCATCTAAACATTCAAATATTCTAGGCATCACTACCTCTACAATATATGGTGCTACCTTGATTATCATGTATGGCTCATCTACGCTATACCATTCAATTACAAATATTCGTATAAAAAAACTTTTTCAGACTTTTGATCACGCCTCTATATATATCTTGATAGCAGGCTCATATACTCCTATTTCACTTTTGACTTTAAGAGGAGCTTGGGGGTGGAGTATATTTGGTGTAAATTGGAGTATTGCCATATTTGGTATAATTTTAAAATTTTTATATCCGGGTAGATTTGAAAAACTCTCTTTATACCTGTATGTTATTATGGGCTGGATGGTTCTCATAGCCTTCGATCCACTTATACACAATATGCCAAACGGTGGTTTATGGCTACTTGTGATTGGAGGGCTATTTTACAGTTTCGGTGTTATATTCTATGTAAAAGATACCAAACCATACTTTCACACAATCTGGCATTTTTTTGTTTTAGCCGGAAGTATTTGTCACTATTTTGCTGTTTTGTTTTATGTATTGTAAGCAATTTTATCCTGTATCTAAACTCAAAAAAGGTCTTTAATGCTTGATAAACACAAAAATCTACTCTATATACTGCTGTTTTTCGGCATGATTGGCTGGGGAGCATCGTGGGTCAATGCAAAAGTTTTGAGCCATTATATCAATGCTTATGATATGATTTTTATGCGTTTTGGCATCACTGCAGTTACAATGATACCCATCATCTTGATACTCAAAAAATCTTTTAAAATAGATATCAAAAGCCTGGGCATTGCATTTTTTGCATCTATCACATTTATAGCTTATATGAAGTACTATTTTATGGGTACAAAATATGGCACTGCTTCACTTGGCGGTGCTTTTGTAACAACATTGGTACCCATCATCACTTTTTTACTTTTGGCGATAATGGGAGAAAAGAAGATGGAGAAAAAGGACTATTTTGCCCTATTTCTAGGTGCTCTTGGGGTGCTTACCATGCTAAATATTTGGAACTCGACGCTTAAAGATATACTTGTAGTCCAAAATATATATTTTCTGTTTGCATCCTTTTTGTGGCCAGTTTTTACGATAATCAGCTCTAAATCAAAAAAAATCTCTCCTATCGTCTTTAGCTTCTATCTTTATATCATTACTATCACACTGGATGCTCTTTTCTTTGTTGACTTTAAATCTGTAGCTTATGCGGATTTTGATATAAAATTTTGGATAAATATCCTTTTTCTCTCTTTGGTGAGCTCTACATTTTCAAACACAGTTTATTTTGTAGGTATTGAGAGACTAGGAGCCGGAAGCGTTAGCTCATTTATCTTCTTAGTGCCATTTTCTGCGATAGTTTTAAGTGCTATATTTTTACATGAACATATAGGGTTTTATATCCTCATAGGTACAGCACTTACACTCTATGCTGTCAAAATATTGAACAATATCCGCTTTTTTAGATAATTTAAAATGATAAAAAATATAAATTTTATTAAATTAATATTTATCTATCAAATAAATTAACTTATATAGACTAAACTACTATATATAGCAAGGTAGAAACTATCTTTCTACTCTTTTTGTTTATTTTTAGTTTATCTTCATTAAACCTTTTTTCATCTTTATTTACTTTTTCGGATATAAAATTTCACCAAAGCTTCTGGCCGATAGGCTTAGCTTTAGTAGAGCGTGAATTTATTAGGGGCTTTGCCCCTAATAAAGATGACAGTTAAATAAAAAGGAGTTACAATGAAAAAAGAATTAATCGTATCAGTTGCTTTAGCATCATTTGTGCTAGGCACACCGGCTTTGCAAGCTGCAAATGTTCCCTCAAGGGTAAGTAGTATCAAAAAAGAGGTCAATTTTCAAAATAAAAATTTTAAAACTGCCTCAAAGGATATCCAAAAAGGTCTGAACAATACTCTCAATGCTATAACAGCGTTACAGAAAAAAAAGACAACAGTAGCAAAGAAGGATCTACAAGTTGCAACAAAGTATTTCGATAAAGCCTTAAAGGTTGATCCGAAACTCGGTCTTGTTCCTATTGAGGAGAGCGTAGTTGCCTATCAGTATAACGGCTCAGTAAAAAACATAAAAGATGCTTTAAAGATGGCAAAAAGTATGTTAAATAAAAACAATCTACAATTTGCCAGAGATATTTTAGTGCCTCTAAAAGATGAAATTGATATAACAACACACTATATACCTATGGATGTCTATCCAAATGCTACAAAAATTGCAGCAAAACTATTGGCTAAAGGTAAAACAAAACAAGCTCTGCTTGAGTTAAAACTGGGGCTTAGCACCATAGTAGGCGATCAAGTTACTATGCCGGTACCTCTTTTGGTTTCACAAGATTTAGTCACAATGGCTTCAAAAATCGATAAATCCAAAAAGAAAGAGGCTTCAAGCCTATTGATAAGAGCCAAAGCCGAACTGGATAAAGCTGTTCTTTTGGGATATGCTTCAAAACACTCAGTCGAGTATAATTCACTAAAAAATAAAATCTCAGCCATACAAAAAGAGATAAAAGGCGGAAACATAGTAGAAAGACTATATAAAGATATCAAAAAAGATTTCAAATCTTTAGTTCATAAAGTAAGAGGAGAGAGAAAAAGTTTTGATCCAAATTCAGTATGGAACAGCACTAAGAAAGAACATAAAAATGCTGTTAGTGAAGAGGATAAAGATGTAGTAAACTTTGCCCAAAAATCAAAAGCTGATGCTTTTTGATAAATCCTTTAAAAAAAATCTTTGTGTCAAAGTAACCTTGCTTTGACACAAAGCAAGGTTACTTCTCTAAACTATTTTGTATCTTTTTTATATCTTCTATTGCACTGTCCAATGCTTCAAAATTGAGCATATTTGGTCCATCGCACAAAGCAGCATCTGGATTTGAGTGAGTTTCAAAGAAAAAACCATCTACCCCTATAGCAGCAGCAGCTCTTGAGAGAGGGGCCACAAACTCCCTTTTTCCTCCACTGCTCCCACCAATGGATCCTGGCATCTGAACTGAGTGGGTAGCATCAAAAACTACCGGAGCAAATTCGCTCATTATCAAAAAGCTTCTCATATCAACTACTAAATTTCCATAGCCAAAAGTGCTACCTCTCTCTGTTAGCCACACTCCGTTTTTTCGAGCAACCTCTTTACCCTCTTTTTTCACACCTCTGGTTTCTAAAACTTTTTTTACTGAATATCTCATATCAATCGGATTTAAAAACTGCCCTTTTTTGATATTAACTACCGCATCGGTTTTTGCACTTGCAACCAATAAATCGGTCTGGCGACACAAAAAAGCGGGTATTTGCAACACATCTGCTACCTCAGCCACACTCTTTGGCTGATAACTTTCATGAACATCTGTCAAAATTTTAAATCCAAACTCTCTTTTCACCTCATCCAAAAGCTTCAATCCCTCCTGTAGTCCTGGGCCCCTGAAGCTGTTTATACTCGTCCTGTTTGCTTTATCAAAACTTGATTTAAAATAAAAATCTATGCTCTTGTCTTCATTGTACTTTGTCAATTTTTCTGCCACGCTCATAAGTAGATCTCTACTTTCTATAGAGCATGGTCCTGCTATCAAAATCATTTACTATCCTTTTGAAACTAATATTCCACCGATTACAACCAGCAGTATACCAAAAAATCCTATCATATCAGGCAATACATCACCAAGCATCACTCCTACGAAGATGGAAAAAAGTATCACTGCATAACTACTGGCTCCTACTATACCGGCTTTTGTTTCTCCATATGCTTTTGTCATATATACCTGAGCTAGTGCTGCAAAGCCTCCCAATCCCACTATATATAACCACGAGATTCCACTTGGCAATACAAATGGAGCAGCTATAAAATCCAGACTCGGCAATCTATAGTAGTTTGCAATCCACATAAAAAGAGCCGGAAACAGTGAGCCCATCACCATAAATGAGATGACTATGATCCTGGCATCATAATATTTCCTGAGTTCTCTCACGCTTGTATATGCCAAAGCAGCTAAAATTCCACTGAAAATTCCTATGATGTCCGTCTTGGAAAAAGTTAAACCATTTGGTTTCATAATCAAAACTACACCCAAAAACCCTATAAAAATTGCAATCCAACCTTTTTTATTTATCTTCTCTCCTAAAAACATATATGCAAATATCGCTGTCCATATAGGCGAAGTTCTTGAAAAAGTCATGGCGTCTGCCAATGTGATATGAGCTATATTATAAAAAAATGCCAATACACCCAAAAGCCCCATAAAGCCTCTAAAAAACAGCAACCAAAGCTTACCGCCACTCTGTTTTATGGGATATTTGTATATCGTTAAAACCACAAATGCAAGACTGATGATATTTCTAAAAAAGACAACTTCAACAGAGGACATCTCACGAGAAAGTATCTTTGCAAATGCTCCAACTATAGCAAAAAATAGCGATGCTAAAAGCATATATAAGACACCTTTGTCGATGTTATTAATAATTTTTTTCAATCAACTCTCCCCTTATGTCTCCAAAGAGTATCACATCTTTCAACACGGCTTTTTCGCAAAAACCCTTCTTATCAAGCCCAATATAGAGTTCTCCTTTTTTACTTGCAAATATCTTATCACTAAGTATCACTTTCATAAATGTCAAACCTTTCAAATCTCCATCGACAAGCCCGGCAAACTCCTTTTTGTCCGCAGGATAAAGATCTACCTTGCCAGTATTTTTATCTGCTCCAACAGCATGCAAGATATGATGTTTTTTAATATTTAGTGAAGGAAAAAGTTTCTTAAAATTAAAGAAGAGACTCAAAAGGTCATTTTTTGCATAAAATTTTATTTTTTCACTATGCTCACTTCTGTTTTTACCTTGTGTTTTTATCTTTATTGCCAAGACTTTTTTTGTTTTGTGGTTAAATCTATATATAAGAGTGTATCTTTTGATTTCTGTTTTGCTTGTATCGCTCAAAACATCACCGACATTGACTTCTCTTTGCACAATCTTTTTATAGATATCTGGCAAAAGCCTGTTATCTTTAATCACTCCTTGACTCTCATACCACTCTTGCCTGTCTCCGCTTATAAAAGAGGCAAATCCTGTGGATTTGGCATATACTTTTATCTTGTATTTTTTACCCTCTACATGTAGAGATGTTTTCGCTATACCAATTTGTCCAAATATCCCAAAACTAACTCTATATGTCGCCATTATATCTTTTGCCCAAACAGAGCTTAAAAAAAGTAAAATAACTATAAAATAACGCAAACTATCCCCTTAAATATGGTGAAAAGATTGAAACTAAAGATGTTAGCACCAAAAGAGACAAAATTATCTTTTTTAATTTCTCTCTATCTAAGAACTCACCCAATTTCACACCCCAAAGAGTGCCAAGTATAACCAGTGGAGAAAGAGTCAAACCAAGTACAAAAAAGCTCAACAATCTATCGCCAAAATTACAATACAAAAGCACTGCCTGAAGCGGAGAGGCAAGAAAAAAGAGTGCCGAGAGAAATGCTCTTGTTTTAATAGCACTCCATCTTTGAGCCATCACCCAGATGACAGCCGGCGGACCTCCCATGGAGACCAAGCCTAAAGTGAGTCCACTTGTAAAAAAAGCCACAAAAGTCCAAAAATGATTTATAGTTTTTTTTGGCTCAATCTTAATATAAATCTGAGAAGCGACAACCAAAAGTATGGCAATGCCCACTATCTGTTTTATACTGCTTTTATCAAAACCACTAATCAAAGTCAGCATATAGATGCCGATCGGGATGCTTATATACCTATATATCGTGCCTATGCCAACCTCTTTCCAAAGCACATGCGAGCGAAGCTTATAAGTAGATGTAGCTGATTGAAAAAAAATAGGAATAGTAGTCAAAGATATAGCCTCATCGAGTCCTAGTCCAATCCAAATAAGAAGAGGTATGGCAAATATATTAAAAGCAAAACCCACTATGCCTTGAACAGTGCTACATAAAAAGAGGATAATTCCTATAAGAATAATGATAGAGATACTCAATCTTTTTCCATTTTTTATGTAAGTATATCCCATAATATGTTAAAATTCTATAATTATATGTATTAGACTTGTTGCGATATAGGAATATGTCATAAACTTTACACATTTGTTCATAATCAAGGCGACACGACGCAGGACTAGCCATAGCTAATTCAAGGAG
>JASFYR010000036.1:0-9135 GCA_045047115.1 Sulfurospirillum sp.
AGTTTATCTGCTACTGCGTAATTGGTCTCTAAACTGTTATACGCATCATGATTATTTGGATGTTGATTTGAGTCGTAGCCTGTTATATCGTATGTGCTTAGAGTTAAACCGTTTTGTAGGTTACAGGTAGGGGACTGTATGCTTCCACCGCACCCATTTGCTTCACAACTGTTTTTTGGTGAATTGTCAACTACATAATCAAATATTTTATTTGGCGCATCGCTATGTGTGATTTTGCCGTCCCCGTCAACATCATTCACTCCATCCCAATAGTTTTCGTCAAAATTATGTACTAAACCGTTTGAGTAGGCAAGTTTTGCACCACTGAGGCAGTTGTTGTTCACTTTAGCAGGTGCGGAACGATCCGAATCTATCACCACAACCCAATCAGTTGTATTTTCAATTTTACTATTTTTGATAACTACATTTCTAACATCCCAAGGAGCATATATGCCTCTTTTGGCTTTTTTTATGCACACCGAATCAACTGTAAAATGTTTTGACCTGCTTGCATATATACCATCATTTGGATCTGTAGAGGTAATTGAACTATTTTTTACGGTTATATCTACATTATTACCCCAATCAAACAAAATACCCTCTTTTTTGGCATTTATTTTTACATTTGTGATAGTTGTATCTCTGTAGGTTGCTTCTCTTACCCCTCTATCCCCAGAGCTTGTCAGATTGGCATCTGTTAAAGAAGAAAAGCCTTTTTCCGCATAAATGCATGTTCCGCCTGAAGTAACATTTATATCTTTTAATATCTTATCACCAGATACATTGTATCGAAGCAAAATTCCCTCATTTTTACTATTTATAAAGACATGTTCGATGTCAAGATCTGTAGTTGTGTCCTCTATATCTAAGCCCCTGCTATCAGAAGAGTTCAATTTTAAATTTGTAAAAGTTTTTCCACCTTTGCCTACATATAAAGCTTCATTTTTTGCATTTATGGTTATATGGTTAAATGTGTGATCTCCTTTCGGATTGGCTGAGAGATAGATGCCTATATCATTTGAACTGTTAGCTTCTATATTGTCAAAAGTAGCTTTTTTGCCACCATCTACATATATACTTTTTCCCTGTGAAGATATCTTTATATCATTAAAACTTTTTTCGCCTTTTGCATTGTATCTTGTTAAGATTCCCTCCCACTTGCTGTGTATCCGTATATCTTTAAATGTCAAATCCGCGGGAGTATCTACAACATCTATACCCCGACCGTTATCTGAAGTTAGGTTTAAACTTTCAAATGACTTTCCTCCCTTGTCGATTTGGATAGCATTACCGGTTGAGTGGATGGTTATGTTTTTAAATGTATGTTCACCATTGACATTTGCATCTGTGTATATACCGATATCTCCGGCTGTTATATCCAGATCTTCAAAAGTCTGTTTTGATCCGTTGTCAAGATATATACCTCTGCTGTTTGCATCTATAATAAGATGTTTAAATGTATGCTCCCCTTTAGCATTGTAGTTTCCGTATATGCCATAATTGTTAGATGATTTTACTTTGAAGTTTTCAAGAGTGATATTTTTCTTTTTGAGAGTTATGCCTATGTTGCTACCGGCATCCATGACAACATCAGAAGGAGACTGCCCATCAACACCTTTTAGGGTTAAGTTCTTTTTATCTACAACAACAGCTTCATTGTAAGTTCCACTGCATATCTCTATGGTATCACCATTGCCTGCATCATTGATAGCAGCTTGGATAGTCTCATAAGTATTTGTAGAAAATCCTTCACAATTTATTCCTGTGCCGCCTACGCCAATATAATTTTTATCAACTACCAAAGTACTACTAGCAAACAAAACACTAACACTAAAAACAAATCCAAAAACTATCTTTTTCATCTTCAAAACTCACCATTGTTTTTTAGATTGGTTTTATCTTTTTCCATATCTTTGTATAAAACTATCCTGTTTCTTCCACTGTTTTTTGCTTCATACATCGCAATATCTGCAAACTTTATGATTTGCCATGGGCTTTCGCTGTCATTTTTATAGGATGCTAGCCCTGCACTTAAGGTTTTGTTTAAAGTTTTACCATTTAAATTAAATGTTGTATTTTCAAAATCATCTTTTATCTTTTGTATGGTAGAGAGGGCATTTTTTGGATTTGGCAAGAAGATTAAAAACTCCTCTCCACCAAATCTAAAAGCTATATCATCTTCTCCTATGTTTTTCTTAAATATATCTGAGAGTCCTTTCAGGACAACATCTCCAGCATCATGCCCAAACGAATCATTTACTTTTTTAAAATAGTCTATATCTAACATAGCCAGCACATACTCTTTATAGTTTTTAATCTTTGTATCCATAAAAATATCAAGATACTTTCGATTATATATCTGTGTCAAACCGTCTATCATGTTTGATTTCTCCAAGATTTCTGTTAAAATTTTATTTTGAAGAATTGGCCTCGCAGACTCTAGATAGTTTTTTATGTAGCCTATAGCCTTTTTATTTTCAAAAAGTTCATCTTTGCTCTGCGGTTTTATATTTACAATCAAAGATATATTTTCATCTATTTGATAGTTTATACACAGATACTCTTTGTCTGTTTTACAAACTTGACAAATATTTTCAAAATCATCACTGGCTACTATGGAGTTAGTTCTATAGGCTCTGCATCTTATACTTGTTTGAGTGTCGGCTATTTCACAAAACTTTTCAGGTGTATCATCATATATCAATACTCTTACATCTTTTTTTATATTAACTTCATAGAGCGAAATATCTGATATTTTAAGTTCGTTTTTGAAAATCTTGATGAGTCTGTGATAAATAACCTCTTTTGAAATATCCTGTTCTATCGTTCGTTTAAATCTATATATGCTAGCTATATTTTCTATCGCATATTGGGCTTTTTCGAGGGGATCACTAAACTTTTGTCTCCTGTCAGCAACAAAAAGTGAGATATTTTTTTCTATTGAACAAATTGTTTGCTCTAATTTTTCAAACAGTGCATTTAACCATACAAAAGCCTCTGCTGATTCACCATCACCGTTAGTTTTAATTCTCGAAGAGTAATCACCCTGGCTTGCTTTTTTTAATAACTCTTTTATATCTATCAAAGCACCAACATATGGCTTCAAAAATCTATTTGTGACATAGATAAAAAGCACTATAAACACCAAAGATACCGCTAAAATTTTAAGTATAGTGATGATGCTTGTTACTCTGGCACTCTCTATATCAAACACCATGGTTATTCCACCAAGAACATCACCATCTTTTGCATTTGTGTGACAGCTTAAACAATCCGGATTAGAATTTGATGTCGCGATATATGGGATGGTTATGCGTAACTCCGGAGATACCAGGCTCTCTTTTAAAGTTGTTTTTATCTTTCCTGTTTTTATCACCTCTTTATCGATACTATCCCTAAGTGTCTCGTCTCTAAAGCCTTTTCCAAATAGTTTTACAACTTTATTAGTTCTAAATATCCAGATCTCTTTTGCATTTGAAGATTTTTTTGCATTATCCAAAAAAAGTTTTCTTTGCCCCATGGTTCCGGATGCCATATGTGCAGTCAAACCATCTTTAACCAATGAAGCGATAATTTTTGCCTGTTTCATCTCTGCTTGCTGAGAAAATTCTCTAAAATTTATAGTCAAGATAACCATAACCATCACTAAGAATGACAACATAATCCCCGAAATAATAATTATAATCTTTTTATTTCCGTGCACAACCAGTCCTTGTAGTTTATAACCTTCGGACATTATACTATAATAAAATTACTTAAAAAATGGTACGATTAATCAACATTTCAATACCTTTTAAGTATAATCGCGTCAATTAAAAAAGCAGGACACAATCATCATGAGTGAAATTAGTACAGTTTACAATCCCAAAAGCATAGAAGATAACTACTACAAGATATGGGAAGAGCGAGGTTATTTTGAGATAGACGGCAATAAAAATATACAAAAAAAAGATAAAAATTTTTGCATTATGATGCCTCCTCCAAATGTTACAGGAAGTCTGCATATCGGGCATGCTCTAACTTTTACACTTCAAGACATAATCACCCGCTACAAAAGAATGGACGGTTTTAAAACTCTTTGGCAACCAGGAACTGATCACGCAGGCATTGCCACCCAAAATGTTGTAGAAAAACAATTCTTGGCAAAAGGAGTTACAAAAGAGGAGATAGGACGAGAGGAATTTTTGAAAAAAGTGTGGGAATGGAAAGAGTTCAGTGGTGGTGAGATAGTCCATCAGATGAGAAAACTAGGCATCTCACCTGCTTGGAGTCGTCAAAGATTTACTATGGATGAGGGACTTAAGAGTGCTGTGAGAAAGTCGTTTGTAAACCTTTATAATGAAGGTTTGATAGTCCGCGGAAATTATATGGTAAATTGGTGTACGCACGATGGAGCACTAAGCGACATAGAGGTAGAATATGAACAAAACAAAGGCAAATTATACCATATAAAATACTTCATAAAAGATAGCGATGAGTACCTAGTGGTTGCTACTACCAGACCAGAGACTTACTTTGGCGATACGGCTGTTATGGTTCACCCTGATGATAAAAGATATAAAAATTTGGTAGGCAAAAAAGTTGTACTTCCACTCATAAACAAAGAGATAGAGATCATCACAGACGAACATGTAGATATGGAGTTTGGAACAGGTTGCGTTAAAGTAACCCCGGCTCATGATATAAACGACTATGAAGTCGGTAAAAGACATAATTTGGAGTTTATCACTATATTTGACGAGAGTGGTATCTTAAATGATGAGTGTGGAGAGTTTCAAGGTCAAGAGAGGTTAGAAGCCAGAGAACCCGTTGTGCAAAAACTTCAATACGAGGGTTTTATAGATAAAATTGAAGATTATGAAAATCAAGTCGGACACTGTTACAGATGTAAAAATGTAGTAGAACCATACATCTCAAAACAGTGGTTTGTTAAAAAAGAGATAGCCGATGGTGCCATAAAAAAGGTAAACGAACACTTATGCGAATTTTACCCCTCTCACTGGATAAACTCTTTTAATGCCTGGATGAAAGACCTTCGTGACTGGTGTATATCTCGTCAGCTTTGGTGGGGACATCAGATACCAGTGTTTTATTGTGATGATTGTGGTCATGAGTGGGCAAGCGAAGAAGAGATTCAAGAGGTATGTCCAAAGTGTAAAAGCAAAAATATCTACCAAGACCCTGATGTGCTTGACACTTGGTTTAGCTCTGGTTTATGGCCATTTTCAACACTTGGCTGGGGAAATGGTGAGCACTTAAAGAGCGAAAAATGGTTTGAGGATGATTTGAAAAACTTCTATCCAAACACTTTGCTTATCACAGGATTTGACATACTCTTCTTTTGGGTAGCCAGGATGATGTTTCAAGGCGAACACACCTTTAAAGAGTTACCGTTTAGAGATATATATCTGCACGCTCTGGTCAAAGACGAACATGGAGCCAAGATGAGCAAATCAAAAGGTAATGTGATAAATCCACTCGACACTATCGATGAATACAGCGCCGATACACTCCGTTTCACACTTGCGATTTTAGCCGTCCAGGGCAGAGATATAAAACTAAGTGGTGAAAAACTGGAGCAGATAAGAAACTTCACAAACAAACTATACAACGCTTCAAAATTTTTATTGATGAATGAAGATAGTTTTGAGGATTTGGATACTTTAGAGATAAAAACTCCGTTGGGACTCTACATGTACAGCCGTTTTATGGTAGCAACAAAAGAGGTTAGAGAGCACTTTGAGAACTATAGATTTAATGACGCAGCTACCACACTGTATAGATTTTTATGGGGAGAATTTTGTGACTGGGGCATAGAGTTAAGCAAAGCTGACAAAGGAAGCATAAAAGAACTTGGAAGTATATTTAAAGAGGCTATGAAACTGCTTCATCCGATAGCTCCGTTTATATCCGAATACCTCTATCACGAGCTCTCAAATACCAAACTCAAAGAGAGCGAATCCATCATGGTAAAAAGCTACCCTCTTGCAAAAGAAAGAAACTTGGAAATAGAGAGGACTTTTGAGCTTGTCATAGAAGCAATCGTAAGCATAAGAAGAGCAAAAGCAAATATAGAATTAGGAAACAAAAAGATAGAAAATGCCTCTATAAAATTAGAAAATATAGGATTTCTAAAGGATGCTATAAAATACATAAGCCTGCTGGCAAAGGTGGAAAATATATCATTTACAGACATAAAACTTCCAAACTCTGCTAGTGACATAAGTGATAATCTTGAAGTGTATA
This sequence comes from Sulfurospirillum sp., assembly GCA_045047115.1. Classification (GTDB taxonomy): domain Bacteria; phylum Campylobacterota; class Campylobacteria; order Campylobacterales; family Sulfurospirillaceae; genus JAADIZ01. The sequence goes on from JASFYR010000036.1 coordinate 6,247, forward strand.
TACCTCTGAGTGGTGTAGATTTGACACCTATCATAGCAAGGCTAAACAACCAAAAAGCAAAACTTGAAAAAGAGATTGCAAAACTCAGTGGCATGCTAAACAATAAAAGATTTGTAGCAAATGCGCCAAAAGAGGTTGTAGAGACAAACAGAGCCACACTAGAGGATGCAAAGAGAAAATTTGAAAAGATAGAAAAAGAGCTAAGGGAACTTAGCTAGTGGATATATTTCAATCAATCATACTGGGCATCATAGAGGGTTTTACAGAGTTTTTACCTATATCTTCAACAGGCCACATGATAGTAGCAAGCAAATTTTTGGGTCTGCCACAAAGTGACAATATAAAAGCCTTTGAAGTCATCATACAGCTAGCTGCCATACTTGCAGTCATGGTTATATATAAAGAGAAGTTTAGCCTCAAAAAGATAGAGCTTTGGAAGAGATTGCTTGTGGCATATCTGCCTTTGGCGATAGTCGGTTTTATATTTAGACACCAGATAAAAGAGCTCTTTTCTGTACAGATTGTAGCTGTTATGTTTATAGTCGGTGGGGTTATTTTCTTAATCGTAGAGAAGTTTTACAAAGAGACAGAACATAGTACTACCAGTGTAGAAGATGTCACATACAGACAATCTTTATGGATAGGTATAGCTCAGGTTTTTGCGCTAATCCCCGGAACCAGTCGAGCGGGATCAACGATCATAGGTGGACTGCTAGTTGGACTCAACCGAAAGATAAGTGCGGAGTTTAGTTTCTTGTTGGCATTTCCTGTGATGCTAACAGTCAGCGGATACGATATGTTGAAGCACTACCGAGAGTTTTCAAGTGAAAATATCCTTACTTTAAGCATAGGTTTTTTGGTCTCATTTATAGTTGCTTTCATAACTATAAAACTTTTTTTGTCATTTTTGGAAAGATTTACATTTGTGAGTTTTGGAGTCTATAGGATACTTTTTGGAGTGCTGTTGCTAACACTCCTGTAGATGTAGGGCATCTTTATTTCTGTTTTGGACGAAAAGGTTTTATAACCTCTTCATTACACTCTATGTATGGTCCCTCTATCAAATCTATGCAGTATGGAACTGCCGGGAAGACTGCATCTAAACACTCTCTTATAGACTTTGGTTTGCCAGGTAGATTTATGATAAGACTCTTACCTCTTATACCCGCAGTTTGGCGAGACAGTATGGCGGTTGGCACATACTTTAGGCTGACTTGTCGCATGAGTTCACCAAATCCAGGCATCATCTTATCGCAAACAGCCTCGGTAGCTTCAGGAGTTATATCCCTCTTGGCAGGTCCTGTTCCTCCGGTTGTTACTATCAAACAGCACTCTTGATCATCTGCCATATCTTTAAGTGCTTCTTCTATGAGTTCTTGGTCATCTGGTATAACAGCATATACACTTTCCCATTCACTTACCAGATAATCATTCATAGTATCTATGATTGCCTTTCCGGATAGATCCTTATAAACTCCGGCACTTGCTCTGTCTGACATCGTTAAAATTCCGATTTTTATACTCATTTTATTGTCCCCTTTTCATGGAAGTAAATTCCATAAAAATTCCTCGCGACTAAAGCACGAAGTAAAAACTTCTGTAATTTCATTTTATTGTCCCCTTTTTGATTTTTGTTTTAATATATAGGCAAATATTATACACATAAAAGATAAACCAGCTGCTATTTGATATGTCTCATTCAACCCTATTACATCACCCATTTTTCCAACCATATAGACAACTATCGAACTCACTCCAAAATTTACAGTCATATATATACTGTTTGCAAAAGTGGGCATTCCTGAGTTTAGATCCTGCACACTTGCCATCAAAACAGGTCCCGTAGCAAAAAGAAAGAAGCCGATAATCGCTAAAAGTGGAAAGAGTAAAATATCGTGATAAAAGACAAACAAAACCATAAAAATTGCTGACATAGTAGATGAAATCAAAAGCATATTGTATCTACCTATCTTGTCTGAATATGAACCTGAAAACAGGGTACCTAAAACCGCAAAAAATTGCAAAACCGACAGTGAAACACCTGCATGCCAAAGGCTTGAGCCATTTTGTGTCAAATATACAGGCAGATATAGAACCAAAACTGACTTCATGGCAGATTGAAAAAGCATAAAACCACCGATCGCAACAAAAAAAGAGGCATACTTTTTCATAAAGTTTTTAGCATCTCCTTTTTCTCTTTTTTTTGTAAAATCCGAGTGCATCTCAAAATTTCTAAGCTTCCAAAAGAGCAGTAAAGAAGCGAGTATTCCAAAAGGAACCAACCTGTATGTACCTTCCAGTCCCCAAATAGAGATACCGGCCGTTATCAAAAGAGGTCCTACAGTCCTGGCTGTTTCACCACCAACCATAAAAAAGCTCATACCGACTCCGGTTCTTTGCCCTGAAGCTTCTCTTATCATAGCAGGGCTTGGTATATGATAGAGTGCTGCGCTAATACCTGCCACAAAAAGCAGTATCAAAGCCACCATATAAGTGTTGGCAAGCCCTAAAAAGCTCATGCAAATTGCCGTAATTGAGGGCATAAGTATAACTATCAGCTTTGCACCTCTTTTTTCAACCATTAATCCAAAAAGAGGATTAAAGAGTGCAGGTAAACGCCGTGCTATATCCAAAAACGCCGCCTCACTCAAAGAGATGCCAAGCTTGCCTATCAAAAGTGGTAACATTGGTGCTAAAAATGCACTATAGACATCATGTGCAAAGTGAGAAAATGAGATAGTTATTACCTCACTTCTTTTGAAAGTTTTCATATTATTGCCCCCTTTTTACGGAAGTAAATTCCGCAAAAATTCCTCTCGACTGAAGCACAACCTTCGGTCGTAAGGACTTATTTTGACTGTTTTCTCTCAGGAAGTAAATTCCGCAAAA
>JASFYR010000037.1:0-7397 GCA_045047115.1 Sulfurospirillum sp.
ATTTTTGCGGAATTCACTTCCGTATAGGATAAACAGTAAAATTCTTGGCGATAGCCATAGCTTTAGTCGCGAGGAATTTTTGCGGAATTCACTTCCGTAAAAAGGGGACAATAAAATGATAAATGAAATATCTGATAGAATAAGATCACTACCACCGCTCCCAAAGAGTCTCGGGGCGATAAATAGTGTCTGTGCAAATGCAAATAGTGGCATAGGTGATTTGGCAAAAGTTATAGAATCGGACCCTATGTTGGTTGCAAATCTTTTAAAGGTTGCAAATTCGCCACTTTACAGTTTTCACAGAGAGATAAAAAGTGTTTTGCAAGCCATCTCTCTTTTTGGCATGTCCACAACAAGATCTTTGGTGACAAGCATATCGGTTAAGAAGCTTTTAGGAGTCGATATGGAGCCTTATGGAGTGAGTCCTGAAGAATTTGTGCATATTTCATCCTTGCAGAGCGCACTTATCATGAAATGGTATAAAAAAGTTGATGCAAGCAAGGTTGATGATCTCTTCCTGGCAGCTCTTCTTCAGGAGACGGGCAAGATTTTGATAGCGGACGAGATAGTGAGAAATGACGAAGTTTATCAGTTTAAATCAGAAATACAGACGGCCTATAACATTTCAAATGTGGAAAAAATGTATGTAGGAGTTACTACTGCTGAGGTAACTTCCAAGATTTTTGAGCATTGGGGATTTGAAGACAAGATGGTAAAAATAATAAGATTTTCAGATGACTATGAAAAAGCGGAAGAGTTGAGAGACTTTTCGCTGGTTTTGAAAATTCTAAAGACCGCTGTCCCCGTAAATTCACCTTTGAGCGAAAGAAGTATCAATATGGCTGTTGCAATTTTGGAAAAAGAAGGTATGGATGTGCAACTATTTTTAGATACAATTCAAGAACTGTAGGAAAATATTTTGAAAGTGTTAACTATCATAGATACATTCGGATTTTTTTTTAGAAATTATTTTGCTCTGCCAAATCTTAGAAACAAAGATGGGTTTCCCACAGGACTTTTAACAGGATTTGCAAATTTTACTTACTCATTGAAGAGTGAATTGGGAAGTGATTATATACTCTTTGCATTAGATGCAAAAGGTAAAACTTTCAGACACGAGATAGATTCAAACTATAAGGCAACCAGACCGGAAGCACCGGAAGATTTAAAAAAACAACTCCCTGTGGCAATATCTTGGATTGAAAATATGGGTTTTAAGTGTTATTCCAAAGAGGGTTATGAAGCAGACGATGTGATAGCATCTGCTGTTTTGTTTGCAAAGAAAAATGGTATAAAAGTCCGCATAGTGAGCCATGATAAGGATCTGTATCAGCTTATAGATGATGATATAGTCACACTTTATGATCCCTTGAAAAAGATAGATATAAACGAAGAAAAATGTTTTGAGAAATTTGGTGTGTATCCAAATAAAGTCGGTGATTACCTAAGCATAGTCGGCGATAGCGCGGACAATATCCCTGGAGTAAAAGGTATAGGACAAAAGGGAGCCAAGGTGCTTTTGGAGGAGTTTAACTCTTTAGAAGAGATATATGACAATATTGATAAAGTGAGAAATCCACGAGCGCAAAAACTTCTTATACAAAGCAAAGAAAATGCTTTTTTGAGCAAGAAACTAGTGGAGCTTTATAACAATTTGGATATATCAGATAAATTTGAGAGTTTCTATTTTCCTCCAAATCAGCCATTGGCGAAAATTGCCGATGAACTACAGAAATATGGACTCAAAAATATACTTAAAAAGATAGACTTAACTCCACCTCAAGAGCCAAAGAAGACAGCACGGTTTAAATCTATTTTGCTAGATACCAAAGAGAAGCTTTTTGCTATTTTAGATGGTGTAAAGCCAGGCATGCTTTTAGCTTTTGATACTGAAACAGACTCTTTAGACGCCTACAATACAAATATTGTCGGTTTCTCTTTTGCTTTCAATGAAGAAGTGGCTTATTATGTTCCTATGTCTCATAGTTATCTAGGAGTCGGAGAACAGGTTAGCTTAGAAGATGCTAAAGTTGCAATCAAAAAGATCTCTACATGTAGAGTGGTGGGGCAAAATTTAAAATTTGATTTAGCAGTAATTAAAAATAACTTTGGTTTAGAAATGGATATCTATGCGGATACAATGATTTTAGCTTGGCTCTTAAATCCCGAAAAGAGTATAGGACTAGATACTTTGGCTTTGAGGTTTTTTAACCACTCTATGGTGAAATTTAAAGATACTGTCAAAAGAGGAGAGACATTTGCTTCCGTAGATATAGAAACAGCCTGTGCATATGCAAGCGAAGATGCGTGGATGACGCTTAAGATTTACAATAAAATGGTAGATTTTTTAGAGCCAAGTCTTCTTGATCTTGCTCGTTCACTGGAATTTCCTTTTATAAAAACTCTTCTTGCGATGGAAAAAGAGGGTATAAGAGTTGATGTTAGGTATCTCGAAGTTTTATTAAAAAGAAGCCTAAGTGTCATAGAATCACTAAAAAAAGAGATATTTGAGCTAAGTGGCTTGGAATTCAATGTAAATTCAACCCAACAATTAGGAAAAGTCCTTTTTGAAGATTTGGGGCTTCGTGTTGTAAAAAAAACAAAAACCGGCTATAGCACGGATGAAAAAGTCTTGAATGAACTACTTGATGAACATGCGGTTGTACCAAAAATATTGGAGTATAGAGAGATTTATAAATTAAAATCCACTTATATTGAGCCTTTGTATAAATTGGGTCTAAAAGATAAAAACAATAGAATTCATACCTCATTTTTACAAACAGGAACAGCCACAGGAAGACTCAGCTCAAAAAATCCAAATTTACAAAATATACCTGTAAAGAGTGAACTTGGCAGAGAAGTGAGGGCGGGTTTTGTCTCCAAAAGAGGCTACTCTCTTGTCGGCATAGACTACTCGCAGATAGAGCTTAGGCTTTTGGCGCACTTTAGCAATGACGAAGCCTTACTCAAAGCATTTAGAGATGGAAAAGACATACACTATGAGACAGCACTAAAGATTTTTGGCTCACTTGAGGCAAAAAGCAAAAGAGGGGTTGCCAAGAGTATAAACTTTGGGCTCTTGTATGGCATGGGCTCACGAAAATTATCACAAACTATCCACGTAAGCACAAAAGAGGCAAAAGCATATATTCAGAGCTATTTCTCTTCTTTTCCTACAGTCAAAGAGTTTTTGCACCAGGTAGGACAAGAGGCGATAGAGAAGGGTTATTCTTCCACACTTCTTGGCAGGAGAAGATATTTTGATTTTGAAAATGCAAATGCCATGCTCCATGCTTCATATCTGAGAGAGGCGGTAAATACGCTATTTCAAGGAAGTGCTGCCGATCTTATAAAGATGGCAATGAACAAGATAATGAAAGAAATCATAGATGATGAAGCAAAACTTCTTTTGCAGATACATGATGAGTTGATATTTGAAGTAAAAGAGCAAAGAGCAGAGCCTTTTGCAAAGAGTGCGCAAAATATAATGGAGAATATCTATAAACTCAGAGTCCCACTAAAAGTCTCGGTGGAGATAGGAAAAAATTGGGGAGAGTTGAAGTAGTTACCTACTCCTCTGAGAGTTTGCTCATTACAAAAGACTGGAGATCATTTTTTTTGATCTCTTTTTTCATGGCCTCGTTAAATATCTCTTCGACTTTTTTGCTGTATTTGTCATAGCTAAAATATGGAAAATGTACCTCCCAGGCCTCTTTAATTCTCTGTTTTGCCATCTTGTCTTTTATGCATGCATGAAAATATTGAAATCCGATAAAAAAAGCAGAAGTCACAAGTGCGGTTCCGATGATAGAAGCATGAAAATCAATCTTTTCAAAAATTGCATGAGTAATTGCAAGCAGAGGCAGCAAAACTACCATGCTTACAATCGCATAGACTATATAGGCATTTTTTATTTTCATTCTGAAGCCCAATTTTTCAGGATCAACATGCATGCCTTCATTATGATACGCATTGGCAACCAACAAATCTTTAAATCTGATAGGTTGAGTTGATGTTTTAAATACAAACTTTAGTATTTTATATTTTAATTTTGTGTTTTCTAAAAATTTCATGAGAGTATTTTATCATAATAATAATAAATATTTGACAATATTAATGGATTGATGCCTACTATGCGTTAATTTGGTCTAAAAGGGATATAGAGTTTATCCCTGTCTTGCAATGTTACTTTTGATATATTTTAGCTTTTATAAATTAATTATAACTAATAGTAACAAATTATAGTAATTATACATCTTTTATATATTTTCACTAAAAAATTTGTTATAATAGACAAAAAATTTTCAACGAAGGATTTTTATGACATTTATTGACTTTAAAAAATTGCTGCTTGATGCAGAGATAACTCTTCCTAAATTTAGTAAGCTTATAAAGGTCAGTGAGAAAAATATTCAAGCCTATAAAAAAAAGGGTGAAGTTCCAAATACGATAGCAGTTATAGTTACCTGCTTTGCACAAATGCATAAAACGGGGTTGGATTATCGTGCATTCGTAGATGATTTGGGTCTTGTTGCAAAGGTCAAAAAAGGTGCAGGTTTTGCTAAAAAACATCACAAAAAATACGAAAAAACACAGAAATTAGGAGAGTAGAAAAATGTCTGATAATCATAAAGGTAAAGTGCAGGTTTGGGTTAAAAAGGAGACTTTGGATTACGAAGTGGAATTAAGAAAATTGCAAGTGGAATTATTGAAATTTCAAAATTATGTGAAAGACAAAGGACTGAAATACCTAATCATATTTGAAGGAAGGGATGCTGCCGGCAAAGGTGGGACTATCAAGAGAGTGACGGAGCATCTGAATCCCAGGGGTGCCAGAATAGTTGCTCTTGAAAAACCAAATGAAAAAGAGAGAACCCAATGGTATTTTCAAAGATATGCAAAACATCTTCCAAGTGCCGGTGAGATTGTCTTGTTTGATCGAAGTTGGTACAACAGGGCAATGGTTGAGCCTGTCATGGGATTTTGTACTGAGAGAGAACATCATAAATTTTTAAAAGATGCTCCGGATTTTGAGAGGATGATAGTTGAGAGCGGTACGAAGATATTTAAATTCTATTTTTCTGTATCCAAGGATGAGCAGGCAAGAAGATTTAAGGCAAGGGAGACAGATCCCCTTAAACAGTATAAATTTTCCCCGGTTGATAAGGCAAGTCAGAAATTATGGGATGAGTATACACTTGCAAAATTTATGATGTTAAGCTCAACGCATACTGAGTATGCCCCATGGACGATAGTCAAAAGCAACAATAAGAAAATGGCTAGAATCAATACAATAAAACATATCTTAAATTTTGTAGATTATCCAGATAAGATAGATGCAAAAGAGATAGAGGTGAGCAGAGATATTATAGTATATGGCAGAGATGAGGCGATAGAGATGGAAAAAGGGTTTAAGTTTAAAGGAGATAGAGGCTAGATTATGGATGGCGAGTAGTTCTTTAGAACTTTCTCTTGAACTTTAAAATTTGGCATATAAATTCGTATGGTTTCATAAAACTCTCTCTTGTGATTTTTATGAAGTATGTGTGCTAATTCGTGGATTATTATGTATCGTATGCAATTCATTGGGAGTTGAGCTAAAGTTATGGTAAAACTGAGTTCATTTTTGTGATTACAGCTTCCCCATCTTCTTTTGGTTTTTCTAAAAGATATCTTAGAAGCTCTCAAACCCATTTTTTCGGATATATTTTGTATTTCATCTAAAACTATATCTTTTGTGTGTGCTCTATAAAATTTGTCCAATGCCTCTATGTGTAAAGTCTGCTTTTTGCCAAGATATAGAATTTTACCCTCTTTTTCATATATCTCCTTGATGCTGTATCTGTTTTGTATGGATTGTAGCTTTGTATAAATCCATCTTGCTTTTATGCTTATGATCTCTTGTATTCTTTCTAAAGAAAAATTTGGATTTTTGACGACTACCCCCAAACGGGGGTTAATCGTAATATATAAGTTTTTTAAATCTCTGTTCGTTATTATTTTGTAAGGTATCTTTTGATTATCATAGAAGAAAAAATATTTAATTAAACCAGCCTTTTATCTTCTCAAATACTCCGCCAAAATGTTCATCTTCACTAGGTTTGTTTTTGATTCCAAAGCTGTCTTGTAGTTTTTCCAACAACTCTTTTTGCTCGCTGTTTAATTTTTTAGGATACTGAATCTTTATTTGTGCTATAAGACTTCCTAGTTTTCCGGAGTGAACATTTTTGATACCCTCTTTTTTAAATATAAACTGTTGTTTGTCTTTAGCTCCCATAGGAAGTTCCAGTGTGGTTTCGCCTCTTAGAGTCGGTATTTTTATGCTTTGCCCCAACGCTACTTGTGAAAAGAAGATGGGTACTTCTATATATACATCATCATTATGTCTTACAAAGTGCTCGTCTTCTTTGACTTTTATCAAAATATAAAGATCACCTCTTCGTTGGTATTCGTCTATATTGCCTTTGTTTGCAACTCTTATACGGTTGTCATTGTCTATGCCTTCGGGTATGTCTATACTGACTTTATCATTTAGGGTGTCATATCCAAGACCACTGCATGCAGAGCATCTGTTTTTTATGTTTTGTCCACTTCCGCTACAAGTCGGGCAAGTTTGCGAATAAGTCATAAAGCCTTGTCTGTAAAAAACTTGACCTTTTCCGTTACAATCAGGGCATTTGTGAGTTGTTTTATCAGCACTTCCTGTGCCACCACATGCCCCACAAGGTTTTTTATAACTGAATTTTACCTCTTTTTTGCAACCGAAAGCAGCCTCATTAAATTCCAAAGTGATTTCAGACTCTAAATCTAAAGGATATTTTTGAGCTTTTCTTCCTCTTTCTCTTTCAAAGCCACCGCTAAATCCGCCTCCAAAGACAGATTCAAATATACTGCCAAGATCTCCCATAATATCTTCATAATTCATATCAGAGAAGTGACTAAAGCCTTGAGAATCCAACCCTGACTTACCATATCTGTCATAAGTTGATTTTTTTTGTGGATCGCTCAAAACCTGATAAGCTTCATTGACAAGTTTAAACTTTTCCTCTGCTTCTTTATCTCCTTGATTTCTATCAGGATGATACTTTAACGCCTGTTTTCTATATGCTTTTTTTATAGCACCGCTATCTGCATCTCTACTGATTTCAAGTATTTCGTAATATTCTATATCCAATTTAATTTTCTCTTTCTTTAGGGTTGTTTGGGAGTTGCAATTTTATCAAAATTATGGTTATTTATCAATAGCCATTAAGATATGTTAACAAACGGTTGGAAAATGGTTATGGGATAAAATGTACAATAGACTTGTTGCGATATAGGAATATATCATAAATAGACTTTAAAGAGGTGAGATTGTGCAAAACTTTTTTTGAGCCATAGCCAAAGCTATGGTGATA
>JASFYR010000038.1:0-54425 GCA_045047115.1 Sulfurospirillum sp.
ACACAAATCAAATTTAAAAAGATTTATCAAAATACATAACCTGGTTTCTTCCTAATTCTTTAGATTTATACATTGCAATATCAGCTTTTTTCATTAATTATATCTCATTATCTGTATGGTCTGGAAATATGGCAACACCAATACTTGTTGTGACATTTAATTTAATATTCTCTATAATCCATGGTTTCCTAAAAAGAGTAATGTTTTTTTTACTAATTTTTCAAGTGTATCATTCTTGATGTTTGTGAAGATAAGAACAAATTCATCACCACCAATACGAGCGAGTACATCTTCTGTTCTTATATTTGGTAAAACTCTATTAGTTACTTCTTGAAGTAGCTTATCTCCAATATCATGTCCATACGTATCATTTACTTCCTTGAAATGATCTAAATCCAAAAATAGTAAGGCAAATTTTGTATTTGTTCTTTTTGAATTGGAAATAATTCTGTTAAGTTCTTCTTGAAAAGCAAATTTATTTAATATGCCTGTAAGAGAATCCCTCGTTGCTAATTCTCTATATCGCTGTTCACTTTTTACTAATGTTGTTTGTGACTTTTGCTTCAACTCTTCATAAAGTTCTTTCATCTCTTGAGATGAAGTTTCTAAAGTATGCTCTAAAAAATCTCTTTCTTCATCACTTTCATATTAAACTTGCTCAAATTTTAGGACACAAGTACAAAAATAATTTGTCCACCTCTATTCACTGTCGTTCATATATAGCTCGATTATATCCCCTGTCAAGGGACAAATTTAGCTAATTAGTCGTTATATACAGCCAAAATGTCCCCTGCTGAAAAAAACCGTACCATAACCATCATCTATAAAGCCCTATATTAGGTACTTTATAAAAATTATCAAAAAAAATCGATACATAAAATCAATAATATTCTACTTTTGAAACCAAAAGTTTAAAATAATCTTTTGACCAAAAATCAAATACACTTTGATCTTTCACAAACGGTTTCACTTCATTAATAGCTTGTTCAATATTCAAGTTTTCTATCTTATTATCAAGCATCTTCCTAAACTCTTTTTGCGTTAAGATATCTCCACTAAAATCACCACTATCAATCATTCTCTGCTCAAGATGCTCAAGGTTAAGCTTTACACCTTTTTTGACATACCATTCAAAATCAAACCAGTCTCTCCCTTTTACCCTCTTTTTCCATGTCCGAAAAAGGAGTGCATGCATTTTGCCTGCATAAAGGTTTGGAAGAGTCATGCTTCTTACATTAAAGGTTATTGGAAGCAACAAGGTTTTTGATTCGCTCTGAAATTTTAGAGGTGGGTTTGTATCAACTTCTATTTTTATTTTGAGCTTTATACCAGAGTGAATATTCTCTATCCCTTTAGCTTCAATTCCCAGCGTATAGATAGCAGTATCGTTTTTTAAAAAAGCAGAATCTATATTTCCATCTCCTTTTTTTATTTTTTTATTCAAAGATACAGGGATACCAAGAGCTTCAAACTCACTCACAATATATGGAAAATACTTTTCAATATCAAACTTTGGATTCTTTTGTAAAAGTGAAAAATCCAAATCTTCTGAAAATCTATCAAGTCCGTAGAGTATTCTCAGAGATGTACCTCCGTAAAATACAGCCTCTTTAAAAAAGTCACCCCGATAGAGTCCAAGAAGTGTAATCTCTTGAAATATCTCTTTGAGTGCATTTATCAGTTCATTTTGACTTTGTGGGTTATATTTTTGTAGCATCTGTTCTATTATGCTCATACTTGTAATTCCTCTATAATTTTTTGCAGTAATTGGATTTTTTTTGATTTTGTAATATTATAATACTCTTGAAATACTTTAATATCAGACTCCATTAGCTCATCTAAGTCAAGACGCAAATCATCCTCTAAAAATTCCATCATAGCATTCTTGCTTCTTATCTGTATATCTTTTGTATAGTAAACTTTGTCGCAGAGTGCTTTTTCTTTTGATGCTATGATGAAACTACCCCCTTTAGAGTTATGTATCTCAAGGGCAATATTGTAAAGTTCTTTTTTTGTTTGTTTATAGCTAAACACTCCAAAAGGTGTATTATACGATTTGGAGCGTTTTGTTGTAGCCGATTGTATCTCATGTACACTCTCCGGGATAAGTCCATGATACCAAAGAGCATAGTCAAAAGAGATATACGATGGTCCTAAAAGTACATTAGCAATAATCTCTTTTGAAAGCAATACTTCATCATACACAGGATTGTAAATATACAAGCCAGTTTTTAAGGGTGTGATTACCCCTTTGTTTTTCAGCTGGACTATTTTATCGTTTATCCTCTTATATCCAAGATTTGACAGTACTTGAGCAAGAGTCATATGTTCAATGATTCTTGATGGATATTTTTTTAATTCTTTCTCAAGTTCTCTTTGCATCTGTTTTCCTTTACATACTAAATCTATATTAAACCGATTTAATATGTAAGTATAGCATATATTTACTATCTTTTTTTAGTCAATATCTGCACTATATCTTCAAACCATTCGAGATCCTCATTTGTTGTTGCAAATTTTTCTATTATCAGCCCAAATGCAAAAGCATCAACTATATTTAATTTTGGATATTTTTTTTGCAGTTCAAGTACTCGTTCATTACTTCTACAACGTTTTAGTTTTTTCTTATACTTGTCATTATATCTCTCAAAATAATGTATACTTGTTCGCTTGAGTTTCTCTTTTCCTTCTTGAGATTGAGGTTTGATTATCTCCCTTGTAAAATTTGTAAAGTATCCTCTAATTATAGAATAATTGTGAAATAGGTGTTCAAAATATGCTTTTTTGAGCCATGTTTCTGCTATTTTTTCAATTTTGAGCTTACTTTTTTGAGCTTTGATACCATCTATTTTATCCATTCCTTCAATTATTCTTTTAACATCTTCATCCTCTCTCAATATCTGTCTAAAAAATGAAAAAATTGATTTTAAGACTTTTTCTTCATCAGAATATGTTTCAAACAATTGCCTATAGAAGTGTTTTAACGCATCTTTGGAGTATTGATGTGTATCAATGAGTGAATGAGCATTATTTTTCATTATACACCTCCTATGATTTTATTAACATATTGCATTGATACCGCTTGATTTATTTTTACATATCGATCTGTCGTTTCAATCTTGGCATGGTTCATCAAGTCTTTTATAACAAATGCATTCGCACCGTTTTCTGACAACAAAGTACCAAAGCTGATTTTAGTCTTGTATGCACACCAACACTGTATGGTGGTCTTTTTTTCATAGCCATAAAAATCATACTGGATAAATTCACTTCTATATCTTTTTTTCTTAAGTTTAGAATCGCCTGCGGTCTTGCTCCTGTTAAAATAGCAATTAAGACAAAAAGATATGGTTTTGGCTTATGTTTTAAAGCCGTTAAAAGTGTTTTAATTTCATCTTCATTTAAAACCCTTTGTCTATTATTATCTAGTGGTAGCAAGGGAACACTTGAAGATGGGTTATTACAAAAGATTACTTCATTTGAAATGGCATAATTTATAATTGCTTTGAGCTGTGCTAAATAGTAATTTACTGAAGCAGGTCTATATATTTTAGATAAACTATCTTTAAAATCTCTAATTTCGCTGATTTGAACCGTGTATATATCCCGATGACCAAACTCAGGATCAATAATATTGCAATACTTAAGATATGCATCCCTGTGATTTCGTATCTCAGTTTTTTCTGAAAAATATTTTTGAGCAAGTTCCCTCACTGTTACACTGTTTTTCCTATTTTTTTGAATATATAATGGCTCATTGTTTATCAAGGTTTTTGCCATTGTCTCTCTTCTTTGAACAACAGCATCTCTTTCTGAATAACCTTCAGATTTTTTACCTACTTTTACCCATTTCTTTTTACCCTGCGAATTTTTATAGGTATAGTAATATGATATATCACCATCCAACAACTTTTCTCTGTAGACTCCCGTATGAGACTTTGATTTTATTCTTGACATTTTTCTACCCTATTTCTACCCCAAAATGAGGTTTAATGATATTTATTGGCAGAAACCGGTTTACTGCTTGGAAAAATTATATGATTATTAGAACACCTGTGTCAAGGCTATTTTAGGGGTTTTAGAGCTATTGAAATCTACTGACATTTAATGACAAATCACACTGTTACAAGTTGAAACAATGATTATCTATCATTAAAATCATATAAAAATCCTTTGATAGTGTTATTATACCGTTTTTTACTAGACTTCTTGCAAAACTATAGCTTAGAAGACAAATCCTCCCGTTGGTCTGAGCCTCACACTATAGTTTTGCAAGAAGTCTAGTAATTTTCTATTAAACTCTTTGTGACAAGATCCAGTATCTCAAAGGAGTATTTACCTGAGATATTTTGTTTATCCAAGATAGGATTTATCTCAGCACTCTCCCAGCAACACACTTTTGAATTTTTTATAAGCTCCATATTTAGCTGAAGTGCCTGCTCAAAACTAAGTCCTCCACTCGAAGGTGTACCGGTCCCAGGTATATAGAGTGGATCTATACTGTCAACATCAAACGATATATAGATATGGTCACAATGCGAAAGTCTTTTAAAAATATCCTCTACAACTGTTTTAATACCCAAATATGTTATCTCTTTTGTTGTGTAGTTTTTTATATCATACTTTTGGAGTATGTGCTCTTCTGCTTTCTCATAATCCCGCAGTGAACAGAAGATTATATCTTCCGGGTTTATGGCTCTTTTGACACCTGCTAGATTTTTTAATTTTTCCCAATACTCTATCTCTTCTTGACTTGGATTGTTTATCTTCATCACAGTATTGTCCATATCTGTTGCGATTGCCAGAGGCATACCATGCAGATTGCCGGATGGTGAAGTGTAAGGCGTGTGAAAATCAGCATGGGCATCTATATATACCACACCTATCCTCTCATCAGGATATGCCATCTTCAATCCTGCTATAGTGCCTGCACATGTGGAGTGGTCTCCCGCCATGATGATAGGAAAGAGATCATCTTCTTTTATCTTTTTCACTTCATTTGCTACTCTTTGCAATACAAGACTTACTTTATCGATATACTTGGCACACTTGTATATAGTTCCATCATATACCGCCCGATTTTCATCTTCTATGATGATAGAAGGAAACTCTTCAAAATATTTTGAACCATTGTGCATGCTAGAGAGTTTTAGTGCATTTATGCCCATGCTGGCACCACTTTTAGCGCCTGCTATGTCAGAGGGTACTTCTATGAGTCTGATTTTTGTATTTGACATGGTAATTTAGTCTTTAAAAGAGACAAAGAGATCTTTTGGATCTTGCATTTTGGGTATCAAATCCAACTCTTTTCCTGCATTATACTTTTTTGCCAACTCATATACAAGTTTTAGTACCGAAAAATCTTCTATGGCAAAACCGACCGAATCAAAAAGTGTTATCTCCTCATCATCTTTTCTACCCGGTTTTTTGCCTTTTATCACTTCTTGCAATTCTGTAGTAGGGAAATCATCACTCACTTGCTGGATCTCTCCTTCTATCTTTGTTTGAGGAAGGTACTCAACAAAAACTTTACTCATCTCAACCACATCTCTACTCATCTCGGTTTTTCCCGGACAATCTCCACCGACTCCGTTGATAAACATACCATTTTGAATCATATCTTTTGTAAGTATGGTTTGATTTTTCTTGTCTGCCGTGATAGTCGTGACGATGTCGGAACCCTTTACCGCCTCTTTTGCATCCTTGCATCTTGTGAGGTTGAAACCGTAACTTTTGATATTTTTTTCAAATTTATCCATGGCTTTTGAATCAACATCAAAGTATCTAATCTCTTTCATATCAAAAAGTGTATCAAAAGCTAAGCTTTGAAACTCACTTTGAGCACCCGTGCCTATGAGGCAAAGCACTTTTGAGTCTTTTCTTGCGAGATATTTTCCTGCCATCGCGGATGTAGCTGCTGTTCTAAGTGCTGTCAAAAGAGTCATCTCTGAAATCAGTACAGGCTCACCCGTCTCTATCGTTGAAAGTTGACCTGTTGCCATGACTGTTGTTTTGTTAAATTTTGGATTTCTTGGATGACCAGTAACATACTTATAGGCATAAAATTCATCATCACTTGTTGGCATAAGCTCTAAGACACCGTATGAAAAATGCGTTGCAACTCTTGAAATCTTGTCAAAATTATCCCAATTTTTTAAATCACTCTCTAAAATTTCAATCAATCTAGTAAAAAAATCTCTGAAACCTGTTTTTTGAATTATCTTCTTTATATCATACACATCCAAGATGAGCATATGTTCTTTCCTTAAAGTTGAGGGAGAAGAGCTCTCCCCCACTCGTGTTTATTTGTAGTTGTCTATCTGAAAATCCCAGAAAAACTCTATCCACTCGGTAGCTTCTCTCGCCTTGAAATCAGGATGTAGCAAAGCTTTGTCTTTGTAAAATACTGCTGCTACTTTTATATCGAGATCAGGGTATTTTGCGCTTATGACCTTTTTTATCTCTATCATGGTTTCACCGCTGTCTATGATGTCATCTACTATGACAACTTTTTTGGCTTTTGAAAGGTCTGGCATATTGAAGATATCTATAGTATCTAGCTTTCTGGTCTCTTCGTAATGTATAGAGTTTATAGAGTACAGATCTCTCATCTCCAAAGCTTCAGCCAAAAAATGCCCTAGCGTCATGCCACCTCTTGCGATTGCAAGTATGACATCTGGTTTGTATGGTTTTATCTCATGAGCTAGCAGATTTACATCGACTTTAAACTCTTCATAGCTATAAAATTTCAAATCTATTCCTTAGTGAACTAAAAATACTATGAGGCTTATCACACCAAGAGATATAACACCTATATTTATATCGTCAAACTCTCTTTTGAGTAATTTTATCAAGAGATATGCCAAGAAACCAAACGCCAATCCATTTGTAATTGAGTAGGTGAGAGGCATCATGATGACTATCAAAAATGTAGCTATCGCGATAGCCGGATCTTTGAAGTTGATATTTGCCAATTCTGTAAACATCAGCACTCCAACCATAACCAAAACAGGGTAAATTGCATTTTCAGGTATAGCTGAAAAAAGAGGCATCATAAAGAGTGTCAGTATAAAAAACAGACCTGCAAAAACAGCAGTTAGTCCTGTTCTTCCGCCCTCTTCAACACCACTTGCGCTTTCTATAAAACTTGTAGTTGTTGAGAGACCAAGGAGTGAGCCAGCAACTGTAGCAGCCGCATCAACTTCTAGTGTTTTTTGAAGCTCTTTGCTGTCATCTTTAAATAATCCTGCACGAAAACCTACACCCGCCAAAGTTCCCAAGGAGTCAAACATATCTGTTATCAAAAATGTGATGATTACAGGCAAAAGTGAGAGTTTAAGAGCTGACATAACATCTAGGTGCATAGCAATCGGAGATATGGAAGCCGGCATAGAGAGAAACTCTGTCGGATATGGAGCGATACCCAAAACCCATGCTACAACAGATGTAAAAAGGATAGCTAGGATAAAAGCACCTTTAAGCCTCCAAGCATAAAAAGCAAAAACCAAAATCATACCCAAAACACCTATAAGAAGATGAGAGTCTTTGAAGTTTCCAAGTCCGACAAGAACAGCGTCATTGTTCACAACAATACCCATCTGCTTGAGCCCTATAAATGCGATAAATGCGCCGATACCAGCACTGATGGCACGTCTCAAATCATAAGGCACACTCTGCATCACCCAAACTCTAAATTTGGTAAAAGAGAGTACCAAAAAGAGGATACCAGAGATAAATACGATTCCCAATGCACTCTGCCAAGGTATCTTCATGCCAAGCACTAAACCAAATGTAAAGTATGCGTTTAAGCCCATACCGACACTCATGGCTATCGGAGTGTTTGCCCAAAAACCGTTAAGTACCGTTGAAAAGATTGTTATCAAAGCGGTTGCTGTGATAAGTGCCCCCATAGGCATACCCGTCTTGCTCATAATTATGGCATTGACCGGGACTATATACATCATCGTTAAAAATGTTGTAAAACCTGCTGTAAACTCTGTCTTTACACTTGTTCCGTGTTCTTCTAGTTTGAAAAAACCCAAAACACCCTCCTTTTGTTAGTTGTATATTTTTAATTCATTGTAGAGACTGTCTCTCTCTACGGGTATATATCCACTTGTCTCTATCAGATCCAAAAACTCTTGGAGTTTCAGTCCGCCCGCACTTTTTGCACCTGCGGCTGACTGTACGGACTCTTTTTCGATAGTGCCGTCTAAATCATCTGCTCCAAACTCTTGAGCTATAAGGGCTAGATTTATAGTTGAAGTCGCCCAATACGCCTTGATATGCGGTATGTTATCCAGCAACAGCCTACTTATGGCATAAGTCTTTAGTATCTCGACCGAGCTTAAAAAATCCTCTACATGTAGATAGTTGTTGTCTCTTTGGTAAACAAGCGGAATAAAAGCGTTGAAACCTCCGCTCTTGTCTTGCTGCTCTCTTAGTCTTAGTATATGGTCTATCCTGTGCTCCCTCTTCTCTATATGTCCAAATAGCATAGTTGCATTTGATTTTTTGCCTTTTTTGTGCCAAATATCGTGTATCTCCATCCACTGCTTGGAGCTCACTTTTCCTTTGCAGATATACTCTCTTACCTTTTCATCAAATATCTCTGCTCCACCTCCGGGCATAGAGTCAACGCCGTTTTGAATCATCATATCGATTATCTGCTCATAGGACATATCATTTGCAGTAGCTAGAAAGTTTATCTCAGCAGCCGTCAAAGCCTTTACATGTAGAGCTGGAAATCTCTCTTTTATCTTCTTAAATATACCCATATACCACTCAAGTCCTGCATCTTTGTTGTGTGCAGATACGATGTGAACTTCGGTGATATTGTGCTTGATCGACTCATCAAGAGCGCTTAAAATCTCTTCGTGAGTCATAGTGTATGGATTTGGATTTTTTCTATTTGCGCTAAAGGCACAAAATTTACAGATATCTTTGCATATATTTGTGGGGTTTATATGTCTGTTTATATTAAAAAAGGCCTTGTTTTGATACAAGGCCTTTCGTTTTTCATTTGCGTATTTACCTAGAGTAAAAAGGTCGAGCTCATAAAGCGCCAAACCATCATCATAGTCTAGCCTCTGCCCGCTTTCAAGTTTTTCTATTATACTCATATACTACTTTCATAGATAATTTAAAAGAAATATTCTATCTAATTAAATATTATATACCAATAAAAAATTATAAGTAATTCTCCGGCGGATAATTTTCCTCTACGAAATCTATATCTTTGTCTCCTCTTCCGCTTAAATTTACCAAGATAGATTCATACGGTTTCTCTTTGGCTAATTTCATGGCAAATGCCACTGCGTGGGCACTCTCAAGAGCCGGTATGATACCCTCATATTTACACAAGTCGTAAAATGCCTGTATAGCTTCATCATCACCTATCGCCACAGCGTGAGTTCTTTGTCTCTCTTTATTTAGATATGCTTGCTCAGGCCCTACTGACGGATAGTCAAGTCCGCTGGCTACTGAGTGGACAGGTGCGGGAGTGCCGTCTTCGTTTTGGAGCATTATGGAGTTAAAGCCGTGCAAAATTCCCTCTTTTCCATAAGTCAAACTTGCGGCATGTTCGCCTAGCTTGGTGCCTTTTCCTAGTGGTTCAACTGCATATATCTCACATGGATCTTCTATAAAAGCAGAGAAGAGTCCCATGGCATTGCTTCCACCGCCTATACAAGCCACTAGATTGTCAGGTTGATTTCCCGTCATCTCAAAAAACTGCTCTTTTGCCTCTATGCCTACTACGCTTTGAAAGTCTCTGACCATCTTTGGAAACGGGTGAGGTCCTACGACTGAGCCTATGGCATACAGAGCAGTATCGCTCTCTTTCATATATGCTTCAAATGCCGAATCCACCGCCTCTTTTAAAGTTCTGCCACCAAAGCTGACAGGCACCACTTTGGCTCCTAGCATCTTCATCCTTATGACATTTGGGTGCTCTTTTACCATATCTACTTCGCCCATGTGTATCTCACACTCAAGCCCAAAATACGCCGCAGCGGTAGCCAAAGCCACACCATGCTGACCGGCTCCCGTCTCGGCTATAAGCTTCTTTTTGCCAAGATATTTTGCTAAAAGAGCCTCACCCATACAGTGGTTTAGCTTATGTGCCCCCGTGTGGTTTAGATCCTCTCTTTTTAGATATATTCTTCCGCCACCCACATACTCACTGAGTCTTTTAGCGTAGTAAACGGGGGTTGGGCGTCCCTGGTAGTGCTTTCTTATGTCTCTTAATTCCATGATGAAATTATGAGAATTTCCAATCGTCAGATAGGCTTTTTCTATATCTTTAAACTGCTCGATTAACTCCGGAGGCAAAAATGCTCCACCAAATTTTCCAAAATATCCCTCAGAATTTGGATATGACTGCAGATAAGGCTTTTGATTCATATTTTTTCCTTAAAAAATTTTTCTAATTATAAAATATTTTGACTTAAAGAGCATAATTTAAACAAAAATATCTTCACAAAGACTCTTTTTTACTGTATTATTCATACTATGAAACTTGAAACAAAAATTGAAGAACTTATATATACAAAGGCTGATGATTTTCAAATCTCTAAAGTTATCAAGGAGCATATAGCTCGCTATTTAAATTCACTTGATGAAATTTTTGTACAAAATCAGGGTAAAGATTTCCTGGTCAAGCATACTAAAACTTTGGATAATTTTGTGAATATTATCTACAAGTATGTCTTAAGAAAATATTTTGGCAACTATATGCCTTTTGTAAATGCTATACCTATAACTTTGGTTGCTATGGGAAGCTACGGTAGAGAGGAGCTTTGTGTCTATTCTGATATAGATTTGATGATAGTTTACAAAGATGTGAAAGGTTACAATACAGAACCTATGATCGAAGATATTTTGATGTTAGCATGGGATGCCGGGATGAAGCTAGGACATCGAACACACAAAGTTGACGAGCTCTTTAGCGCAAGCAATGAGGACTTGAGCATCAAAACTGCAATGCTTGAGTCAAGATTTTTGTGTGGATCTAAACTCCTGTGGATAGAGGCACAAAGAGAGCTGGAGAAAATCAGAAATTTCAAAAAGAGAGAGACTGTCCTTGCTCTTTTGAAAAATTATAAAAAAAGAGTAAAAGAGAATTCTATCAAGATGGAGCCAAATATCAAAGAAAGTGAGGGCGGTTTAAGAGATGCAAATACTCTGTTTTGGCTCTGTAAAATTATATACGGTATAGAAAAATTAAAAGACCTTTCAGACTTCATACTTGATGAAAGAGAGTACAAAGAGTTTAGAAGTGCACTGGAGTTTTTATATAGAATCCGCTCTGCAACACATTTGAGTGCCAAGAAAAAGCAAGACACTCTAAATCTAGAATTCGTTCCTGATGTGGCAAAAAAATTAGGGTTCAAAGATAAAGTCTTAAAGAGTGCACAGATGCAACTCTCCCATAAAACTCTACAATCTATGAATACCTTGAACACAACAAGTAGAATCTTTATAAAAAAGGTAACTGCTCCTCTTCTGGCAGATATAGGTAGATTTTCCGAGCTTAAAAATGCCAGAGTTGAGCCTCAGATTTTTATCTGCGATGGCGTTGTTTACTCATCTTTCAAAAAAAGAGCAATCAGCTTGGATGAAGTGCTAGATCAGATAGACAGATTAAGCTTTGATGGTGTAAAGTTTGATATAAGTTATGTAAATTTTATACGCTACTGTTCGTTCAACACTCACAACAGCATTAAAACATATAAACTCTTCAAAAAAATACTCTACAAAGAGAAGATATATGAAATTTTTAGAACACTCGACACTGCATCACTGCTCTCGCAACTCGCAAAACCTTTTAAAAGTGTAAAATTTTTAGCCCAATTTGATGGTTACCACCAATATCCTGTCGATAAACATACTATCAGATGCATCTGGCATCTTGAAAATATAAAAGATGAATTCATAAGCTCTTTATTTAGTAAACTCTCTTTAGAATACAAAGCACTTCTGAGACTTGTCATCTTTTTTCACGATATAGGCAAAGGGCGACGCGGAAACCACTGTGATTTAGGGGCAAAGATATTTAGAGTATATGCAAAAAAACTCGAATTCAGCAAAGATGCCATTTTAGACGGAACAACACTTGTTAGGATTCATACCCTAATGAACAATACTGCAAGCAGAGAAGATATATATAATGAAAGAATTGTTCTCTCTTTTGTCTCAAAACTCAAAGATATAAATATCCTAAATATGCTCTATATCCTAACCTACACAGATGTAAACGGGGTAGGCAGAGGAGTTTACTCCAACTTTAGCGCAAACCTCCTAAAAGAGTTATATATCAGGTCTCTAAGAGTCTTTGAAAAACCAAAACTCATTGATGAAGTAAGCAGTCGCCTAAGAAGAGAAAAGTTTTTAAAGAAAAAGGAAGAATTTAAACAATTTCCACCTATTTTGCAGAGAAAAACTCTAAATATCAGCTCTAATTTCTTTTTTATAAAACACAAATCGGAACAAATCATAAAGATCTCAAAACTAGCTTTTGAGACAGAGACTTTTACATACAAGATAGAGACAAAACCATATCTAAAGATAGAGGTTATAAGAAATAATGAATTTAACATTGGTTATTTGCTTGGAAAACTGGGCTTCTTGAATCTCGTAAATATGGAAATATACAAACTGTTTGATGAGAAAAAGTACTTTAAACTGGAGTTTAATGAGGACGTATATGGTGATGATGTATCGCATATAGAAGAGTTGATAAAAAGCTCATTTGATATGAGTAAAAAGACAAAACTTATAAAGCCTGTCATACTCAAAGATGAGATAGAGCTTAACTGTGAACACTCCATGACATATGCACAGATGAATATACACACAAAAGATCAAAAAGGATTGATGGCATATGTAATGAGCAAATTTGATGAAGAGGATATAGATATAGTGATGGCAAAAATTCAGACCATAAAAAGAAGAACGAGAAACCTTATTTTAATCGAAAAAACACTATACTTATGCGAAAATAAGAATAAAATACTAGAGGGCTTAACATGTGCGGAATAGTAGGATATATAGGCAAAAGAGAGAAGAGAGAATTTTTACTAAACGGGTTAAAAGAGTTGGAGTACAGAGGTTATGACAGTGCCGGTATAGCCGTGCTTCATCAAAGTGAAATAAACTATTTTAAAGCCAGTGGAAAACTTGACAACCTTATAGAAAAAACCAAAGATTTTCGCTCTATCGGATTTGGTCTGGGTATCGCTCACACGAGATGGGCAACACATGGAAAACCAACTGAGATAAATGCCCATCCTCACTGGGGAGATTACTCTTTTGTGATACACAATGGCATAATAGAAAACTATATGGAGATAAAAAAAGAGCTTCAAAGTGGTGGAGTGGTTTTTTTGAGTCAAACTGACAGTGAAGTAATAGTACATCTTTTTGAAAAATTTATATCTCAAAATTTAACACCAAAAGAAGCATTTCAAAAAATGGTAGAGTCTTTAAAAGGTGCTTATGCCATACTACTCATAACAAAAATGGAACCTGAGACTATATTTTTTGCTAAAAATGCAGTGCCTCTAATCATCGGCAAAAACAGTGAAAATGAGCTATTTTTGGGCTCTAGCGATGCTCCACTAATCGGATTTGCTGATGAAGTTGTCTATTTAGAAGATGGAACTTACGGATGGATGAACAAAGAAGAGATTGAGATATATAAAGATTCTATAAAACTTGAGCCAAACTTCAAACTCCTAAGCACAAGCAAGATTTATGCTCAAAAAGACGGCTTTAGATTTTTCATGGAAAAAGAGATATACGAACAATCAGCAGTAGCAAGCGAAACTCTTATGGGTAGAATCAAAGATGAAAATGTCTATCTTGAAGAGTTAAGTGGTATAGATTTTGATGATATTGACGAGATTAAGATTTGTGCCTGTGGTACAAGCTATCACGCCGCCCTTACCTCCAGCTACCTTTTTGAGAGAATTGCAAAGATAAGATGTTCTGTTGAGATAGCAAGTGAATTCAGATACAAAGAGCCTCTTTTAGATAAAAAAACTCTTTTTTTAGCCATCAGCCAAAGTGGTGAGACAGCCGACACACTAGAGGCTCTAAAGATGGCAAAAAAAGCAGGACTTAAAACCCTTGCTATATGTAATGTTGACAACTCTTCGATAGTGAGAATCAGTGATGCAACTATACTCACAAGAGCCGGGATAGAAAAAGGAGTTGCCAGCACTAAAGCATTTGCCACACAGGTTCTAACACTATGGCTCTTAACTCTTCATATTGCGAAATATAAAAACACCATAAAAGAGGAACTGTATAAGCAAGAGATAAAAGCTCTTCGAGGCGCACCTGAAGTCTTAAAAGTAGATGAAGAGATACACGAAAAACTTCATAGACTCTCCAAGAGATACCTTCACGGACACGGATTTTTCTTTATAGGCCGAGATATTTTCTTTCCGCTGGCACTTGAGGGTGCACTTAAATTAAAAGAGATAAGCTATCTTCATGCAGAGGGATATCCAGCAGGCGAGATGAAACACGGACCAATTGCTCTTGCCGATAGTACGCTTTTTACAGTAGCCCTAATGCCTCAAACTCTGCTTTATGAAAAAACAAAAAGCAATGTCGAAGAGTTAAGTGCAAGAGATGCTACTATACTGGCCATAAGCCCGAAAGAGTTTGCCTTGGCAGATGATTTTATAAAAACTTCACCTCATACTCATCCGATGAGTGAATTCTTTGAGATGATGGTCATCACTCAACTTTTTGCACTGGAAATTTCGATAAGATTAGGGAATGATGTTGATATGCCGAGGAACCTGGCAAAATCAGTAACTGTCGAATAGAGAGTTACTGAAGCATCTCCCCTATGGACTCCGAGAGTGTCGGATGGGCAAAGACCATATCTTTTAGATTATCTATTGTTAGACTTTGATTTACTGCTATCAGGAGAAGATGAATGAGCTCAGTTGCTTCTTGCCCTATGATTGCTCCACCTAGGATAACTCCACTGTTTTCTTCGCACAAGAGTTTTATAAATCCTCCATCATCACCTTTTATCTTTGCTTTTGAGCTTGATTTGAAAAACTGCTTTTTTACCTCATAATCTATGTCTGATTTTTTAAGAGTTTTTTCATTTAGTCCTACACTTGCGACTTGTGGATTGCAAAATGTCACAAAAGGTATCGTTTTTGAAGGCTCTTTTTTGATGGTATTTAAGATATTGTTTGCTACAACTTTTGCTTCATGGTAAGCCATATGTGCCAGAGCAGGCGTTGGAATCACATCGCCTAGTGCATAGATATTTGGATTGGCTGTTGTGAGATTTTCATCTACTATGATAAAACCTCTATCGTTTTTTATGTTTGCATTTTTAAGTCCAAGATTTTTGGTATTTGGAGCTCTTCCTATGGAAACTAGCACAAGTTCATAACTATCTTGCACCGCTCCTCTTGATGTTTGCATATCAATCATAACACTATTTTCATTTTTGGTGTAATTTGTTACATTTGCATTTGTTGTGACTTTTATGCCTTTTCTTTTTAGCTCTCTCTCTAGCGTTTTTGCCACATCTTCATCTTCGGCAGGGACTAGATTTGGAGTAAATTCTGCTATATGCACATTGACACCTAAAGAGTTAAAAAATGTAGCAAATTCGCACCCTATCGCACCGCCTCCAACTATTAGTATGGACTCAGGAATTTTTTCTAATTCAAATACTTCATCGCTTGAAATTATCTGTTTCTTATCTATCTCCAAAAGAGGATGTGGTCTATGAATGGAGCCGGTTGCTATAACAAATTTATCTGCTTTTATGATTTGTTCTCCAACCTGCACGCTGTTTTCACCGATAAATCTAGCCTCTCCAAAGAGTATATCTACTCCTGCTTTTGTGATACTGGCAGTTGCTCCTTTTCTAATTTGATTTAGAAGTGTGGTTTTTTTATCTTTAAGGGTATTTAGTTCAAACATTGTATCTTTCATAGAAAAGCCTAAACTCTCAAGGTGCTTTTTTTTGCCTAAACAACCAACGCTCTCAAGATATAATTTTGCAGGAATACAACCCTCATTTAGACAGGTTCCTCCTATATGACTCTTTTTTTTTTCTATTAAACATACTTTTTTACCTGCTTTCGTCAAAGAAGCAGAACATTTTTCACCACCGGGACCACCACCTATAACCACTACATCATACATCATTTCTTTCCTTCAAAATACTCATGTGCCATATATGAGCTTCTTGTGTATGGAGAGCTTTTTACAAACTCAAAACCCATCTCTTTTGCCATCTTTCCATATTCTTCAAATTTTTCCGGCTTTATGTATTCGACTACTTTTGTATGCCCTTTGCTTGGTCTTAAATATTGTCCCATTGTCAAAAGAGTACATCCTGCATCCATTAAATCTTGCAAAACTGACTTTAACTCATCTTCCCTCTCGCCAAGCCCTAGCATCAAAGCACTTTTTGTTTTTATATCCGGATTTAGCTCTTTTAAACTCTTTAAAACTTCAAGAGATCGACTATAGTGTGCGCCTTTTCTTACTTCGTAGAGTCTTGGAACCGTTTCTATATTGTGCCCGATAATCTCAGCTCCACAATTTGCTATAGTCTCAAGTGCTTTTATATTATTCTTTAAATCGGGTATCAAAAGTTCAACCGTAATATGCTCATCTGTCTTCTTGATAACTTCAACACATCGCCTAAAAATCTCAGCTCCACCATCGCTCAAGTCATCTCTTGTCACACTCGTGATGACAACATGCCTAAGCCCAAGAGCTTTTACAGCATCTGCAACCTTTTGTGGCTCTTCCAAATCAAGCTCATTTGGTTTCCCCTTATTTACGTTGCAAAATGTGCATTTTCTAGTACAAGTATCACCCAAAATCATAAATGTAGCATTTTTTTTAGAAAAACACTCCGAGATATTTGGACACATAGCCTCTTGACAAACAGTATGAATCCCGATACTTTTTAACTTCTGCTCTACATCTTTTTTTTGTGAAAAAAACAGTTTCTTATGTAACCACTCAGGCTTTCTTTTAGTCAAATTTTATCCTTGTTTATATATTATAATTGTATCTAGTTTTCTTTTAGGTTTTGTTTACAGTTAATCATAATTATGATATACTAGAGCAATTTCAGCGTATCTTCGATCGACGACTGACTTCGTTTCTGTAATCAATTGATAACTTAACAATCTTATTTTTATAGCTTTGATCGAGAAAGTTTTTACTTTTCGAAAGCTATAAGTACCTTTGGTACTCACACAAGGCAAACAATGTCATTTACAACTTTGGGTTTGAGCAAACCTATACTGCGCGCAATAAAAGATGAGGGCTACGATAAGCCAACTCCAATCCAGGAAAAAGCTATCCCTGTTATACTTAAAGGCAAAGATGTCTTAGCAGGAGCACAAACCGGAACTGGCAAAACAGCAGGTTTTACTCTCCCTCTCTTACAACTGCTTAGTACAAATTCTAAAAAAAGAGTCAGCAAACAAGTTCGTGCACTTATCCTTACACCAACAAGGGAGCTAGCCGCACAAGTCGGAGAGAGTGTAAAAACTTATGGTAAATATCTACCTTTAAAATCATCCATAGTATTTGGAGGGGTTGGGATAAATCCTCAGATTTCTACTCTTCGCGGAGGTTTAGATATACTAGTAGCGACTCCGGGGAGATTATTAGATCATGTTAGTCAAAGGACAGTGGACCTCTCACATGTAGAGTATCTTATCTTAGATGAAGCCGATAGGATGCTGGATATGGGTTTTATACATGATATAAAAAAAGTTTTAGCGATATTGCCTAAGAAAAAGCAAACCCTGCTTTTTTCAGCGACATTTTCAAATGAGATAAAAAAACTAGCTGACAATCTCCTAAACGCTCCCATACTGATAGAAGTAGCAAAAAGAAATGCAACAGCAAAAGATATACGACAAATCATACACCCTGTAGACAAAACAAAAAAACAAGATCTACTAACACATCTCATAAAGAGTGAAAAATGGAAGCAAGTTCTAGTTTTCACAAGAACAAAACACGGAGCAAACCGTCTAAGCAAACAACTTGTGATGGACGGTATAAGCTCAGCCGCAATCCACGGCAACAAGAGCCAAGGAGCTAGGACTAAAGCGCTTGCTGATTTTAAAAAAGGAGCCGTTAGCGTTCTTGTGGCAACTGATATAGCAGCGAGAGGCATCGATATAGAGCAACTCCCAAATGTTGTAAATTTTGAATTACCAAATATCAGCGAAGACTATATCCATAGGATTGGAAGAACAGGAAGAGCCGGAAATGGTGGAATTGCCAGTTCACTGGTTTGTGTAGATGAGTTAGAATATCTGCGAGGAATAGAAAAACTAACAAAGCAAAAGATAAAAAAAGTAACGATAGACGGATACGAACCTGATATGAGCATAAAACCCGAACCAATCAATCTAGGACAAAGAAAAAACAGACCAAAAAACAGAAGAAGTGGGAGGAGATAGTAGTTTTAGAGATTTTCCTCTCGCTTTATTAGTTCTTATGCAAAGATTAAGCGGAGGGGGTAGCATATATTTGATATTTTCTTAAAGGTGGTATATTGGAATGTTTGGAAGAAATCATGAGGTATTATCAAGTAAAGTAGAAGAGTTGGAGGAGAAAATTCTCCTTCTTGAAGATGAAAATAGCAAACTCAAAAGTAAACTAGATGAGCAAAAAAAAGATTTTGATAAAAATCAGCTGGTGCTTGAAGAAAACAAACTAAAAACATCCTTAACTAATTTATTGATTGATGGTTGTGAAAACAATATAAAAGAGGTGTAAAAATCTGTCGAAGAAAATTTGCAAAAATCAAAGGAGATATTAGAGAAAACAAAAACATCATCATCAGATGTGCGTTCATTGAATGATACTGCTGATCTACTTTTAAATTCTTTGGAAACAATACTACAATCATCAGACCACTCTAGGACAACGACAGATGACTTGCAAAACGGTGTTACTCAAATAAGCGATGTAATAAATCTCATAAAAGATATATCAGACCAAACAAATCTTCTAGCACTAAATGCAGCTATAGAAGCAGCAAGGGCAGGAGAACATGGAAGAAGATTTGCAGTTGTTGCTGACGAAGTACGAAAATTAGCAGAAAAAACACAAAAAGCAACTCAAGATGTTGAGATCAATATCGATGCTTTAAAACAAAATGCAAACACTATGCTAGAGCAGAGTACGAGTTTGGAGAAGATTACAAATGATTCAAATAACTATGTTAATAATTTCAAAGATGGATTTTCAGAACTCATCGATAGTTCTACAGTTATCGAGGAGGATGCAGATAAAATATCTTTGGAGATATTTGGTACTTTGGCAAAAATAGACCATATACTCTTTAAAGTTAAGGGATATAAAAATGTATTTGATAATAATCATGAACTGATGAGTGATGATACATCTTGCAGATTGGGTAAGTGGTACACCTCTATCGGAAAAGAAAAATTTGGAAATACTGATGCTTACAAAGAGTTAGAGCTTCCTCACAAAATGGTACATCGAACTACAAACCAAGCTTTAGAGTGCATAAAAACAGGCGAGTGTTTGAGTGATATAAATCATGTCTTAAATCTTTTTGAAGATGCAAGCAAAAAAGTATTTTTAATTATCAATAAAATGTTAAAGGAAAAAGTCTTTGTTTGATAAATCTAGCGAATAAAAGGTTATTTCATAGGTGGTTGATTTTTATTAAATATATTTAAAATAATGATAAAATTATCTTCCAAGTCAATTTCAAAAACTACTGTATATCCTTTAAAAATCATGTCTCTAACATTTTCTTCGTCAAAATATATCGATTGTCTGAATTTATACGGGAATTGCGATAACTTTTTTATCTTTTTAAGTAACACTCTTTTGAATCTATTGGCAGCTGAGATTTTATCTTGGGCGATATATTCAAAGATTATATTGAAGTTGGTTTCAAATTTACTGTCAAATTTAATCTGCATATTTCGATGCAAGCTTTTTTGCAAAGATATCTGTTTTTTGTTCAAACTCTTCAAAAGAACTTAGTTGACTTTTGCCGTTTTTGATATTTTTTCTAATCTCCAAAAGCTCTTTTTGTCTCTCGTAAAAGTAAGGATCATCCACAAGTTTTTCATCTTTTTTAAAAGAAACTTCATTTTTGATTTGTATTTTATCTTTATAGTGATCAACAAATGTCAAAAAATCCTGCAAAAAACTATCTTGAATATTTACCTTTATTGTTTGCATATCACACCCTCTTGTTTTTATTCATTGTAGCAAAATTTTTATCAATCTAAAGTTAATTTTCCTATGTGGTATCGCATCCTTTATTAGCAAAGATAGATTGTACTTGTTATAATCTCCAGTATTCAAAAAGATGTGATTTATGGATAAAGCAAATAACCAAGAACTATTAAATTTTATCTTAGAAAGTATTGAGATGATAAAAGATAGATTTGAGGGTATTAATAGTAGTGATGACTTCATGTATGATAAAGATGGAATGATAAAGCTAGACTCTATTTCTATGCGTCTGCAGTCTATCGGTGAAGCCTGGAAAACCCTTAAATGATAAAAAGTCAAAAGTCAAACCCTGATCCCCAATAGATGTAATTGTGAAATAATTAGGTAACTATCCCTTGAACTTATATATCTTTATATTTATTTTGAATAGTTGCAAATATATCGAGATTATTCAAAAAAAGATCTACAAGTTGCGGATCAAAATGTTTACCACTTTGTTCTTCTAAGAAGCTAAGAATTTTTTCTGATTTCCAAGCCTTTTTGTAAACTCTTTCACTTCCAAGTGCATCAAAGACATCCGCTACTGCAGTAATGCGACCATATATATGAATATTTTTGCCACTTAAACCTCTAGGATATCCGGAACCATCCCATTTTTCATGATGTTCCCTAGCTACGATTGCAGCAGTTTTCAATATGGGTTTATTTGAGTATTTGAGCATATTATACCCTATCTGTGCATGTGTTTTCATAATTTCAAACTCCTTTATTGTTAATTTCCTAGGAGCATTTAAAATATCATCGGGAATTCCTATTTTTCCAATATCATGCATCGGACTCGCCATTTGTAAAATATCAGCTTCCTTGGAAGATAAGCCATATAATAAAGCAAGTTCTTTTGAGTAAAGAGCAACTCGTTTTACATGGTTTCCTGTCTCTTTTGAGCGAGTCTCTCCAATTTCACCCATAGCATAAATAATCTCTTTTTGTGTATCTTCAATCTCTTGCTTGAGTTGCACTAATTCCGTAACATCATTGAAGTGGATAAGCAATAGGTTTTCACTCTTTATCCCTCTGAATTCAATTTGATACATTGTGTCATTATGTTCATAAAAACCGATATCTGATATATTGTTTTGTATAATATCTTTTGCATTTTGTATATTCAAAGCCAAAAGACTGTCTATTTCAGGTAATTTAGCAAGAGCAGACCCATTTTCAAAAACAATTTTATCATTTTTATCAAATATAAATGTAGGATTTTTTCTGTATTTCGGCAAAAGAGAGGCGTAATAATTTTGCATACTAATTTTATTATTTATTTGAAAAAAATAATAAATAAAGCAAAATTTTGTATAAGCAGTATAAAAAATGACAACAGCAACAGTTCCAAGTAAAAAAGAGTGTATAAAAAAAGCATATAACATCAATGTAGCGGCAATAATTGCACGGATATATGACTCTTTATTTGTCATATTGCAAGTATGTTTAAACACTTCACTCCCTTTCGATAAGTGGTATAAAATAAAGCTATAGAATTATAAGCACCTTCATACAGCTAGAAAATTTTAATAATTTTTGTCCTGTAATATTTGATCCAATATGGAGAAAATTTTATCACTTCCATCTTCCATCTCTTGAAATGCTGATATCAGTTCATTAAAATTAGGATTTTCCTGAGTTATAAAATCAAATACTTTATGTATGCCATCGTGTACAACAGCATGGGGTTTTTCTAGTAAATTATAATATTCAGTTTGAGAAAAGCTCTCTTTTCCATCACCTTCATAGTACCATTTGCCAAGTCTACAGCTATGATAATCAACAAATTTGAATTGCTCTTTTTTTGTAATTGCCGAGTAATAAGTGTTAACTTTCCATAAAATATGATCAAGTTTTGCAAGCGACATAAATACGCGATCCGTAGTAAAATTTATTGTTTTATATGATTCGCCAATTTTATTTGCATCATTTTCTAAATTTGAATTTAATTGTACAATTTTATCATTTGAATTATCTATCTTAGTTTGAATTTCAATAAATTGTTCTGAAATACTATCTACATCCTGCTTCATCGATTGTAGTGAAATGTTTACTTCGCTTACTGCCTTGTCTGTTCTGTCCGCTAATTTTCTAACTTCGTCCGCAACAACGGCAAATCCACGACCATGTTCACCAGCACGAGCCGCCTCAATTGCAGCATTCAATGCTAAAAGGTTTGTTTGACTTGAAATATCTTTGATAAGCACAAGAATATTTGTAACATCATTTGTTCTTTCCGAAAGACCTGTCACAGTGATTTGAGAACTTTTGGATAATGCATTTAAATTATCGAGTATATTAACAATTTCAGAAGTTTGTTGTGAAACATTTGCAAGGCTTTCTACAAGATTTTTTGCTTTATCGATACTCTTTTTAGAAATAGATACTGACTCAGCCATATTAGACTGAATATCAACAATATTGTTTTTAAGGTGAAAATTTTGCATTTTCATTAATTTTTTTGAATCATCATCACTTTTAGAGTTTTTTAGTAATTTTATCTCAAGTTTAAGATTATTTACTTGATCTATAAGTTCACTATTTTCTTTAGTTAATCTTTTATTTTCGTCGATAACTTTTTTATTCGTATTTTGATAGTTGTTTTCGCCAAATAATCCCACTATATGTCCTTTATTTAAATTATTTAGTATTTTAAACTATATTTAATATTTGATTATACCCCCCCCATTTAAAATTAACTTAAATTAATGGTTCAAGTTTCATAATATTTGTCATAATGTAACATTCTTAAAATATCTTACTTGATAAAACAGGCTGTTTAGGGATTTTTTATATTTAAGCTTGGGAAAATAAATTTTTAAACTGCTACTATTGGTAACAGTTTAAAAATCAAATCCATTTATCTATGTTTTTTGTGCTAATTCTCTTGTTTTATATAAAATCATTAAAACTTTAGTTTTTATTTTCTTTTTGTATATTTGCAGTATTTTATTAGGATTGATTTTGTTAAAAACGGACCAATTAGTTCGTGGATTATGGTTGTTGCGATGATGATATTTAGGATTATCGGAGCAACTGTCTCAAAATCGGTCATGTCTTGCAAAGAGAGTGCTAATCCGATTGCTATGCCGGCTTGTGGAAAAAGTGCGAAACCAAGATGCTTACCGATATTGTCATCGGCATTTGAGAGCTTTGAGCCAACCCAAACTCCAACAATTTTACCAATTATTCTAAATACCACATAGAGAATAATTGCCAATGGCATTTGAGTTAAAAATGAGATATTTAAATGCATCGCCGAGATTGTAAAAAACAGTAAAAAAATGATGTCTTTAAGATGATTATCAAACTCTTTTTTTACAAGGAAAAAATTTTTTGATAGATTAGAAGCTATAATTCCCATTACAAGTGATGACAACAAGGGCTCCAAAGAGAAATACTGACTAACACTAAAAGTTATAAATATCATTCCAAGAGTAGAAGTTGTCTTCACTCCCTGATTTCTTTTAAAAACTCTATCGATAATCTCTGAAATAACAGCACCTGCAATGCCCACGACAACAGAAAATATCACAGTTTTTATTATATTGATAAACAGATGAGCATTTATAGAACTGGAGTCTATAAATGTTTTAGAAATTATAACAATAAAGCTGAAAAATATAAGTGCAAAAGCATTATCCATCGCTACAATTCCGAGTAAAAATGAGTTAAATTTTCCTTTTGCTTTTATCTCATGGCTAACTGCAAGTATCGTAGCCGGGGCAGTTGCAGTTGCAAGTCCACCAAAAAGGATAGATGTTATTATGCGATACTCGTTATTAAAACTAAAGTTTAAAAGATCAAACATTGCATAAAAAGAGATACTTATAAACAAAAAGGTGAAGATGGCTTCAAAAAATGAGATTGTAAAAATTTGTTTTAACATATTTTTCAAGATATCATATCTTAAGTTTGCCCCAACTAAAACAGAAATAAGCGATAAAGATAAGTCGATTATAAAACTGCTACCTTGAATAAACTCTTTTGGAACAAGATTAAGACCGTTGGGACCAACAATAACACCAAGTATCAGGTACCCAACAACACTTAAAATTCCAAGATTTTGTACAAACACTTTCATAAAAGAGCCAAGTACAAATATCAAACCAATAATCAGTAGTATTTGCATCTTTATCCTTTATATAGTTTTACCACAAAAGATTCATAAACTGTGCTATATCAATTTAAGGAAATTAAAGCAATCTGTTCCCTTTTAATTCTTTTAATAGACTTTTTATCAATCTCTTCTTGATCTCTTGTTCATCCAACTCTATTCCAAACTCTTCCAAAGAGTATCCGGCATGTTCTCTTTCATCTTTTTTTAGGGGGATTGAGCCGTGCTGGAGTATCAGATCTTTTGTTCTTTTTTGGGCATTTCCGCCTATCTTTTTGCCGTTGACTATGATGTCATATGGTTCAAAGCCCTCCTGACAGAAGGGACTGTGGGAGAGTTGCTCTTTAAATACATCTTTTGCCCAAGCAGGTTTTAAATCAAGTTCTTTGTAAAAGTTAAATAAAAATCCACAAAGGTACTCATAGCTCTCTTTTACACTTCTTTTCCCTAACATCTGCGTAGGTAAAATTATGGTATAAGAGACATCAAAACCATGCAATAGTAAGCCACCTCCTGTGATTCTCTTCGTCCACTCATCACCATATCGTTTCCACTCTTGTATAGCCTCTATCTTTTGGAATCTTCCTATCGTAAAACAGTTTTTATTCCATGTGTATAGTCTGAAGATTGGCTGGTTATTGCAAGAGAGCAAGAGAGATTCATCTAACGCCATATTTTCTTTTGCACTAAGCTTTGGCGAGTCGATAAATCTCCACTCTTTTGTGGCTAACTCTGTTGCCATCTTATATTTAACTGTCTTGCGGCTTTTGTCTCATCTGCTCTGCTGATAGACAAAGTTTTAGGAAACTCTTTAAATGCTTCGGGATTACTTTTGGCCAACTCAACCGCATCTATGACTTTTTGACAAAAATAGTCAATAGAGTCTATATTTTCAGTCTCGCTCGGCTCTATCATGATAGCTTCATGAACTATCAACGGAAAGTAGATAGTTGGCGCATGAAGTCCAAAATCCAAAAGATACTTGGCGATATCGAGGGTGCTTACATGGTATTTTTTATAAAGTGATTCTGCACTCAAAACGCACTCATGCATGCAATATGTATCATAAGGTACATCCAGATAATCTTTTAATTTTGAAAATACATAATTTGCATTTAAAACCGCTTTTTTACTTACATTTATCATGCCCTCTCTTCCTAAAGTCTGCATATAAACCAAAGCTTTCAAAGATACCATAAAGTTGCCAAAAAACGGCGAAACTCTGCCTATGGTATCCGTGCTTGGTTTCTTTAGAAAATACCCGTTTTCTTTCTCGTATCCAACCATAAGTTCCGGTAAAAACTCTACCAGATGCTCTTTTACTCCAACAGGTCCCGCACCCGGACCTCCACCACCGTGAGGTGTTGCAAAAGTCTTGTGTAAATTTAAATGCACTACATCAAATCCTATATCTCCGGGACGAATTAGTCCTAATATGGCATTTAAATTAGCACCATCATAATACATCAAAGCATCATGCTCATGGGCAATGTCGCAAATCTCTTTTATGCCGGGATTGAAGAGTCCTACTGTGTTTGGTACTGTCATCATCACCGCAGCCACCTCATCGCTTATGACTTTTTTAAACTCCTCTACATCCATAGCACCATTTGCATTTGATTTAACTGTGATGACTTCAAAATCAACCATAGCAGCAGTTGCCGGATTTGTACCGTGTGAAGAGTCAGGGACTATGACATATCTCTTTTTGTTTCCTCTTTTTTTATGATAGGCTCCTATTAGCATAATTCCTGTCATCTCTCCATGAGCTCCTGCTTCTGGAGTTAAAGTAAAAGTATCCATTCCTGTTATCTCTTTTAAATCATCTTCTAGAATCTTCAAGCTCTCAAGCGAGCCCTGCATAAACTCCGTTTTGTTGTTTGTAATATGGTGGGGATGTAGATTTGCAAAACCATCAAGCGCCCCCACTCTCTCTTCTATTTTTGGATTATACTTCATTGTACAACTTCCAAGCGGATAAAAATTTGAATCTATAGAAAAATTCTTTTTTGAGAGATTTGTAAAGTGCCTTACAACATCAAATTCGCTAAGTTCGGGCAGTTTTGCACTCTCTTGTCTAAGAAGTGAATTTTCAAGTACAGGAGCATCATCAACCTGCTGCTTCGGTAAAGATATGCCGTTTCTTCCAGTATGTGATTTTTCAAACACAGTAGCACTCATAATATCTCCTTTACGCTGGTAACAAAGTTATCCATCTGAGCTTTTGTCCTCTTTTCAGTCACACTAATAAGCACTCTGTTTTCAAAACCACTATATAAATTATCGAGTTTTAAACCTGCAAAAAAGCCTTTTTGAGCCATCTTGTCTAGAAATTTATCACAATTTATCGGCAACTGCACTACAAACTCATTAAAAGTGGAGAGTTGATTGAAAATCTTAATACTTTTCAGTTTGCTTAACTCAGTTTTGAGATATTGTGCATTATTGTAGTTTTGTATAGCTAATTTTTTAAAGCCCTCTTTCCCCAAAAGCGATATAAATATAGTCGCTCTTAGAGTCATTAGGTTTTGGTTGCTACATATATTTGAAGTCGCTTTTTGCCTTCTTATGTGCTGTTCTCTTGCCTGAAGAGTCAATACATAGGCTCTCTTGCCATTTCTATCATTTGTAAGCCCTACGATTCTGCCCGGTAGATTTCTCACATACTTTTGTTTGGTCGCAAGTATCCCAAAACTTGGACCTCCAAATCCTAGATAGTTACCCAGACTTTGTCCATCACCGCAGTATATATCAGCATCTAGTTCACCCGGAGTCTTCAAAAGCCCCAGAGACACTGGATATGCACTCATAATAGCAAGAGATTTGTTTACATGTAGAGCTTTGATTATCTGTGTGTAATCATCGATTGAGCCAAAGAAGTTTGGGTTTTGGAAGATATATCCGGCTGTTTTGTCGTCTATCAGTTTTTTCAACTCATCAATATCTGTTTTATCACTCTTTGTTGGCATCATAACCACTTCTATATCATGATAAGCCAGATATGTTTTTACAATCTTTGTATATATCGGATTTACACCGCTGTCTATGATGATTTTATCTCTTTTTGTGATTCTTATAGCCATCAAAGCAGCTTCTGCCATAGCTGAGCCACCATCATACATAGAGGCATTTGTCACCTCCATGCCGCTCAGCTCACAAATCAAACTTTGATACTCATAGAGTGCCTGAAGTGTTCCTTGGCTGGCTTCAGCTTGATATGGTGTATAAGCTGTATAGAACTCGCTTCTTCCGCTTAGAGCATCGACTGCTGATGGGATGATATGATCATAGTAGCCACCGCCTAAAAAACAGATTTTTGAAGTGTCATTTTTATCAGCCATCTCTTTGAAATTTTCATAAACTTCAAATTCACTGAGTCCCTCTTGCAAATTAAAACTTTTGGCTCTAAGATTTTGTGGAATCGATGCGAAAAGTTCACTCTCATTTTCTATACCGATTTGTGCGAGCATACGGCTCACATCATCTTTTGTATGTGGGGTATATGGCATAAAAATCTTCTTAAAGAGTTTCTACAAAAGAGAGGTATGCCTCTTCATTCATCAAAGTTTCAAACTCACTTGCATCCTTAACTTTTATCTTCAAAATCCAAGTGCCTTTTGCATCTTCGTTTAAAAGCTCAGGCTTATCCTCTAAATCAAAATTTAACTCAACAACTTCACCACTAAGCGGAAAATATATATCACTAGCTGCCTTTACCGACTCGATAAACGCTACACCATCACCTTTATTGCCGCTTTGTCCCACTTCAGGAAGTTCTATAAAAGTTATATCTCCTAGTTGATCTATCGCATACTTTGATAAGCCAACTGTTGCTATATCACCATCCAACTCTGCCCATTCATGTTCATTTGTATATCTTTTCATTTAATTTCTCCTTTTTTATGGGCAAAGCCCATTAAAAATTCCTCTCACTAAAAGCTTTCACCTTGTGAAGAATTTACCATCTAACTGTTTTTCTTTAGTCCAAAATAATTTGGACTAAATTCATTAAACTAAAGCTTCGGCTGTCACCGAAAATTACTTTAAAAATGGAAGTTTTGCTCTATATATAGGCATACTTCCCCTGCCTGTTCTTAGCTCTAAATCCACATCTTTGTCATATACTTTTGTATCCACAAAACCCAAGCCTATGCCATTTTGTATCGATGGAGAGTATGTTCCACTTGTAACATATCCTATCTTTTGTCCATCTTGATAAATCTCAAAACCTTCTCTGGGTGATCTTTTGGAGTTGGTAGTAAAGGCTATGATTTTTTTAGAAATTCCATTCTTTTTTTGTTTTAAAAGTGCCTCTTTGCCCGTAAAATCATGGCTATCATACTGAACAAACATATCAATTCCTGCCTCAGCAGGAGTTGTCCCTTCATTTAGTTCGTGTCCATATAGACTATATCCTTTTTCTAGCCTCAGTACATCCCTAGCACCAAGTCCTGCCGGAACTGCTCCCAGCTCTATAAGCTTATCCCATAGTTTTACTGCTGTCTCATTGCCTATATATAGCTCATATCCAAGTTCACCCGTATATCCAGTTCGACTTACGATTGCCGGAGCATCCAATAGCGTAGTCTGTTTGAAACCAAAAAATTTAAGCTCACCCAAATCAAATGAGACAATTTTTTGGAGTATCTCTTTGGAATTTGGCCCCTGTATATCTATCTTTGAGGTCTCGTCTGATCTATTTTCAAATCTACCGTTTTTTATGTGTGATTTTATCTGTTTAAAATCTATATCGATTCTAGCTGCATTTACCACAAACATCAAATGGGTCTCATCAAGTTTATAGACTATAAGATCATCTATAACACCACCTTTTTCATTTAGCAAAAAACCGTACTTACACTTGCCAATCGGAAGCTTTACAAAATCAGTAGTACAAGCATTGTTGATACCACTGTTTGCGATATCGCCTTCATAAAAAAACTCTCCCATATGTGAGATATCAAATAGAGCCGCAGCATTTCTGCAAGCATTATGCTCTTTGATAACTCCAGTGTATTGAACAGGCATTTCCCAACCACAAAAACCGACATTTCTAGCCTTTAACTCTTTGTGTTTATCAAAAAGGACTGTTCTTTTTAACTCTTCCATTGTAACTCTTTGTATTGAATTTTGGATTATTTTAGCCAAAGTTTTATTTTAATTTGATAAAAACAGATGATAAATTCTACTTATTATTGTATTACTTTCAAAGTGTAACAAAACTATACTCATCCAAAACCGTTCAAGAGTAATTTTTCCATATCCTCAGAACATAAAGGTCTGCTGTAGTAATATCCCTGAATATTTATGCATCCGTTTTTAATTAAAAAATTCTTTTGTTCTGTTGTTTCAACTCCTTCCGCAATCAAATCTAAATTTAGACTTTGGGCAAGTGCTATAATTGCTTTTACTATAGCAGAGTCATCTTCACTGTTTGGAATATAATCAACAAAAGATTTATCAATTTTCAACTTATCAATAGGCAATTTTTTTAAATAAGACAAAGAAGAATACCCTGTGCCAAAGTCATCTATAGCTATTTTTATACTCATATCATTTAATTTCTTAAGCTTTTCTATCATCTCTTTAGGTTTTTTCATAACCTTGCTTTCTGTAACTTCCAGCTCTAAATACTTGGATTGTAAACTATTTTGAGACATATTAGTTTGAATATTTTGGATAAAATTTTTATTTTCAAGATACCCCATGGAAAGATTAAGAGCCAATATCCCCGGGTCCAACCCTTTTGTTCGCCACTCTTTAACTTGGCTCATAGCTTCGTTCATGACAAACTGATCTATATCTGCTATCATTCCCATATCTGCAGCTATAGGAATAAAATCAGCAGGAGAAATCAACCCTTTTTTAGGATGAATCCATCTAACAAGACCCTCCATGCCTATAATATTTTTACTCACAGCATCGACTTGGGGTTGATAATATACAACAAACTCTCTATTTTTTATAGCTGATCGCAGTTGAGTCTCTAATGCAACTCTTTCAAAAACTTGTTTTGTCATCTCTTGGGAATAAAACTGATAGTTATTTCTCCCCTCATCTTTGGCTTTATACATTGCAGAATCAGCATATTTTAGCAGATTATGTGCATCTGTACTATCATCTGGAAATAGACTAATACCTATACTAACCGAAATATACAGCTTGTATTTGTCAATCATAATAGGGTCTTTTAGAGAGTTGATTATCTTTTGGGCTATAACTTTCATATTTTTAGTATCAGTTAAACTGCCTGTGATAATAACAAACTCATCTCCTCCCAATCTTACTAGTGTATCTTCGCTTCTCAGTGAGAATTTTATGATATTGCCAACCTCTTTCAAAATCATATCGCCCACTTCGTGCCCCAGTGAATCGTTGATTTGCTTAAATCTATCCAGATCTAAAAACAGAAGTGCAAATTTACTCTTATGCCTTTTTGAAGTCTTAATGCTCTGCATAATTCTATCTTTAAAAAGAGCCCTATTTGGCAAACCTGTCAATAAATCATAATTAGCCTGATACCACAATGTCTCTTCTTGCTTCTTGAGTTCAATCTCAACCTTTTTTCTTCTGGTTATATCTTTTATATACCCGACTATGCCTATCGCTTTTCCTTTTTCATCTCTAAAGATTGTCACAGTATTTTCAGCAAATATCTTCTCCTTAGAGTTCTTAAACAACTCTAATTCCATATCGAACTTTTTTCGCTTCTGTAGTATTTTTACAAATCTTTTTACTGTATTTATATTTTCATCTCCATATAAAAGTCCTGCGTGCTTTCCTATGATTTCATCGCTACTATGCCCAAAAAGAAGTTGTGCACCTCTGTTCCAACTCATAATATAACCTTGCAAATCAGTCAAAATTACACAGTCATGAATCTGCTCTAAAATTTGCTGTTGGTATTTAAGCTTTATATGCAGCTCTTTCTCTTTTGTGATATCTGTTTGTGTGCCAATCATCCTGATAATCTTTCCACTTGCATCTACTATCTTTTTACCCCTGTCAAGCACCCAAATCCAATTTCCGTTTTTATGCCTTAGCCTATGAACATTTTCATAGAACTCACTCTTTCCGCTAATGTGATCTTCAATATCCTGCAATGCTTTTTTTAAATCATCAGGATGAACCCTCTTTCTCCATGCATCTGTCTCGTTCTTCAACTCATCATCTCTGTATCCCAACATCTCCTTCCAGCGAGGAGAGACATAAAGAGTATCTTCTATATAATTTCTATCCCATATACCGTCCTTATTTCCTAAAAGTGCCAGCTCCAAACGCTCTTTGAGTTTACCAATCGTTTGGTTGTGTTTCTTTAAGCGTCCGTTCCTATACAAAAGAAACAACAAAACAAGAACAAAAAATAGTATAATCTCAACTATAATTTCATAATTAACCTTTTTTTTGTTGACACTTGACCATTTTGAATATATTTTAGCCTTCTCATTTTGTGTTATCGACGAAAGAGTTTTGTTTATTATCGAAAGCAACAAGGGATACTTTTTCTGTACAAAATAACTGTGCTTAAACTCAAATTTTGCAATTCCGGCAATTTTTAGATTTGCTAAATGCAAAGTAGAAATATAGTATATTGATGTGGCTATGTGACCTACAAAAGCATCGGCTTTCCCTCCTTCAACCAAAGATAGAGCCTCTTTTATATTTTTTGTTGTTATTAATTTTATACCAGGATAATTTCTCTTGAGATAGTCATAACTTGAGTAGTATTTTGGCACAGCTATACTCTTTCCTATCAAATCCTTTAAACTCGATACATATTTATATTTATCTCCGGTAACTATCACCATAGGATATATTTTATATACTTTGCTTGCCATGCCTGTATTTATATTTTGAGGACTTGAAGGAATTATATCTATATCTCTATTTTTAAATTTCTGAATCACTTCATCCCAAGAATTTGAGCGTATATACCTAAACTTCAAACCACTTTTTTTGGAAACCAAATCCAAAAAATCACCAAATACTCCCTTCATTTTACCATTTTCTATGATGGATAATGGCTTCCAGTTTTTCTCGCTGTATGTTACAATAGGGTGTTTTTTAATCCACGCTTTTTCTTTATTACTAAAATGAAGACTGTTATTTTCTTCCCTTAAAATCATATTGTTTAGATGTAGAGGTTTTTTAATATATCCCATGATTCTATAGATATTATATATCTCTTTAAGTTTGTTTATATTTATCTTTCCGAGTTTATCTGTATCTCTATACGCCAACTCTTTTAGTTTAAATGCTTCAAAAAAAAGCTCAGAATCTGTTTTATGCAAATAGTTATATTTTTTTTCTATTAATTTTATAGTTTCGCCTATATGTGAGAAAGCATACTCCCACCCCTTAAGTGAAGCTTTGTTAAAATTGATAACCAATCGAGGATTCTTTACATATTCATTTTTGCAAGTAAATAATATATCGCTATAAAAATCAAACCCAAAATCCCTGGGATTAAAAACATTTATGGGTATTTGTCTCTCTCTTAGAAGATGAACCTCATTTGATAAATATGCCGATATGATATCAACCTTGTTATCTAAAAACTGTTGCAGCTTATTTTTACTTTTTAATATCTTCATATCTTTTCTGCTTATACCTTGTGAGGATAGCATAGCAAAGATACCAGCAGAAGTTTTAGTGTCTGCAAGCATGGCTTTTTTATCTTTAAAATCCGCGATAGTGTTTATTCCGGATGTTTTTTTAGTTACTAAAACCAATGGAGAAGATTGTAAAATAGCTGACATAAGAAGTATATCATTTCCCCTGCTTTTGTCCGTCAACAAGGAGGTTTTGCCTATGCCAAATGTTGCTTTGCCATTCATCACCTCTTGCGTAACATTCATGCCTGTCTTGAATTTTTTTATATCTACATCAAGACCAACATCTTTATAATAACCTTTCTCTTTTGCCATATAGTAACCTGCAAACTGAAATTGATCAAACCATTGAAGTTGCAAAGAGATTTCACTATTTGCTTCAAGTGTCATCAGAAACAAACATAATAAAATAAATATTCTCAAACCATATCCCACCTAAAGCTATTGCTATTCTACCAAATT
This sequence comes from Sulfurospirillum sp., assembly GCA_045047115.1. GTDB lineage: Bacteria > Campylobacterota > Campylobacteria > Campylobacterales > Sulfurospirillaceae > JAADIZ01. Next base: position 33,481 of record JASFYR010000038.1, read on the forward strand.
AAAATTCTTATATGATAGCAAAACAATATAAATAAAAATTTAACTTATTACTCCACCAATTTTTTTGCATCAGCATGAAAAATTCCTACTTTTTCTTTTGCTTTTTTCATATGAAACAGTTATAATAAATAATCTTCCAAGGAGATAAAACAATGATATATGAAGATAAAATACTCTACATACAAAAAGAGGATTCGGAGATTCCCTGGCTAAAAATTTTTCCTATAAAAAAATGTAAGGAGCTGAGTGATTGTGATGAGCCAACAAGAGAAAAACTTTTTCAAACAATGTTGCTTATTGAAACAGAGATGATAAAATTCTATAAACCAAAAAAGATAAATATCGCTATGTTTGGCAACTATCTACCCGAGCTTCATATACATGTAATGGCAAGATTTAAAGAAGATTCTTTTTACCCAGAGCCAATGTGGGGTAAAAAACAAAGAGATGCAAAATTGCATCTGCCTGATTTTGAGAAATTCAAGCAGATACTTTTAAAACGGCTTGAGCTTTTGTAATCTCACCGCTTTTGATGATCTTACAATAAAGTCCTCTATGATTTTTTATAAGTTTTGGTAGTTTTGTACCAAATACGCTCAGGTGATTGCACAGTGTGCACTTTTCTGTTATTTCTATGATACTTTTGCCTATCTGCAGTCTTTCAGAGATATTTAAAAGATGCGGGTCAAAATCAAAAAGTATATTTTCTCCATAACTTCCCTGCTTTAACTCTATACCTTTTTCTTTTGCCATCTTATAAGACTTCAGACCTATTATCATCACAGTTTTATGAAGTTCATCCCCTGCAAATTTGTCATTTTCTATGCCATATCCCTCTGTCAAAACAAGTTTTTCAACTCTCGGACGAGGCAAACCTCCTCCGTCTTTTGCAACACTAAAAGTATCAATTACTTTTCCCAGTACCTCTTCCTTCAAATTATCTTCCTTAAATAAATATAAAAATATAACACTTATTATACTCTTTATTGATTTAAAATATACAAAAATTGTAGAAATAAAAATTATTTTGATATAAAAAATAAAAAATTGACTTTTGCAAGGGGCCAAAAATGATTATTAAGAGGATGGAAACCATAGCTTCAAAGGATTAGATAGATATCTCGATGAAACCACATCATTTTTGGACCATTAAACTCATAAAGTTTATGGTGTATCCTTATATCGTAACAAGTTTTTTAATTCCCAAACCAAAATCATCCCTTAACTCTATATTTGCTCCGTCAAACTTCACTCCTCCTGCAACAAACGAAGATTTACATAAAATGGGAGCATCAAGATCAAGCATAGTTATCGTATCACTCCTGGCACTTGCTACATGTACAGCTGCACCGACACTTATAGGACCTTCTAGCATACAACCTATCATGCACTTTACACCATAAAGTTCACATATATCTGCTATCAAAAGAGCTTTTTTAATGCCGCCACATTTATCTAGCTTTATATTGACAAAATCAACTGCTTTTTTCTCCAAAATATTGATTGCATCAAGCGGAGAAAAAACACTCTCATCAGCCAGTATCGGTATAGAGGTTCGCTCTTTTATGTATATTAATCCCTCTATATCCTCTTTTTTTACGGGTTGTTCTATCATTTCAATCGGAATTTGATTTTTTTCCATACTGTTTAAAAATTCTACACACTCCTCTTTGCTCCACCCTTGATTTGCATCAAGCTTTAATAAAGTCTCTGCATGTAGAGCATTTTTTATACAGATTATCCTCTGTATATCTTCTTTGTGATTGTCACCCAATTTTATCTTTAAAGATTTAAAACCTCTGTTTTGTGCCTCTATAGAGTCTGATATCATAGTATCTATATCATTTAGACTTATTGTAATTCCGGTTTTAAAATCTTTCTTACTGCCTCCTAATAACTTATACAGAGGGGTTTTAAAACTTTGGGCAAGAAGGTCATACAGCGCTATCTCAACTGCTGATTTTGCACTAAAATTTTTTTCTATTGAATTGTAAACTATATCTGTGAGTTCACTAAAATTCTCTATAGATTTACCTTTTATCTGCTTCTGTATTATATGTAAAGCTTTCACTATCGACTCTTTGGAATCACCTGTAACTGCAAAAGTCGGAGCTGTTTCACCATATCCTATAAGACCACTTTGTGTTTCTATGGTTAGAATTATAGCTTCAAGCTCACTTACGCTTCTTAGAGCCGTTCTGAAGGGTTTTATGAGTGGTACTTTAGTGACTTTTACAGCCATTTTTTTAATAAACATTTCGTTTCTACTCACTTTTTTTATATATTAGATGAAATTATATCAAAAAATAAATATTTTACTTTTTTTTAAGGACAAAACTTTGAAACTGTGGTACAATTAACATGGAACAAAAAAATAAATTGGAGGTAAAATATGAGAAAACTACTCATGACAGCTTTGTTGTTCGCAACAACTTTAATGTATGCTGCACCAAAGTATGGTGGCGTATTGGTTTTTGGAAGAAGTGGGGATTCAGTCGCAATTGATCCTGCGCATGTTACAGATGGAGAAAGCTTCTACGCTTCAACACAGGTATATAATACCCTGGTTCAATTTAAAAATGGAACAACTATTATGGAACCGGGACTTGCAACATCCTGGGATGTTTCAAAAGATGGCCTGGAGTATGTGTTTCATTTAAGAAAAGGAGTATATTTTCACCCTACAAAATACTATAAAAAAAGAAATGAATTCACAGCAGACGATGTTCTTTTCTCAATCAAAAGACAGTTTGACAAAAGCAACCCTTACAACAAAATAGGCGGTTCTTTCAAATATTGGGGCGCCATGGACATGGACAAAATCGTAAAAGATGTTATCAAAGTTGACAAATATACTGTAAAGATTACTCTCAAGAAGCCGGAAGCTCCATTTTTATCAAATATGGCTATGGACTTTGCTTCTATACTCTCAAAAACTTATGCTATGGATTTATTAAAAGAGGGCAAAGCAGACAGACTTGCTAGATACCCTGTTGGAACCGGTCCTTTTGTTTTGGTTAAGTGGATTAAAGATGACAAGATGATATTTACCGCAAATGAGAACTACTGGGATGGTAAGCCTTATATCAAAAAGCTTATCTTAAAAGTCATCACCAACTCTTCAGTTAGAGCAGCTGAATTGAAAGTCGGCTCTATCCATGTTATGGATTTCCCAAATCCTGAAGAGATTGCAGGACTTGAAGCAAATCCTGACATAAAACTTGTAAAACAAGAGGGGTTAAATGTAGGCTATCTTGCACTTGACCAAGTAAAATTTGCTCCATTTAGAGATGTAAGAGTAAGAAGAGCTATAAACTACGCTATCAACAAAGAGGCTATAGTAAAAGCTATCTATGCTGGTTTTGGTAAGCCTGCATACTCTCCGATACCTCCTACAATGTGGAGTTATAATCCAAACATCAAAAAATTCAAGTACAATCCTGAAAAAGCCAAGCAACTTCTAAAAGAGGCTGGATATCCAAAGCTATCGTTTGAGCTTTGGGCAATGCCAGTGGCTCGTCCATATATGCCAAACGCAAGAAAAGTGGCTGAAGCTATGCAAGCAGACTTGGCAAAAGTAGGGGTTACAACAAAAATCGTAAGTTATGACTGGGGTACCTATCTTGACAAAGGAAGACACTTTGAAGATGACTCTTGTCTTCTAGGCTGGACAGGTGACAATGGCGATCCTGATAACTTCTTAAATGTTCTTTTGACTTCAAACGCTGCAAAAGTTCCTGCTGCAAACAGAGCAGGCTGGAAAAATCCGGAATTTGACGCACTAATCGCAAAAGCAAAAACTACAACTGACATGAAAGAGAGAACTAAACTCTACATGAAAGCTCAAGAGATTTTTGCAGATCAGGTTCCTTGGGTAACAATAGCCAACTCTTTGGTTGTTGAGCCTATCAGAAAAAGTGTTATGAACTTCAAACTTGACCCTATGGGCAAGAGAAGATTCAATAAAGTTTGGTTTGACAAATAGAACCTCTACACGTAAAGAGAGTGCCACTCTCTTTACGTCACTGCAATTTTCACTGAACTTACGCACTGTTTATAACTATAATCCGTGCGTAAGTTCAGATACTAAATATTAAGGAGAATTTTTGTTTTCTTACATTGTAAAGAGATTGCTCTGGACAATTCCCACACTCTTTGGCGTTACCTTACTCGTTTTTTCAATGGTTCACTTAACACCCGGCGATCCAGCCGCTGCCATACTCGGCGATAAAGCAAACAAGCAGTCTATCGCTGATTTGCGAGCTCAAATGGGGCTTGATAAGCCTCTATATATGCAGTATTTTATCTATATAAAAAATCTCTCACACGGAGATTTTGGAAAATCTGCAAACAGCAACGAAGAGGTGCTAACCGAATTTAAAGACAGATTTCCAGCTACGGTTGAACTCTCTATGGTTGCGATGTTTTTTGCTGTTTTTTTAGGTATAGGTGCAGGAATCATTTCTGCCGTCAAACGATACTCAATATTTGACTACGGGAGCATGTTTGGAGCTCTTGCGGGGGTGTCGATGCCCGTCTTTTGGCTTGGGCTTGTGCTTATATACTTTTTCTCCGTACGGCTCGGATGGCTACCGGTTTCCGGACGACTTGGATATGAGTTTGATATAGACAATATAACAGGACTCTATCTGGTTGATTCGATTTTAACGGACAATATACCTGCTTTTTGGGATGCCTTAAAACATCTCATACTTCCTGCTATTGCACTTGGAACTATCCCCATGGCGATAATCGCAAGAATGACAAGAAGCAGTATGATAGAGGTGATGAAAGAGGAGTATATAAAAACCGCACGAGCAAAAGGGTGCAGTAGATTTCAAGTCATATTTATCCATGCCCTAAGAAATGCTTTGATGCCTGTTGTCACTATAATCGGTCTGATGTTGGGCAGTCTTTTTGCAGGTGCAATTCTAACTGAAACTACATTTTCATGGCCGGGAATCGGAAAGTGGCTGGTAAATGCAGTCTATCAGAGAGATTTTCCGGTTATCCAGTCAACTACACTTATAATCGCAATCATCTTCATAATAGTAAACTTTATTGTTGATCTGTTATATGCTTTTATAAATCCTAAAATAAGGCTCAGCTAATGGAAAATTTTCTTGAATTTATAAAACAGTATAAAAGAAATAAAGCGGCAGTCATAGGATTTATAGTGGTTGTTATGCTTTTGTTGACTGCTCTGTTTGCACCTTTCGTAGCACCATATTCGCCTGATATTCAAAACCTGGCAGATAGACTAATTCCGCCTATGTGGGATGCAAAAGGCGTGAGTAGCCACATCTTAGGAACTGACGATTTCGGAAGAGATCTCTTTTCCAGGATAATTTTTGGCTCTAGAATATCCTTGATGGTAGGAGCTATCTCAGTTGGAGTTTCACTCTCTTTTGGTTTAATAATGGGTATAGTTGCAGCATATTTTGGTGGAAAAACAGATCTTTTTATCATGCGAATTGTTGATATTATGCTCTCCATACCCGCCATTTTACTTGCCATTGTAATCGTATCTATACTGGGACCCAGTCTCTTTAGCGCAATGACGGCTATAGGAATAGTCGGAATTCCTACTTATGCAAGAATTGTAAGGGCTTCTGTTTTAGCAGAAAGAGAAAAAGAGTATGTGATAGCAAGTCGGATAAACGGCTCGTCAAACACAAGATTAATGTTTGCCGTGATATTACCAAACTGTGCGAGTCCTATCATAGTGCAGGCTACCATGGGATTTGCTTCTGCTGTTTTAGAAGCTGCCGGACTTAGCTTTTTAGGTCTTGGCGCCCAACCTCCAACTCCTGAATGGGGCGCTATGCTTAGTGATTCACTAGAATTTATAACAACTGCATCCTGGATGATTTTCTATCCCGGTCTTGCTATATTTTTGACTGTTCTTAGTTTTAATCTTATGGGCGATGGACTTATGGATGTACTGGATCCAAAGTTAAAGGATAAGTGATGAAAAATCTACTCGAAGTAAAAAATTTAAAGACATTTTTCTACTCTGATACTGGAGTAAACAAAGCAGTAAATGATGTGAGTTTTGAGATACCAAAAGGAAAGACAGTATGTATAGTAGGTGAAAGCGGTAGCGGAAAAAGTATAACATCTCTATCTATACTAAGGCTGATAGACCATCCAGGCGAAATAGAAGAAGGGGAAGTCCTGCTGGACGGAACAGACCTCCTGAAACTCAGCGATGCAGAAATGAGAAAAGTCAGAGGTCGTGAAATTTCCATGATATTTCAAGAGCCCATGACATCTTTAAATCCATCCTATACAGTTGGATATCAGATAGATGAAGCACTTAGACTCCATCAAAAACATCTAAATAGAAAACAGAGATTTGAAAAAGTTGTCGAATCTCTTGATTTGGTAGGCATTCCTGACCCTAGAGAAAAATACAGAGAGTATCCTTTCAAACTAAGTGGCGGGCAGAGACAAAGAGTGATGATTGCAATCGCTATGGCCTGTGAGCCAAAGCTACTCATAGCAGATGAACCTACAACAGCACTTGATGTAACTATCCAAGCTCAGGTGTTAGATCTTATGAATAATTTGCAAAAAAAGAAAGGCACATCCATACTTTTTATAACCCATGACTTGGGAGTAGTCTATCAAATAGCTGATGAAGTGGTAGTTATGTATAAGGGGCATATAGTAGAAAAAGCGAGTGCAAAAGAGCTTTTTCATGACCCGAGGCATCCATACACCAAAGCACTTCTTCATTCGATTCCGGTGCCAGGAATTACTCCTAGAAAATCAAAACTTGATACTGTGGATGAGAATGTTGACTACCTCTCTTTTCCAAAGGAGATAAGATGAGTAAAGTGATATACGAGATAAAAGATTTGAAAAAATATTATGAGATAAATCTTGGACTCTTCAAAAAACCAAAAATAATAAAAGCACTCAATGGTGTCTCTTTTGATGTCAAAAAAGGTGAAGTTTTAAGCATAGTCGGTGAAAGTGGCTGTGGAAAATCGACTACTGCAAAACTTATCCTAAAGATAGAAGAACCGACAGGTGGTAAGATTCTTTTTAATGGTGAAGATATAACCAAACTAGAGCACCATGAGTTAAGTGAGTACAGAAAAAAGGTCCAAATCATCTTTCAAGACCCCTACTCCTCTTTAAATCCAAGATGGAAAGTCGGAACCATCATCGGTGAGCCACTGAAACTAAATACCGATATGAGTGATAAAGAGATAAAAGAGAGAGTTTTATACCTGATGGATAAAGTCGGTATGCACCCTGACTGGTACGAGAGATACCCTCACCAATTTTCAGGTGGCCAAAGACAGAGGATAGGGATAGCCAGAGCATTGGCTCTAAATCCGGAGATTATAGTCTGCGATGAGCCTGTAAGTGCACTTGATGTCTCTATACAGGCTCAAGTTTTGAACCTGCTTTTGGATTTACAAGAGGAGTTTAACTTAACATATATATTTATTTCTCATGATTTAAGTGTTGTTGAGCATATTTCAGATAGAATTGTAGTTATGTACTTTGGAGATATAGTGGAGCTAAAAAGTGTAGATGAACTCTTTAGCAACCCTGAAGCTGACTATACAAAAAAGCTTCTTAGCGCAATTCCGACGATAAAGGATTAAAAACATAATGGAAGAGACACTAGAAGAGAAAAAGATACTTTCATATCTCTTGGACTACAGAGAGTGGGGGATATTTTTAAAAAGATTTATACTGATTATTGTATTGGCAATCATCGCATTTGCGCTTTGGTTTTTTCCCATAAGCCTTATAGTTGCACCTTTTTACAGTATAACAACAGACAAAGTTCCGACCATAAAGGTTTATCCAAAACTAGTCGGAGAAACAACAACAGATGCCCTAAAGAGTGGTTTGCAAAATTTGTTAAACGAGGGACTGGTTACAAACTTTGTGGGTGTGAGAACTTGGATAGACAACAAGTACTACCAGCAAGTCGGTGAGATAGAGATGTATAGAATCGGATTGTATACACTTGAAAACAACCTGGCAAGAAACCGAGGAACAGGCGGAGCAAACGAGCATATAGTCCAGGCAAGGTCAGATGTATATGCCGATTTTAGAATCCCAATATTTACCAGCTACAGCACAAGAGTCAAAGAAGCGATAGCAAATATAGATATATATCTGAAACAGCTAAAAGAGGACAAAAACAAAGATATGGCAAAAAAGAGAGCTGTCTTTATAGTCAACTCCGATAACCTCGCAGTTGCGCTTGACAGACTTAAACAGCAACTTCAAACAAATCTGATGTTAAAAACTACCTTTAGCACCCAAGACGATAAGTTTTATCGCATCAAAGGTAATTTGATAGCCATGTACTATATCTTAAAAGGTATAGAGTATGATTTTAAAAACAAGATGATAGATAAAACCTCTTATGAAGAGAATTTTATACCTATGATGAATCTGCTCAAACAAGCCATAGCTCAAAACCATATCGTAGTTTTGGAATCACTTGGACATCTCTCAAAACTTGTCAAAGATGCCAGCCTGATTTCACAAAAGTTAGCAGAATTAAGAGATAAATTAAGGAATGGATAATGGATGAGATGAATATAATTATAGCATACTGTGTAGTTTGAAACTATTTGCCAAGAGCTTCCCGTGCGGAAGAAGAGATAAAAGAGGCATTTAGTGACGCTAAAGTTACACTGGTCCCAGGCGAAAGAGGCGCTTTTGAAGTGACCCTGAACGGAAAATTGATTTTTTCAAAACTGTTTAAAGTAGGTACTTTCATAGAGAGATTTCCAGATCCGGGTGAGCTTGTAAAGTTGATAAAAAAAGAGGGCTATTAATTAGCCCTCATGAGTGATAAAAAACTTCTCAAAACCGCTTTTTTAAACTTTTAGAAGAGATCTCGCCACAAAAACTGGTAGAATCTGGATGTAGCTTTGATAATGATATACTCAAAATTCAAAACCGCTTATATGATTTGAAAAAATATAACAATATATATCTTTTCGGCTCCGGTAAAGCAGTCTTACCAATGGCAGAAACTATGCAAAAAATCTTGAAAGAGAGGATTAAAAAGAGTTTCCTGGTAGGAGCTTACAAACAAAATATCAATCTAAAAAACACAACCTACATGCAGAGCTCCCATCCGTTGCCTACTCAAAAAAGTATAGATTTTACTAAAAAATTGATACTTGAGTTAGACAAACTAGGTAAAAATGATTTTTTCATATATCTTCTCTCAGGTGGAACTTCTGCGCTTTTAGAGCTTCCTGAAGCATGTATAAGCTTGGAAGATATACAAAAAACGACAGATATAATGCTTAAAAATGCCCTGCCGATAGAGGATATAAACTGCATAAGAAAACATATCTCCAGTATCAAGGGTGGAAAACTGGGTAAACACATAAAAGCAAATGGGGTTGTACTTGTATTAAGCGATGTTTTAGATAATAACCTCCAATCCATTGGCTCTGCACCACTCTATTTTGACAGCACTACATTTAATGATGCCCTGTCTTGTCTCAATAGCTATGGTATTTTTGATGCCATCCCTAAAAATGTACAAAAATTTATCACTGAGGGCATAGAACTCAAGCAAAAAGAGACTCTAAAAAATGAGCACAAAAACATAAAACACTTTATACTTGGTTCCAATAAAATAGTGCTTCAAAAAGCAAAAGAGATACTGGAAAAGCAAATAAAAACTACCATAATAGACAAACCTGTAAAAGATGAAGTAGATATAGAGACTCAAAGATTGTTGGCTTTCACAAAAGCAAACAGCGGCGAGAGAGCCTGCTTTATATTTGGTGCGGAGTGCACCGTAAAAGCAAACAAAAATGGAATAGGAGGCAGAAATCAACACCTTGGACTTAATTTTTTAGACAAATTTAGATCCAAAGCAACCCTGCTTTTTGCCGCAACAGACGGTGTTGATGGAAATAGCGATGCCGCAGGAGTGGTGATAGAAACTAACAGCAAATCCAAGGATAATTCAGATGCAATTAGAGCATATCTGAGGGATTTTAATTCAAATCTATATTTCCAAAAAAACAAATCTCTCGTAGTGACAGGACCTACTCATAATAATCTTTTAGATATAATTATGATGATATTATAAAAGGAATTTTAAATGATAAAAAAATGTCTATTTCCCGCAGCAGGATATGGCACAAGATTTTTACCTGCTACAAAAGCTATGCCAAAAGAGATGCTTCCTATACTCACAAAACCTCTTATTCAGTATGGAGTAGAAGAGGCCATGGAAGCCGGATGCAACATCATGGCTATCATAACAGGACGTGGAAAGAGAGCCATAACAGACCATTTTGATATATCGTATGAGCTTGAACATCAGATAAAAGGCACTTCAAAAGAATCTCTATTGACAGATATAAGAGAACTTATAGAGACATGCACTTTTACATATACCAGACAAAACAAAATGAACGGTCTAGGAGATGCGATATATAAGGGCAAAGCACTTGTCGGTGAAAAGTTCCCTTTTGCTGTAGTGTTGGCTGATGATCTTTGTATAAACCCTGATGGCGATGGCATATTGACACAAATGGCACAACTATACGAAAAATACAAATGTTGTATCGTAGCTACGATGGAAGTCCCAAAAAACGACACCGACAAGTATGGAATCATAGAAGGAAAAGAGCTAGAAGACGGTGTTTTTATGGTATCAAATATGATAGAAAAACCTGACATCAAAAGTGCCCCAAGCAACTTGGCGGTCATAGGTAGATACATACTGACTCCGGATATATTTCCACTTATAAAAGCTACAAAACCGGGCAAGAACGGTGAAATTCAGATAACAGACGCTCTTTGCAAAATGGCCCAGAAAGGTATGGTTGTAGCTTATAAATTCAAAGGCAAAAGATTTGATTGTGGAAGCATAGATGGTTTTGTAAAGGCTACAAATTATTTTTATAGCTTAAAGGCCGATTAGTTTACATTTTATACTGCAAATAAATCTATTATTCTTTGGCTGGAGCAATTGAAAATCTGATAATATATCTGTATTTTTTATCATCAACAATCTCTATAGAGCCGTCTAGTTGATTCATAATCAAAGAATCAACTAGTTTTAAGCCTAGCGTCTTATGGCCCTTTTGCATCTGTTTGCACCCTTTTCCGCTATCCCCAATTTTAAGTATATAGTTGTTGTATTCTTTGGAAATATAAATGAAAATTTCACCTCCTGTTTTATCAAAGGCATATTTAAACGAATTTGAAATAAGCTCATTGACCACCAACCCGACATATACAGCCTGGACTAGAGGCATTGTGGCATATATATTTTGAGAAATCTTGATACTTTTATCGCCAAATCCACTTTGCATCTCTTCACACAACTCACCAATGTATTGGCTCATATCTACATTTGAGATATGTTCGCTATCACAAAGAATCACATGCGTTTTTGCAATGGATTTTATGCGATTGCTTAATTTTTCAAACTCCTCCATACTGTGCTTGTTATTGATATTGTGTTGTTGCAACCTTATAATAGAGAGTATAAGCTGTAAATTATTTTTAACTCTGTGATGAAGTTCTCTGAAAAGAGTGTTTTTCTCCTCTAGCGCCATTTTTAAATCCTTGGTTTTTTGTTCCACTTCCTCCTCGATCATTTTTTGTCTCTCTTGCATTTGAGTTATAAGTTTTGCACTCAAAACCCCTCTTTCTTTAGCCTCACTCACATAATGTAAAAATGTCAAAACAAGATACAAGACAAAACTTGAAATAAGAGGAAAAATGATATTTATAATTAAACCATAGCTAATAAACAGGTAAAACGCCATATACAAAAACCCAAAAATCAACAAAAGAGAAGAAAATGCATTTTTAAACGGACCTGTTAGAGAAAAAAGTAATACAAAGATCAGCACAATACAAATCATTACTGCATCCACCGCCTCTATCCAGCTCGGTCTAATTAAGAAATTTTGATTTAGAATATTGTCTATTGCAGATGCTAAAATCTCAACTTTGGCAAATGTACTGTCTATCGGAGTTGCTCTCATATGCTCATTTGCACTGGTTTTGCCAATCAAAACTATCTTGTCTTTTATGTAATTTTCATCAAAATTGTTACTGTAAATATCCTGTGCATTTATATATTTATATGTTTTTGATTTGCCTTTAAAATTTAACATCAATCTGCCAAATCTATCGGTTGCTATAACAAAATCTCCTAATCTTATATCATCTATCCCGACTTTTGAGTAGTCTATGGTTATCTGTTTGATTTTCTTAATATATCTTACAATCTCCAAAACAAGTGAAGAGTATATGGAATCTTTATATCTAATCAAAAGCGGAAGACTTCTCACTACTCCGTCTTCGTCTGAAATTATATTTATAAAGCCACTTGAAAAGGCACTCTCTTGCAATACCTTTATATTTGAGACTATGCCTTGGGCTCTGGGTAAAAATTCAAAGCCTTGATAGTTTTTTTGGATCATTATACGGTTTAAATTTGGAAATTCACCTCTTTTTATGTTTGAATTAAAACTAAACATATAGCTTAAAACCACGGGTGCCTGTTTGAGACTTTTTGCAAGCAACTCATCATAATCCACCATCAAATCACCATTAAAGTTCATTTTCTGCAAAACTCTTCTTGGAGAGCTGTTGTCAAACTCTGAAAACACCATATCTATACCTATCACTTTTGCTTTAGCATTTTTCAGGTTGTCTATCACTTTTGCCATCATCTCTCTTGAAAAAGAGCCAAGACTTTCAAGGGTTTTGTCATCAATATCAACTATGACTATGTCTTTATCACTCTCTTTAGCACCTCTTGTATCAAAAACAGATCTGTAAACTTACTGTTTATTTTCTCAAAAAAGGGTATATTTTGCATATACAAAAAAGATGAAAAGCCCCCTATAAAAAGTGTTATTAAAATCTCCAAGATTATTATCTGTTTTTTATTCAAAACTCTACTTTATCTTAATATTTAGCACTTTACTCTCAGATATATTTCCACTTTTATCATAGACTTTTAGCATATAAAAATAGCTTCCTTTTTTAGAAATTACCCTGTCCCTAAAGCTTTTACCTATAGCAAAACTTGAAATTTTATAGTATCTAATATCATTTCCAAAACTCTTATAAACCTCAAAACCACTATAGTCTTTATCTCTACAAATGAAGGAGAGTTTTATACTCTTTTTGGATAAAACTGCCTTAAAATTCTCTATGACTGGCGGTGTTGTATCTACTGTTTTTATAGATATCATACTCTTTTTAGCTGATTCGTTTCCACTTCTATCCACAGCTGTAACCAGATATAAAACTTTGCCTTTTTTAGGTGGATTTAAATCCTCAAAACTATTTATTTTGATTGGTTTTTTATTGACTTTTTGAAACTTTTTACCAAATCTTACATATACATTATAGTGATCCAAATCATACACCAAAACTCTATCCCACTTCAGATAAACTCTGTTCGGATAGACTATAAACTTAAGTATCTTCGGCTCTCTGGGTGGTGTAACATCAGGTAGTTTTGTTTTTACTATATTTGAAAATCTGCTTTCGTTGAAGCTTTTATCTACGGCAACTACAGCATAATAGTATGGATATCTACTTAAACTCTTCTCTTTTTTATGTATAAATTTGGTATTTTTTATAGCCTTTTTTGTTATCAAACTCCAATCTTTTGCCTCTTTATCCATAGACATATAGACTCTGTATCCTAACAAATCATCACTTTTTACACCCTTCCACTTAAGCTTCACCAAGCCTGGTTCAACAGAAAACTGTAAAGTTTTTAGAGTTGGAGGAGGAGTCACATCTCTGGCATATGCCAACATCTTCATTGATGGTTTTGATTCTCCTCTTAAATCCAAAGAGCTTACATAATAGTAGTAAGTTTGGTTGGATTTAAAATTTTTATCCTGATATATTTGTTTTTTTATCGGTTTTTTATTTAACTTCTTATAGCCACCTTTATAGTTCATGCTTCTATAAACATTATAACCTATCACTTTCGGAACTTTTCTCCATCGAAGAGTTATAACTTTATCGCTGTTTTTTATAAAAATATGTTGTACAATTTTTGGCTTTTGACTTACTAGTCTTTTTGCCTTTATGCTATACGAAGGCTTGCCTTCCTTGCCAAAAAAATCAACCTTTTTTACATAGTAGCTGGCAGATTGATTCTTTTTCAAACTCTTGTCCCTATAAAATGACTTTGATTTTTTTGCAAAAGAAGGAGTCACATAAACAGGAGTCGAATTTAGCCTCTTAAACTTCTTTTCACCTTGTAATTTTCTATATATATTGTAAAATCCCGACTCTTTCCCACTATCCCATTTGATACCCACTCCCCATTCATACCCTTTTGCTTGCATCCAAAATATACCACTTAAATATTTTTTATTTGCTGTATTGGCGTTCACACTCGCTTCTGATATCTTCTTGTCGTTTTTAAACAAAACCACTCTGTATATATATTTTTTGGACTTTTTTACTCCAGTATCTATAAAAAATTGTCCCAAATTTTTAGCAAAATTATTATCTTCAAGCAGTTTTAAAACTCTAAAACCGCCGGCTACCTGTTCAGCTTTGGCTACGGCAATCTCATCATCTATATTTTTTACATCTTTGAAAGGATAGACTAAAAAGATATAGTCTTTGCTGTATTTTGCTTTTTTCAAATCCTTATACGGAACTGCTTTTACAGTGGCTAAAAGCTTCTCTTTTTCTCCATCAGTTTTTCTATATATTTTATACACATTTTTACTGGAATACTTTTTTGGTATCCACTTGAGAAGAATTTTATTATCTTGCACATTTGCATACAATCCCAAATCTCCGCTACTTTTTGCATAAACGGTACCTAACAATATCAATATAATTAAAAATACTCTTTTCAAAATGAACCTCCAAGATTAAATTCTGCTCCAACTCCTACACCTTCACGAGCTCCACCCATCATGTTGCCGGAATTGTATCCGCCTCCGACATTTCCCATACCGGAGCCATTAGGTGCAAACCCGCCTCCTGCTCCAGGGCTTTCCCCCGTCACACCGATCAGTTCACCGGCAGAAGCTGCTTCTGTGGCACTGTTTCTTGCCCTATCTTGCGCCTCTTCAACACCCGCTGTTGAGTAGTCTTCTCCATTTGAGATATTATCTATCGGTATAGTACCTAAAAGCTCATCTGTGGCTCCAACCCTATACTCTATCTTTGCATTTAAGAGATTTATACCGGCTTTTCTTAGATGCACTATCTTTATACCGTCATCTGTTGAGATTTTTTGTTCACTTCCGTCTTCAAGCCTCCATATAGTCTTAACAATTTTCTTAATACCATAGTATGCTCCTATCGCCCCCAATCCGCTATCGGTATCTAGCTTGAACTGTTCCGGATGATCAATGTTTTTACTGATGACCATACTTGGTTCCACCAAATCCTTCATGGCATCAAATCGCCTTACGCTCTCCTTATCACTGCTGTTGTATTTCACTCCAAAAGAAGAAAAATATACAATTTGATTTGTGCTGTGATCAGTAACTATGATATTGTAAGTATTGTTTGTAAAATATGAGTACAGACTATCCTGACTTGAAGCTTTAAACTCACCAACATCAACATTACTCAATGATGCAGAAGAGATATAAGGCGGTATAGCAACTTGGTTGCTGCCTGGGCTACTCTCTCCATCAACCGTATAGTTTTTAAATGGATTTAGATATTCTCCCTCACTGTTTTTAAAAGTCTCTTTAATCACGCCTGTTTGATTATTCATGCAGAAATGATAAACTCTAAGTGGCGATACAGGTTTAAATACCGACTTAGGTACACCATCACTGGCATCATAGAAAAATTGACCGTTTATTGGTTCATTTTTGGCATTTGTAACTTTAACTATGTAATTTCTTATAAGATAGTTACTTGTACCTAAATATTTTACCACCTCATCGTAATACAAGACAACACTCTCTCCTTCAATTACATCTTGTTGTAAATTTGCCGGATAGACCCTGTCTATGACATCTGAAAACTTCAGTTTATTTTCACTGCTTACAGTAAACTCTTTGGCAAACTCCTCTCTTTTTACCTCAACCAAACCCTCGCCTGTTATCTCTCCATGATCTCTCAAATATGCTTCAGGCTCTCCCAAGGCGTCAAACATATCTTCTTGTCCTGCAAAAGTGGCTTTTTCCCTTTGATAATAGTATGAGAGAGTTACATAACCACTCAGCTTATATCTGTGTCCTGGAATTAAAGCCTGAAATTTCGGTATAACTTTTATCTCGTTTTGGCTAATACGAATCTTATCTATACTTATGATATGGTTATTTGTCAAGTCTCTCAAATATACACTTTTTACATTACTTATATAATATAGTTTTTCAAAAGTCTCAAAACTACCCTGCATTGAAGAGGCATTTGTTATGTTGGCTCTTGTTTTCATATCCATATCTCCTAGATCAAAATGGCTTCCGTCAGAGTTAAATGTTGTAACTATCTTCATCTTCGGCATAAGACTTACATTATCACCCTCATAAGGTTCTATATGATTTACAAGATTTGGTATAGTATCTCCTGATGACGAACTTGGACGATACGGAAAGTATGTCGTAAACGAAGCACTTCCATATATAGGTATATCAACATAGGCCCTGACTCTTGCATAGGTTGGATTAGGAGCTCTAAATTTTACGCCCAATCCAGCTCCCAAAGTTCCACTAAACAGATCTCCGTAACCGGCTGTCATACTAAGGCTTGCCTCGATACTAAAATCCATAAAAAACGGATTATACTGCATGAGAGCATCACCTCTTGCATCTGCCTTCAGCTCAAGGTAAGGATCCGGACCCCATAAATCTATAGAGAGTCTTTTTTCAAAATGGTAATTGGCACCAAATGCAAGCCTTCTTGTATCAATCATAAAGTAACCTTGAGGTCCCATATCAAATATACTGATTTTTACATTACCCAACGGCTCCTCTACATTAAACCCTTCGGCGTGAGGATCTGTGCCTATAAAGACATGTTTTTCAGTTGAGGTAAACATAATATCCGCTCCACCATCAACACCTATTCCCATATATTTTATATTTGCACTGGCAGTTATATGTAAAGATGCCGGGGACATGCCTAAAGTAATAGCTCCATGGATCTTTTTATCAGCAGGAGAGGAGCTTTTAGGGCTCAATATATATGTATCTCCAACCATAACAATCTGTCCGGCACTGTCCACATTTAAATCTATCTGCCCATGCCATGTAAATCCCAAATCCGGTGTACCCATCAAAGAGGATAAAATTATGATTATATTTTTTTGTCCGCTTGGAACAAAATCATAGGTGATATTTTGTCCGCTTCCACTTTTACTTATACTCATATTGTAGGCGGCTCCACCTCCTAATTCATATATGGTAACCGGACCCAGAGGAATACCGCTTGGCCCCAAGCTTCCCTGTGCTTTTGCCATCCAGTAGAGTCCGTTTTTTTGTCCTAATCTAAATGCCCCTTTGACACTAAACATGCTAGCGATAGATAGCTGAAGTGGACTAGGTGTTCCAAATCCATTGCCGTACACTGGGTCGTTATTGTACCATGCGATTTCACCTGCAAATGTGACAGCAGGGTTATTTACCATAACTTTTATGCTATCCACATCTATACTGCCATCACTATACAGTTTCAGTCCTGCTCCGGCTTCTGCAATTTTTAGAGACAGAGTTCCTTTTGTGCTAATATAAAACTTGTTGTTTAAAAATCCCAATCCAAGCTTTTCTATACTCAATCCGAATCCTCCAAGAGATGCGCTTGCTCCGCTCACATCAAAATCTACCCCGGCACCATCTATACTTACACCATTTGATGAAATTTTCAGATTTTGAAACTCTACACTTGAAACTGCGTTAAAGAGGCTATTTTGAGGTTTTACATTGCCAGAGAGCTTTATCCAAAAATTATTAAAACTCGGATTTGCTTCTACTGTATCGAATGTAAATGTTGCAAAATTTGAGATACTAAGGTCTCTCAAAGCAGATGAACTTATACCCAAATCCTCTATTCCGTTACTGCTTACTGCCGCTGCTAGTTTTAATTCAAACGGCGTAGTCGAACCCAAAAAGTTCTCTTTGTTGTATTGAAGCCCAAAATTGCCAGATATGGCTCCACTCGAAAATGTCGTATCAAACTTGGTTATTCTAAGCCCAGAAATACCAGGAAAATTCATACTTGAAGCCAGAGCAATACTTCCACTTACTCCATATCTGTTTATCTTAAAGTTATCAAGCAGAATATTTAAGCCATCTATATCCTTATATCCAAAATTACCTCCTACGCTTACATAAGGAGTGGTTGCACCAAAATCAAAACCACCATTTAAGCCTTTAAACTCAAATTTGCCTATGTTTACAGTCCTATCAAAAGTCCAGTGAATATTTGATTGCACATAGCTAAGACCTGCTTGTACCGTACCATCAAATATCTCACTCAAATCGACTTTTCCATCAAATGCAGTAAGCTTAAACGGTATATTCCAATTTGAATTAATACTGACTCCAACTTGATTTAGTATCAACACAACTTTATTATTTAAAATCACAAATCTTTTATTGTTTAAAGCTGCGAGAACATTCCCGCTAAAACCTGTATTGCTTATCTCCAAGTTGCTAAAATCTAGTGTCTGTATGCCTACTTTTGTGAAGATATCTGCTTTTACACCTATTTTTCCTGCGAGTTTAACCTTGTATGTGCCATCACTCTGCTTCTCCACACTTCCACTTATGCCTGAAAATACTATAGTTGTATCATCTTTTTTATAAGTCAAAACCTGAGAAGTACTAAATGTATATACTCCTTCATGCGAATAATAGATATCGACAGGCGCCACATCTCCATCAAAGAGTTTTCCAAAGTAAAGCTTGCCATTTGCACTATCAACTCCACTTCCACCACTTCCTACATGAGCATTTAAATTTGAGATTTCTACTCTGACATCTTTATCACGAGTTCCAAGATCAAGTATCGTAAACTCTGCTCCTGCACCCTGTATAACAAGATTCCAATCAATTCCATCTTTGCTTATCTTTGCATCTGTAAGTTCCACGCTACCTAAGCTTGCAAAGTCACTTAAATATTGACTAAAGTTTGCATTTGCATGAAAGTATATGACAGGGTTACTAAGACTTCCAAGATCAATCTCCCCGCCGATAGCACTTACAACCACTTTTGCACTTCCATTTTTTATCAAATCATGATTGCCACTGAGCGACCAACTGTATTTGCCTCTCTTTAGCGCAGTAGCTAGATTATGTCCGTACTCCTGTATCTCACTGGCAGTTGCGACAGCTTTTGTGAGGGCTATAACCTCTCCGTCAAGCAACTCTCCAAAATCCAAAGATGCACTCAAACTCTTTACACTCACATCAAAACCGTCTCTTGTTACTTTTATGCCCAGAGTCGGTGGATTTTGAGCATCAAACTTAACCTTTACTTTTTTGTCACTCCAAACCGTTATATCGTTTATATTTGCACTTATATCACCTCTAAAACCTCCTCTTGAAATACGAGCATTCCTCAAAGAAGCAGAACTTAAATCAAACCCCAAACTCTGCTCAAAAGCAACATTTGCATTTAAATTCAACACTGGACTCTTTAGAGATGCCAAATTTATACTTCCTGAGAGTTGGCTCAACTCTATACCATCAATAAGTTTCTTACTACCCCCTAATGACCAGGAATACAAATCATCTTTTAAGTTACTCAAGGTTACTTTGGCACCTTCGAGCACATCCCCAAAGTCTATCTTTGCTTTTACATTGCTTATGCCTATATTTAAGCCGCTTGAGCCTAAATTTAAGTTAAATTTAGGTTTATATTTATCATCAAAAATCAACTTGACATTCTTATCTTTCCAGATATCTATGTCTTTTATATCAGCTTCTATACTGCCCTTAAAACCACTTTTTGAAATCATTGCATCTTGAAGAGTTGCAGATGTAAGATACCTAAAAACCGTACTGTAATTACTCATGTCTGCAGTAGCATTTAGGATAATTTTAGGATTGCTCATATCTGAAAAATCTAAAGTTCCCATAAGTCCGCTTACAGCTATCTTGCTTCCAAACAGATTGCAAGAACCACTCAAACTCCAATCATAAATACCACTGCTTGAGACTACTGCATTTTTTGCATCGGACACACTCTTCTTTGCCTCATTTACCGCATCTTTTACATCTTCTGCTACATCTGTTATCCTGCCTATCGTTGCGATTGCTCCATCAAGTGCCGAACCAAAATATAGCTTTGCATTTAAGTCGCTAAAGCCAAGTTTGAGTCCTGATTTTTTAACACTTACATATAGAGTAGGAGCTTTTTCAAAATGAAGCTTCACACCCTTCTCTTGCCAAATCGGCAAATCACTCAAACTCACCTGTATATCTGCACTAAATCCATTCTTACGGATTGTAGCATCTTTCAATACTGCCTCTTTTACATTTGAAAACAGACTTCCATAGCCACTCAAATCAACCTTGGAATTAAATACTATGACAGGAGATGATATATCTTTTAGGTCTATACTGCCTTTTATTCCTGAGAGCTTTATCTTTTCATTCACCAAGTTTTTTGTGCCATCTATATTCCACGAAAGCAGAGAGCTTGCATCTTTTTCTAATGTCTTCAACTCCACTCTTGCATCTTTGATAAGTGAGCCAAAATCTACGGATGCATCTATATTTTTGATACCAATTTTTGGGAGTGACGACAGAGAGTTGATCTCTATATTAAAGGTAGGTTTAACTTCATTGTTAAAAATCAGTCTGACATCTTTCCCTGCTCCACCACGATTCAACACAACTACAGGGTCTATATCTGTTTGAGCGCTTATCTCGCCACTAAATCCGCCAGGGCTTATATCTGCACTCAGTGTTGCGTTTGTAAGTTTTTTTGCTATCACATTATCATAATTGCTAAAATCC
>JASFYR010000039.1:0-4755 GCA_045047115.1 Sulfurospirillum sp.
TTTTTAAACTATTAAATAATTAGTTTAATACTAGTATTTTACAAGGATTAATATGGCAAAGATTAAAGAGTTGGATGATTTAGATATTACTGAGAAAGAAACAAATTTTATAAAATCAGCCGATATGAGCAAAGCTAAAAAAAACAAGGGTGGTAGACCTAAAAAGAGTGCCAGTGAAAAAGCAAGTGAGCAGATTTTTATAAATGTTACTCAATCAGAAAAAGCTAAAATAGAATCCGTTGCTAAAGAGCTTGGAATTAGTATTAGTGCTTTGTGTAAGATTAGTTTGGCGAAATTTATTTAGTAATTTTAAGCAAATAATAGTGAAGCTTTTTTATTTGCAATAATACAAAGCTAACTTAAGTGCTTTTTTGTTAGAATATATACAATAAAATTTAAAGGTTTAATTATAGATTACTCATTATCTTTTACAGCAGCATCATTGATGGCTTACGAGACTGAACAACTCGCAGGTTTCTATTTAGAACATCAAGATTGGGTTGTGGTACAGCAATTGGTTGTAGATGAAAACATACTGCAAAAAGGTACGGTTTCTACTAGAAAACGAGAATTTTCTGAAATCAAAAAAAGATTGAAGAATCTTAGTAACGATGAAATGAGATTTATTGTTACATGTACTACGGATGAATTAAAACTCTTTTGTTTATATTTATGTGCTAGAACTTATAGATTGATTTATGAGTTTATAGCTGAAGTGATACGAGAAAAGTATTTGATGTTTGATTATTTGATACTTGACAGTGACTATACACGCTTTATAGAGTCTAAAACTGCTTCAAGTCTGAAGCTTCAAAAGATTACAGAAAAAACGCAGTACAAAATTAAGCAGGTTATCTTTAGAATCTTGGAACAAACTACCTTAATAGACTCTGCAAAAACTAAAAATATACAAAAACCATATGTATCACAAGAACTTGAATTTATTATTGCTAAATCTTGCGTAAAATATCTTGCTATTTTTCTGTATAGTGATACAGATATTAAAAATATAAAAGAGAGTATAAATGTCTAAAATTATCGATGATTTTGAGCAGATTTTTACACAAGTAACTACGGAGAAATTTTTAAGTATGCAGGCATTGGGTGGGGAAGAGCCTTTTTTTATCTACTCTTTTGATCCCATAATGCAAGATTTAGTAAGTAGCGAAACAAAAAGATTACAAAAAAGAGTTGAACAGGCTGGTCATTTGGTATTAGTTATTAATTTGTACCAGTTAACTATAAAAATGCTGAATGAAAGAAATATGCTCACAAAGATTTTGGACAAAGAACCGTCACTTCCAAAAAGTAAACTTCTCCAAACTCTTCAAAATATGCTGGATGTTGAAACAAAGATAATGTCAGAAATTCAAAAATTAGTAGATGAAAAGCAAACTTCAATGGTATTTATTGAGGGGATTGGAGAGGTTTATCCTTACATACGCTCACACACAATTATTAATAATTTACAAAAAGTGATTGTTGATAGACCAACCTTAATGTTTTTTCCAGGTAGGTTTGATGGGCATAAGCTGGTGCTGTTTAATAGAGTGCATGATGACAACCATTACAGAGCATTTAATATAATAAACTATAGTTTCTAAGGACTAAGAATGATAAGAGATATTTTTAAAAAAGATATAGGCAGAAAGATTGAAGGGGTCATAAAAGCAGATATTTTAGATGATGAATCTGTTTTTAATGAAGTTGATGAGTATGTAGTAACAGATGAGCTTAATAAAAAGTTTGACACATTTTTTGATACTTACGCAAATACAATAGGAAAACCAACACAAAGTATAGGAGTTTGGATATCTGGTTTTTTTGGTTCTGGTAAATCGCATCTTTTAAAAATACTCTCATATATTCTTTCAAGTCGTTCTGTTCATTCTGACATTATCGGTGAACTTTTTTTGGAAAAAATTGATAAAAGCGATTTTGAACTCATTGGAAATATCAAAAAATCACTCTCTATCAAAGCTGACACACTGCTTTTTAACATCGACACAAAAGCAGACGACGGTGCAGGAAACAGAACTAAAAATGCAATTTTGCAAGTCTTTTTAAAAGTATTCAATGAACATCGTGGTTACTATCCAAAACAACCCTCTATCGCAAATTTTGAGAAAAATCTTGATAATAAAGGAAAGTATCAAGATTTTAAAGATGCCTTTGAAGAGATCAACGGCAATAGCTGGATCCAAGAGAGAGATGCCCTGACTTTTGTCATAGATGATGCAGCAAAAGCATTTTCACAAGTGCAAAATATATCATTTGAGAGTGCAATAGAGCAACTCAATAAGCTTGATGAAACTTTTACTATAAGCATAGAAGATTTTGCCAAGGAAGTAAAAGAGTATATAGCAACGAAAGAGCCAAACTATAGGCTTATTTTTCTTGTAGATGAAGTGGGTCAGTTTATTGGAGAAAATACTGCTGTAATGCTAAATCTTCAGAGTATGGTGGAATCGTTGGCTACTATTTGTCAAGGACAAGCTTGGGTTATTGTAACAAGTCAAAGTGCTATTAAAAACTTAATCTCATCACATGATGGACTTGAGAATGATTTTTCTAAAATTATGGGAAGATTTGATGTTAAGTTGGATCTAACAAGTCAAAATGCAAATGAAGTGATCCAAAAAAGACTTTTGAGTAAAAATGAGACTTCAACTCCACAACTCTCTTCGCTTTACAATGCTCATCAAAACTCTATAAAATCCATCATTCATTTTAGTGATAGAGGAATTCAATATAAAAATTACTCCAGTGCAGATGAATTTACTTTAACATATCCGTTTATTCCATATCAGCTTGACCTGTTTCAAAGATGTATCATTGGTCTTTCTAACAATGAAATGTTTCAAGGTAAACATGCTTCTATTGGTGAGAGATCAATGCTAAATGTTGTCCAAAAAGTTGCTCTTGATATTTCAGATAAGGAAGTAGGCACTTTGGCTTCATTTGATTACTTTTTTGATGGTATTAGTAACATAATAAGACCTGAGCTTCAAACACAGATAACATTGGCAAAAAACTCTTTAGATCACTTTACAATTGAAGTCTTGAAAACACTCTTTTTGGTGAAATATGTTGATGGTTTTAGCTCAAATATTCAAAATATTACAACTTTGCTCGTAGATTCTTTAGATGTCAATGTTGCCGAGCTTACGCAAAAAGTAAAAAATTCACTGGGTACTCTGCTTTCTCAAGTGTATATTCAAAAAGTAGGAGATATTTATGAGTTTCTTACAAATGCTGAAAAAGATATAGAGAATGAGATAAAAAGAGTTGATATCGGTGATGTTGACACTTCAAAAGAGCTCTCCGATTGGATTTATGATGATATTATTAAAATAACAAAGGTCCGATATGAAGGAAATAAACACGACTATGCTTTTACTAGAAAACTTGATAGTGTAAAAGTAAAAGGTAATGATGAAGAGTTGATGTTAAATATTATAACTCCTCTCAATAATGAAGAATACACGGATGATAGACTTATCCATAAATCAATGGCAGAAAATGACATTATAATCAATCTTGGACAGGATTTCGAGTTTGTTCAAGATTTAAGAATATATATTCAAACAAAGAAGTTTATACCGCTGCGACAAAGTGGAAATTTAACAGACCAAGAGAGATATATACTCCAGACAAAAGGTACAGATAACCAAAAAAGAAAAAAAGAGCTTATAGAAAAACTCAAGCAGAAATTTGAAGATGCTTCTATTTATTACAATGGCTCAAATCTTAAAAAAAATACAAGCGATGTAAGAAAGCTCATTGAAAATGCTTTTAACGAAGTTATACCAACAATATATACAAATATAGGCATGTTAAACACAGAGTATAATGAAAAACAGATAGATGTCATCATAGATGGTGCTACTGATTTATTTGACAAAGAAGATAGTGTGCTTGATCCTGCAAGTGAAGAGATGTACAGTTTTTTAAAAAGAGCAAAAGCATCGAGTCAGAGTGTAACTATACAGGATTTAATACACAGATATACTAAAAAACCTTATGGATGGTATCAAGCGGGCATACAGTGCATTATTGCGAAACTATTTTCAAGAGATCTCATCACTGTTACACTCAATGGTACAGTGCAAGATGCACAAAATGTGAAATCTACACTGACAAATTCGAGAAATTTTCATGCACTTGTCAAACTAGCGACGGTTATTGATGAAAAAGAGATAAAAAAAGCAAGAGAGATACTAAGAGATCTGTTTCCAGATACTTCATTTGCAAGTATGAATGCTACAGCATTGGTTGAAAATGTTAAAAAATTATCTCATGAGAGGGTATTGAAACTTCAAAACTATTCAAACCTACATTATCCATTTGCAAGTAAATTATCAAATTTTCTTCCTCCGTACAAAGAGTTAATGGACTCAAATGTCGAAACACTCTTTGAGACTCTAAAAGCTCAAGAGGATATACTACTTGATGAATATGAAGATGATATTTCAAAAATATTGGAGTTTATGGAGCAAGGACAAAGAGCCATCTATGATGATGTACAAAAATTTCTACAAGACAACAGTGCAAATATAAGACACTTTAACACTACTAAAGTAAATGAGTTGAAATCTATACTGGAAGATAAAAATATCTATAAAAGCGGTAAACTCCCCTATGCAAATACTTTAAAAGCGCAGATACAAGATGAATTTGCACCTTTACTTTTGGAGGCAAAAGAGTCTGCTCTTAAAAAGCTTGATGCTATAATCATCACACTTCAAAATGATG
>JASFYR010000040.1:0-8683 GCA_045047115.1 Sulfurospirillum sp.
TCTCAATTCTATCTGATAATTTTTGTATCTGATTTTCAAACTCCATTTTTAGCCGTCCTTTTGTTTAACGGTCGCGCCCGCGTAGCGGGCACGAACAACTATTTATTAGTGGACATTATATCACCTTTGATTGTGTTTTGCAATATTGTATAGACATATATTTATCTCTTTTTTGTTGGTATTATTGTAAATATTTACAAATATATACTATAATATAAAAATATTTTGTCTTTATAATACTATTTTATATATTAAAAGGACAAAATGTCTATTAACATAACAATAAGTATGTTAATAGACTAAAATGTCCCTTAAGGAATTATTAAATTATTTATTGTGATGAGGTTCCAACTGCTATTCATTGTTTGCCTCCTTAAATAATTTTGTGATATGCTTAATTTTAAGCCGGCTATATTCTCGTGTAATGTATATTTCTATCGAGCATATTAGTGTAAAACTATGTCAAATGAAATAGATCCCTTATGCCGTCTATAAACATTTGTACAGACATCATTAAAAGCAACATTCCCATGAGCTTCTCCATTGCGCTTAAACCTTTTTGTCTTAAAATTTTATATAACACAGGCGATAGATATAAGATACAAGATGAAAAAAACCATGCTAAAACAACTGAGGCAAAAAGTTCCCAGTGAAGACTTGGCGAGTATGCTTTTGTCATCAATAACAATGTCGCAAGCGCTGAGGGTCCCGCTATCATCGGTATGGCTATCGGCACTATAAAAGGCTCTTCATCTGTGCCAAAAAGAGTTGTATTGCCTCCGCTTCCAGGGAATATCATTTTTAACGCTATAACAAAAAAGATAACTCCACCGGCTATAGTCACAGCTACTGTCTCCAGATGAAAGATATTTAAAAAAGATTTTCCAAAGAAAAAGAAAAACAGCAAGATGCCAAGACCAAAAAGAGTCTCTCTTATGATGATGATCTTTTTTCTATTTTCATCTACATTTTTCAAGATACTCAAAACCAGAGGGACATTGCCAAATGGATCCAAAATAAACATAAATAAAATGGCGCTCGAGAGTATAGAAAAATTTTCAATCATATTTTAGCCTTTATAGACTCTTTACAATACCAGCTACAAACATATATTTTCACCTAAATACCATCTTGCTACTGCCATGTTATTGTAGGACATCTCTCTTTGGGAGGGAGGTATGGATGAGAGACGCAATTTCGAGATAACTATACCCATGCCAAGTGTAAAAAAAAGAAAAAATGCCAATCCTGTTAAAAAACTATAATAATACCAGATAGATAGCGCGGCAGCCAAAGGAGCATAAGTGATGAGCAGGTATAAACAAAAAAGCATAAACCTGCACTTCTCCCCTTTGATAATTGGAGTAGGAACTATAAAATCCGGTACAATTTCCTCCATAATTTACTTCATATTTACAAAATTAAGTGGTATGTCCATATCTCTTTTTTTGATAGAAGCTATGGCAACTTGTAAATCATCTATAGATTTTCCGGCTACTCTGACCTCGTCACCTCTTATGGTTGCTTGAACTTTGAGTTTCAGATCTTTTATCTCTTTGACTATTTTTCTCGCGTCATCTTTTGAGATTGTGTCATTGATACTAACGGTTAATTTTGTGTTTCCTCCACCTACACTGTCTCTTTTTGCCTCTTTTAATGCCTTTGAAGATATGCCTCTTTTTATTGCTTTTGAGATTAAGATATCAAACATTGCATCTGCTTTATTGTCACTTACAGCAGTCAAATATATGACTTTTGCATTTTCATTGTAATCAACTTCTGCTACTAAGCCTCTAAAATCATATCTGTTTGTTATCTCTTTTTTTGCTTGTTCTATCGCATTTTTCAACTCTTGCTTGTCTATTTCTGCTGTTATATCAAAGCTGTGTTCTTTTGCCATCAGTTTTCTCCTTTTAGAAAATTTTCTATATTGTCTGCTATCATCATAACCAGTGTTTTTCTTGCTTCTTTGCTCGCCCAGGCAATATGTGGAGAGAAAATTATGCTCTCTTTTTTCTCTACATGTAGAAGTTTGTTTTCGCTCTGTATGGGCTCTGTTTTTGTAACATCAAGTCCTGCTAAAATTCCAAAATTGTCTATTGCGTATGCCAAATCTGCTTCATTTATGATGCCTCCTCTTCCCATATTGAGGATTATAGATCCTTTTTTCATTTTGGCCAGTTGTGTTTTTTTGATAAGATTGTCGGTTTTTGAATTTAATGGCGCATGTATGGATATGATATCTGAATTTGTCAGTAAATCATCCAGGTTTTTTCTGTGAAATTGAGTATTTCTGTTGACTCCGGAAGTAGAGTAGTATATCACATTTGCACCAAAAGCAGTTGCTATATTTGCAACGGCTTTTCCTATATTCCCTAATCCGATTATGCCCCAAATTTTGCCATTTATCTCAAAAAACTCACGATCCAAATTTGTAAAAATCGGACTTTTTGACCATAAACCTGATTTGACATAATCATCATAATAGCAACTACCGCCAACCAAAGAGAGGAGCAGTGTAAAGGTTGCTTGTGCTACAGATGCAGTAGAGTAGCCCGCAACATTTTTGACTTCGATTCCCAGTTTTTTTGCATAGATTAAATCTACATTATTCATGCCGGTTGCTGCTATACAGATAAGTTTAAGATTTTCACAGTTTTTCATAATCTTTTCATCTATGACAACCTTATTGGTGATGATGATATCTGCGTCTTTGACTCTGTTTAAAGTCTCTTTTTTTTTGCTTTTGTTATACGATATGAAGTCTCCATATTGATTAAACTGACTCAAATCAACACTGCCAAGTGTATCTTTGTCAAGCAGTACAATTTTCACCTATATCTCCTTGGGGGTATCATTTATCTCGCCCATTTTAAATTTTTTTTTAATCATCTTTTTTTGTTTTTTAGAGTAACCTTTTTGCTTAAGATAATCCCTCAAATCCTTCCAGTCGCTGTATGATTCGAGATTTTTCTGTGTCTTGATTTCACTCTCTTTGAAATCAATATCTGCATCTACAGTATCATTTTCTTGATTGTACTCGTCGATGATAATATCGCTGTTTTGTATAGTTTTGTTTTCGAGTATATTTTTTGTTGCAAGTGACAAAATTGTCTTTAGTTGTTCATCTCTTTGTTTATAAATTTGCTCTATCTTCTCTTTGGATTCGATCAAAAGTCTCTCTTTCTCTTTGATAAGTCTGTCTTTATCTGCTTCCAAAGCTCTGTTTCTCTCTTTTAGATCCCTCATTTCATCTCTTAGGAGTTGAATATATGCATCATTTGCTACAGAGTGAAGCTTTTTTACTCGTGAGCTTTTTTTTACCTCTTGGGTTAACACTACATATTTTATGCCATTTTCAATTACCGTTTCTAAAGAGCCTCTTCTAATACGATTGTATATCGCTTCTTTGCTAACACCAAGTAGTTCAGCTGTTTCAATAACAGTTAGTTTTTTTTCCATAGCAATTCCTAAAACATGAGAATAGTATATTATACGAAGTTTTGCTAAATGTTAGTTAAAGTTGAAGAAAAAATTAAGTTTTTTGCTTTATTGCAGTAGAAAAGACCAGGCAAAGCCCGGTCTTTTTGTGTGTTTTAGAGTCTTGATTCGTATCTACGAAGCATATAAAGTCTCTTAAGCATCTTCTTGCGAGCACTAATTTTTTGTTTTTTACGCTTTTCGGTCGCAGTTTCAAAAAATCTTCTAGCTCTCGCTTCCGTAACGATGAGGTTACGATCAATCTGCTTTTTAAACTTTCTATAGGCTTCTTCAAAAGAATCATTAGGGTGTACTTTAATCCCTGGCATACTCTATCACCACCTTTCTGAAAAATTTTAGAAGAAATTATACCATAATATAAGAATATATCATAATATTTATATTATATGACGATAAATAGATATAACTATTGACTTTTATCGCCAATAGTTATATACTTTCGAGTAACAAAAAGGTGACATTGTGAATATTATACTATTGAAAGCAAAAGATTCAAAGGCAAATGTGATTGGGCAGCAAAAGCATATATTTAGATATGCGAATCAAAACTCTATAGAGATAGATTCTACGGAGATAGATAATTCTGCTGAAAATGAGAAATTGGAATCAAGGAATGAGTTAAAAGGCTTTTTAATGTCTTTAGATTATAATGACACGGTTTTGATATACAGTCTGTCAACATTGTCAAATAGTCTTGAAGAACAGATAAAGATATTTAATTGTCTTTTTGAAAGGTCTATTACGGTTCATATTACAAATATAAATCTAAAAGTTACTAAAGAGATCAGTGCTTTTGAGATATTTTCTGTTTTTTTAAAAGAGAATGACAGTTTTTTTGACATCAAAAAAACAACTGCCCAAGGAAGACCCAAAGGAAGAATGTCAAAGTCAAAATTTGATGTATACAGGCTTGAGATTATAGGTTATCTTGAAAAAAAATATTCTGTACTTGAAATATCAAGATTGTTAAAGGTAAGTAGAAGTTCTCTAAAAGACTATATAAACTCCAGAGGCTTAAAAGATTTGGTTGAAACCAGAAAAAAACTGTTACAAAAAAAAGATTTTAAAACTAAAGCAAATACTGCTGTGACGCAGTGCAACATAACAAAAAAGGATGGAAAAAACAATGGCGTGCGATATAGATAATCAATCAAAAATTCATTTAAAAAAGAGGTATGTTACCTTTGGTATTATTACGGTAATTGCCTTGGTATTGCCTTTTATCAAGATAAATGGTAATCACATTTTCTTGCTTAACTTTGGGCAAAAACAGTTAAATTTACTCTTTACATCATTTGATATGCAAGAGTTGTATTTGATGCCTTTCATACTTATACTAATGTTTTTGGGTATATTTTTTATGACTACACTTGGTGGTAGAGTATGGTGCGGATGGGCTTGCCCGCAAACTATATTTAGAGTAATTTATAGAGATTTGCTGCAGACAAAACTTTTGAGCATAAGAAGAAATACCAAAAATAAACAAGCAGACAGTAAAAAAGGTATGTATCTTCAAAAAACCATAGCTATCCTTTTATGGACGATATTGGCTTTTATTGCTGCTTCTGATTTTATCTGGTATTTTGTTCCTCCTGAGAGCTACTTTAAATTTTTACAAGATCCGGCAAATCATACGGTTTTTCTAGGATTTTTAATAGGAATTACTCTTTTTTTGATCTATGATGTGATTATGTTAAAAGAGAATTTCTGTGTATACATCTGTCCTTATGCAAGAGTTCAATCAGTTATGTTTGATGAAAATACTATTATGCCAATATATAGTGAAAAAAGAGGTGGTAAAATATATGATGAACACGGGGAGAAACTATGGAGCAAACCTCCAGGAGAATTTGATGAGTGTACAGGTTGCGAGGCATGTGTAAGAGTTTGTCCAACTCATATAGATATAAGAAAAGGTATGCAACTAGAGTGTATCAACTGTCTCGAGTGTGCTGATGCCTGTGTTCCTGTTATGGCAAAATTTGGTAAAGAGTCACTTATACAGTGGTCAAGTGAAAATGCAGAGGAAAATGGTACAAAAACACAATATATAAGATTTAGAACAGTTGCTTACGGTATCGCACTTACTTTGGCTTTTGTCGGATTAATGTACATGGGAAGCACAAAAGAGCATATGCTCTTAAATATAAACCGGACCAGTGAGTTATATAAAATCAAAGATAATGGCAAAACAGTACAGAATGTTTATACTTTCTTGTTTCAAAATACAGACTCAAAAGATCATAAATACTATTTTGAGGTGAATAACAAAGATATAACTATCGTTAGACCAAACAAACCGTTTGAACTCAGAGCCAGAAAAAAAGAGAAAAAAGTTGTGATACTCAAAACAACAAAAACTCTCATAAATACAGATAGAAAAGACACCCCTGTACCTATCACTATAAAAGCTTATGCAGTGGATGCAAAAGATAAGATAGTGGTACTTAGACACACAGTCTTTTTCTACCCTAGTCAGAAGGTATTGGAAAAGTATAAAAAATAGATTAATCTCTGCTTCTAAGTAGTTTTTGTCGATATTTTCTATAGGTACTATCTTATAGAAAATATCGGCTAGAACGATTATGTTGATAATAATCTAATTTTTCTATAGCCGGAGATTAAATCTGATAAAACACCTTTAAATCGATAGCCTGTATTTATCTTCTATTTAAAAACCTTATATACAATTATCCCAAAAGGATTTAAAATGAAAAAAATAGTTAGAGGTTTATTGTCCGCTTCTATAGTAGCTACTTCCTTGTTCGCAAGTTCCACAGATACTCTAAAGCAAGATATCAGTAAGATATTTACAAATGGAAAGCTTGATAAAAATGCTATTAGCATCATAGCGCAGGATTCTGTAAAAGATTTGAAGGATCTGCATGTGCTTATAGGTACTATAAAAGGAAATCCAAAACCATTTTTACTGCTTTATAATAAAGATATGATGATAGTAGGGAGCATCAAAAATAGAAAAGACGGCAAAACCATTTTTAGTGATTTTATAGATAAAAACCGAGAGAAAATCAAAAAGGCGCTTTCAAAAATTCAGCAAAAAGAGACGAGTAAAGAGGTCAAGAACAATAAAAAACTAATCTCTCTTTTTAATGGCGCTTTCAAAGACTCTATGTTTAAGATAAAAGGGGGCAATCCAAATGGGAAGATTATCTATCTGATAACAGATCCAAATTGCCCATATTGTAAACAGTATGAAAAAAATGGGTTGCCAAACACGATCAAAAATTCAAAAGAGGTAAGAGTTATACCTTTGTATTTAAATATTCCGGGACATGAGTCCTCGGCTATGAGATCAAGCTGGCTTTTGGAGAGAGCAAAAAATGACAAAAATCCGGATATGCTCTCACTTATGCATAAAGCATCAAACGAAAAAGACAGTACATATAAAAAAGTTGATAAAAAATTTGCAAAAGATAGAATATCCAAAATGAAAGAGATACTTGCAAAAGGTTTGATTAGAGGAACCCCTACAATATTTGATGCAAACGGAAATCCGACAAGATAACTTTTGGTCAGATACTTATGACGGTTTGGCTATAACCGGCTTGGGTATAGCCAAGAATTACATTTTGCTTCTCTCTTTCCAGGAATTATAGGTTTTGTCATTCCAAAATGATTGAAAATAACTTATAATATCTTTTTTTTCATCGTCATTTAGAGCGCCTCTGAAAGCTGGCATCTTACCACCATATTTTTCTCCACCATCGTTTATCTGTGCCATCAGTTGTGCGAAGCTGTGATGCCATGCGTGAGCTGTACCATTTAGTGCGGGTGGAGGATATGAACCATCTGGAAGTTTTTTTCTCCAGTTGACTGTTTTTTCAGCTTTTAAGCCATGACAGCTTGCACAATTTGCTGCAAAAAGTTTTTTACCTTTTATAACCTGTGCCTGCGTGTACCACCTGCTGTTTTTGCTATCTTTTGCACTGATAAAATAGTATGCAAAAGCAACCAGTGCTAAAATTGCAATGAGAATTAGTTTTTTCATATATGCTCCTTAGAAATTTTGGAAGATTATATCAGGGCAATATGTAGCCAATGTGGAAAAACGATCCAGGCTCCTTGAGAATTTTAAAACAACACCTGTGTAGCAGTTCTATATCTCGAAAGAAATATCTCTAATTGAAATATTTTTGAAACAATTTTAAAAAAAATTAATTATTTAATATTTAATTAAGTGATAATTAAATATTATCTGATAATTTTATTTTAAAGGGCTTGGATGAAAAAAAGAAATAATATATTGCTTAGTTGTGTTGTTGCATCTTTGGTGTTAAGCAGTGGATATGCAGGTTGTCCTGGTGATGTTGTGATAATAAATGATGTCAATACAACAGGAGTTGCATTGACATGTACCCAAAATCTAAATGTTACGACAAGCGGAAGTATAAAGGTTTTTTCCGATACGAATGATACGGCTGCTGTTAACTCAGATAGTAATGGCAGTATTATAAACTCTGGTTTAATAACTACGGATTCAAGTGGTCAGGGTGGTTATGCAGGCGGCATAATGCAACATACAAATGCTAATAACATCACAAATAATGGCATAATAGAGACAAATTCTACTGGTGGATCTCGGTCTGTAGGAATAGGTCAAATGTTTGATGCAACATTTGATAGTACTGGAGATAAAATATTGATATCATTAGGTGAAAATTATACTAATGAAGGAAACATCACAAATCACGGTACTATTAAAGTAGATTCAAATACAAGTCTGGCTGTCGGTATAATAGAAGTTTATGGAAATGTTGAAAATAGTGGTGTTATTGAAGCAAATTCATCAACTTATGTTGCAGTAGGCGTATGGAATTTACATGGGAATATTGAAAATTCTGGCACTGTTAATGTGGATTCATCAGGTTATGTAAGTGCAGGCATAGATGGATGGGATGGCAATATTACAAATTCAGGAACAATAGTAGCAAAGGCTGAAAATGGATATGGCGTTGGTATATTTAGTTATAACGAAAATGATAGCAATGTTACTATTAGTAACTCCGGCACCATAACAGCAACGATGGCCATACAGGTTGAAGTTTATGGAGATGGCGCCTCCTCCCAAATCCAAAACCAAGGAACAATAAACACAAGTGCCATATATGCTCGAGGTTCAACTTTGGTAAACTCCGGAACTATAAATCTACACATGGGATCT
>JASFYR010000041.1:0-39431 GCA_045047115.1 Sulfurospirillum sp.
CAAGCTCTTTTTTAAGAAGTGCAATAGATTCACTTTGCTCCTCTTCTAGTTCTTTTTTTAATTGTTCTTGTAGTTTTTGTTTTTCAACTTTTAGCTGTATGGATGTAGCTTTTTTCAGCTCTTCATCAAACTTCTCTTTTCGAATTTTAAGAGCTTCTTGCTGTTTTTGTAATTCTTGTTCTTTTTTTAGTGCTTCATCTTTTAACTTTTTTTGCTCTTGCAGGTTTTTCTGTTTTAGTTCACTCTCAAGCTGATGATAAAGTATCTCATTTACATCTATCTCTGTACCGCAATTTGGGCATTTTATGGTTGTTTTTGACATAGTGGAACCCTTTATCCTAAGCTTTTAATTTCTATATATAATGCTTTTAAATGATTATCAGACATATCAAGTAAGGGCTCATACATAAAAGAGTTGAGATGAATATTTTCGGCAGTCATTAAATTCACTTTATCTAATGATTCAATGGTTGTTACTTCTTCAGAAAATTCTTGCTTATATATTTTGAAAAGTTTGAAGGTTTGGCTCCCTGTAATTGCATTAATAGTCGTGGAATTATTTATTTTATCTATCATAAACTCTTCTGCTTTTAGTCTGATAGCAATTGACAACACAATCTTCTTCTCAAGATCAACTTCATTATTAGTAGTTTCCGAAGAAATTGAGTCAGCACAATTATAAAGTGTATCAATCACTTTATTTGTATTATTATCAAGTGAAATTGAAGGTATTGTATTTTGAAAAATAGTTGCCAAATCACTATGGGTTAGCACTTTTGTATTTTGCTTAATATGCAAAAGTTCAGTTAATGTATCATAATCAGAATTATTTGACTTACCTCTCGTATATTCAGTGAGGTTCCTAACAAATGGAATTAAGGCTATTAAAAAATTATTATTTGAATTGATATTATGAATCCAATTTTCAAAAGGATTGTTTTGATATTTCTCTTGTATTAACTGAACTTCAGTATCCGATTTTATAGTGTAAAGTCTATGCTCTCTTTTGATTATAAGCCTTTTACCAATAGTCCTAAAAAAATCAAAATTATGTGTTAATATGATTTGATAAAAACTATTTTCATATGAGATGTCTTTTAAGTACTCAATAATTGCATATTTATTTTTATAATCGAACGAATCAGCAATATCATCAATAATAAAAACGGTCTCTTGATTTGTTTTTTTTCTTACCTGTATTTCAAAAATAATATTTAAAAGATATAACGCTCTTCTTTCACCTTGACTGAGAACTTGGAGTAAATCTTCTTTACTAACTTCTTTTTCATCAAGTAAATCTTTAAAAGTAAATCTAATAAAAGGAGTACTTGTTTTTAAAATGACATCATCTTGATTAGCAATTTCTAATTTAAATGGCATACCTATAAAACGTTGATTAAATTCTTCTGTAGCTAGTTCCCATTCTGTTTTAGTATTATTTGCTTCTTTAATAATCTCTTCAAGTTCTTCTTTTTTTGATGTAAATAACTCTACTAAAGGTTGAGCATCAGTTACTAAAGTCTGAAGATAAGAAATCCAAACTTTCTTTTTAAATTCATCATAATTTTTAAGTTCTACAAGAAGTAAATTATTTTTCTCAATTGCTGATTTAAATGCTCTTAACTCTGCATTTGAACCAATTGCTTTATCAATTTTTTCAAATAGCTTTTTTAAATCATCATTACTAATAATCTTTGCTATTTCATCTTTAACAAATGTATCTAACTCTGTAGTAGAGCTTATTTTTGTTTTATCACTCAATTCTAAGAAATGTCCTGCATCAAAAAAAGAGTTATCCTTGACTGACTTCAGTAACTCGTTAACTTGTTGCGTACCAAAGGTGTTATCAGACTTTTTAAAAAAATTAGATTGAGATAATAGATTTTCATACTGGTTTATGTAATCATCTAATGTATCTATGTTTTTATCAAGGAATTTTTTTACATTACCTTTTCTATCGAATATATCATTATATTTAAAAGTATATTTATCTGTAGGAGGGGCACTAAATTCAGGAGATATTTTTAATAAGATATCTAAAAAAGTATCTTTTGGGCTACTTTTAAATGTTTCTATTATCTCCGTTTCACAATCAGTACTTTTGGATATCTGTTTTAATTTTTTAATAAATTCATTTTGAGCTTTATCTAAATTAGTATAAATTAAATCATATTTATCTTTGAGCTCTTTTTTAACAACTAAGGTAGATATCTTGTCTGAACTATAACCCTTATTGTAAGGTTCAATTACAAAAAACTGTTCTGGTACACAATCCAAGCTATTCTCATTCTGAATACTCCTGAGAGTGTTTCTTTCTGGAAAAATTAAATCTTTAGTATCTTTATTTTCACTCAAATCATTAATTGTTTTAGAAAATGATGTTTTCATTATTCCATTAGGTGCATATATAGAATAAATATTTTGAGATGAAAAATCAAATGTATATATTAACTTTTTAATACCATAACAATTTTCAAAATGTATTTTTAAGTTTTCCATCTTTATACACTCACAACTTCATCAATATCATGCTGTTTTAGTATCTGAATGGCGTTTGTTTTTACAACTGCATCTTTGAAGCTACTATCTTTAAAAACTACTCTCATTACTTCTGTTTCGTATTCTTCTTTTAGTTTTGCAATGGCTTCGACTGTATCTGTCGTGATATTCTCGTCAAGACAAACCACTAATGCTCCAAAACCTATGACAAATACTTTCTTGTCGTCAATAATTATCTCTTCGATAGGGAGTGTTAAATCAAGTCCGTATTTTAGGAGGATTTCATAAAGTAAATCTTCACTTGTTCTATCACGTTTTATATTTTCAGTAGCATCAATGAGGTTTTGTTCCAAGTTGTCAAAATCACTATCCCACTCTTTTATGTTGGAGCTGTCAAGTTTGAAGACTTTAAAGCCAATATCTAAGTTTGCGAGGTCTTTGTCTGGATTATCGGCTATTATTTTCTCTCCAGCTCTTTGTATTCTCTCTTTTCCTATCTCACAGATGTTTTTGTATCCAGCTTTGTAGGCTTCACTTTTTTCATCTGTTTCTTCAGGGAGTTGAACACAGATATATTTTCTATTTCCACCATCTTCACTATTTAGTTGCATCACTGCATGGGCTGTTGTCGCTGAGCCTGAGAAAAAGTCTAGGATAAGGTCATTATCTGATGTAACTTGTTTAATTAATAATTTAATAATTGATGGTGGTTTAGGATAATCAAATATTTTTTTATCATCAAAAATATTATTTACTAATTTTGTTCCTTCTGTATTGTAACCGATATCAAAAGCTTGTTTATCAAGCCAAGTTGAAATTGGCTTGAATTCACTTTTTAATTCAGTCCAAAATTTCTTTAAATAAGGTTTTGTTTTCCCCTCTGGATGAAATAAAATCTTTCCTTCATCAAGTAATTTTTGCATACTACTTGGAGCAAATGCCCAAACTCTATTGGGATTTGCTGGATAAATATTTCCCGTTAAAGGATCAATTAAATCATAAAAACAATTTGGTCTTTCATCTTTAGTTGAACCAACATCTAAAGGATGTTTCGCCCAATCACCCCTTGGATCATTATCAGGATTAGTATAACTTTTTTTATCTCTATCTACACCTAAAAATTTTGAAATTTTATTTTTTTGATAACACAATATGAATTCATGTTCATTTGAAGTATTATTTTCAGCAACTTGTTTTCCACTTGCTTGTCTTGTTTTCCAAACAAAATCTGCAACAAAATTATCCTCCCCAAAAATCTCATCACAAACTTTCCTAAGATTAGCCACTTCATTATCATCAATAGAGATAAAAATAACCCCATCATCTTTAAGCAAATTTCTAGCTAACTTTAATCTAGGGTACATCATAGAGAGCCAATCACTATGGTATCTTCCGTTTGTATCGGCATTGACACTTAGCTTGTTCCCCTCACTATCTACTTGGTTCGTTACTTCAAGATAGTTTTTTATATTGTCTTTAAAGTTATCTTTATATACAAAATCTTTCCCCGTGTTGTAAGGAGGGTCTATGTATATCATCTTCACTTTTTTATGGTAGGACTTTTGTAGAAGTTTAAGGACTTCTAAGTTATCTCCCTCTATGTAGAGGTTTTGTGTAGTGTCCCAGTTTTTAGACTCCTCTTGTGCGGGTCTAAGTGTTCCCGTAGAAGGAGTTTGTGCTATCTTTTTGGCTTCTTGTTTACCGTTCCAAGTGAAGTTATATCGCTCTTGCTCTTTATCTATAAACTTTCCAAGCTCGTTTTGTAGCTTTTCAAAGTCTATTTTTCCCTCTTCAAAAACTTCAGGGAACAGCTCTTTTAATTTTTCTACATTCTCACTCACTATATCTAAACTTTCGCCATCTAATTTTCTCATATATTTTCACCTCTTGAAATTTTACTCTTTTTAGTGTATAATACTCCCACAATTGTCCTTCGGGATGCCCCTTGTCTGACGAGGGGAGAACATCTACACATTTATCAACTCTCTAAACTTTCTCTTTAATAGTTCAAAATCATCTTTAGATATCATACCTATTTTGTTTTCTAGTCTTTTAGAATCATAAATCCTACTTTGTACCAAAAGTGCATTGCTTGCTTTTCCATTAAGCTCAAAATTAAAGAAAAAACTACCTTCTTTAATTTTAGTTGATAGAGGAACACCTAAAAACATATTTTTTGAATATTTTTTTAAAATCAATACTGGTCTTGAAAATATATCACCTTTTCCATCTTGTTCAAATCCAACATTTACACCAATACTTGCCCAAAAAATATCCCTCTCCTTAAAATATACAACATTTTTTTCGTGTGATATACTTTTTTTAACTTCATTCCATTCATCAAATTTTTTCATTTAAGTACACCTGTAGTATAATTATACAACTCCTCAAAGGGTGCCGAATCGTTCAAGATATTTGGCTGTGCTAGCCTAGAGCTAGAACTCTTTGAGATTATCATTATAGCTTTTCCTTTAAATCATTCACTCTGTTCTTCATTTTTGTCAGTTCTATATTCATATTGACCTTGTCGTTAAAATTTGTCTCTTTTTTTATCTTAGACTTTAACTCTGATATTTGCATTTCACAAAGTGCTATTTGCTCAAGTATCTCTTTTGTAGTTTCATTGACGCTTAGACTTCCGCTATACTCTGAGGCATTAAATGCTATTATTTTATCTAAATAGCTGTTGTAAAATGATAAAAAATCAGTAAACGGGTGGTTTTGAATCTCCAAACTTTTTATAAAATCAAGTTCTATATTGTTACTTGTTTCAAAGTCTATCCACTTCGTAAAATATGAATCTTCTACTACTAACTTTGTGCTGTCATTTTTGTTGATTCGTTTAGGACTTATGTTTATAAGGAATTCGTTTTTATATGCAAAAAACACTATTAAAGGATATGGAATATATTGAATTATTGTGGCTATTGCTTTTACCTTGTCTTTGTTGAGAATTTCTACTTTTATAAAAGCTATCTCTGAGTAGTCGCTTTCTTCATCCAAAAATGGTGTTATGTTGATATTGTCTTTGTTTAGTAAGTATTCCAATGTAATACTTTCTACATCACTGCTTAGTGTTTTTTTCTCATTTGATTTTAAAGAAAAGTTTTCTATAAATTGCTTTTTGGTTAGTCTCTTTCCTATCTTGCAAGAGGATGGTATGTTTAAATTTTGAAGTACATCTTGCATTATTTTATCACCAAGTAAGATATAAGCTCAAAATCTTCTAAACCACTAAAAGAATCACTTGCTATGGTTGTACCACCACGAGAAAAAAGTGAGTCCATTCCACTTTCTTCTTTTTTACCTATGATACTCTCTACTGCTTCTTTTAACTGTGTTGTGTATTTGCTCATATTATTATAATTATCTGTCTCATTTTCAAACAATTTAACTGCTTCGTTTATGACCTCTTCATGAGGCATACATAAATTTTTGTAGATATCGAGTATTGTTTTTGCACTGGTAAAGCCCAGCTTGATTTCATTTTCTTCATTGACATACACTAAGTAGTAAGGTTCTAAGGAATAGTTATCAGTACGGACTTCATTTTTCAAAAGCTTCAAACAAAATATAGTTCCTTTTTCTATGGCACTATTTGAGCTGTTGCGATTTAAAACTACACTATGGATTCCAAGAGGACTTTTTTGAAGTTTAGCTTCATCAGTTTTAAGATAACCCATTAAATCCATTTTAAAGTCATTTAAAGTAAGGTCTGTGATAGATATACCACCACTTACATCTTCAAGGTCTATAACTGTCTCTTGTAGCTCTTTTAACTGCTTTGCACGGTATGACAAGTCATTCATATCGCTTGTGGTTTGTGTGTCTATGATGTTTTCTTCTCCAGTTGCAGAGACATCAAGTAATACCATTCGACCACTTACACGACTTTCTAAGTTGATATATTCGTCAAGTTCCATATTCGCCCAAAAATTTACAAGCTGTATCGTTTCATTTGTTGAACCAAGTCTATCAATACGACCAAATCTTTGAATAATTCTTACGGGATTCCAGTGAATATCATAGTTAATGAGATAATCACAATCTTGTAAGTTTTGTCCCTCGCTAATACAGTCAGTTGCTATTAAAATATCTATCTCTTTTGAAGCTTGTGGGTCTGTCTTATCTCTACTTTTTGAGATAGGAGAAAAGTTTGTAAGTAATGAGTTTAAATCTTTTTGTTTTGTAGCAAGTGTCGTTTTGTTTGTTCCACTTCCAGTTATGAGGCAACTCTCAACTCCAAACTCATTTTTTGCCCACTGATGTATGTTTTGATACAGATACTCCGCTGTATCTGAAAAAGCTGTAAAGATAATTACCTTTTTGTTGTTTGTATTAAAAGGGTTTTCTATTTTTTGTTTGATATTTTCTTTGAGGATTTTGAGCTTATTGTCTCTTTTGTTGTCAACTTCAATAGAGTTGGCTAACAACTCTTCAAGCTTGTCTAAATCACTTTGTAAATCTTGTTTCCATTTGATTTTATCTACATCAGAGATTAAGACTTTAACTTTATTTCCTATAAGTTGTGAAGCATATTCATCACTATCTATATCCACATCTACTATGCTTGCTTCCTCATAGCTACTCTCACTATGATTATCTATCAAGTCTATAATTTTTTGATTTGTATCTATCAGTTTTATTAGCGTCAATGAAAAAGAGTTTATGGAACTTTCCATCCGCTTGAGTA
The DNA here is from genome assembly GCA_045047115.1 of Sulfurospirillum sp. GTDB lineage: Bacteria > Campylobacterota > Campylobacteria > Campylobacterales > Sulfurospirillaceae > JAADIZ01. The sequence continues at coordinate 7,193 of JASFYR010000041.1, forward strand.
AATTTACTCGCATTAGATGGATAAGTGAATTTTCTCTATCAGATTGCCTAAAAACTCGTCCTCCACCTAAATCAATATCATACTTTTGTGCATACTCTTCTTGCTTGTGTGGATAGACATATTTTAAAGGAGAATAGGCAGACAAAGAGAGTCTTCGTATTGTTTTGTTTATCTCACTAAGTGGAGGAAATGAGTTTAAAGTATCTATATCAGGTTTTAAAGTTATAGGCTTGTTTCTTTGTGGAAACTTACCAATATCAGTAGTATCATAATACTTCTCAATATGCTTTCTACTTCTTGCTATTGTGATTAAATCAAGTAGTTTAAAATAGTCAAAATTTAGACTATCTAAAAACTTTGCAGTAGTTCGCTCTTTTTCACTTAGCTTCATCCAAGCATTGAATTTTGTTTGGGATTTTCTAAGTGTTTGCTCAATAGATTTGATACCTAAATCACTAAAAGCTTCATCGTTTGCTTCTGTGATAAATGCAACTTGATTTTTAAGGTCATTGAGTTTATTATTTACGGGCGTTGCTGAGAGCATAAGCACCTTTGTTTTAACACCTTTTTGTAAAACATCTTCTAAAAGCCGTGCATATCTCGACTTCGTTTTTTTCTTTTTGTTTGTCGTGCCACTGTTTCTAAAGTTGTGTGATTCATCTATAACTATTAGGTCATAGTTCTCCCAGTTGAGGGTAGAGAGGTTTATCTCTCCACTCATTCCTTTTGTGCGTGTTAAATCTGTGTGGTTTAAAACATCATAGTTACATCTATCGTCAGCTAATATATTTCTTTTGTCATTTATTGTGTAGATAGACCAATTTTCTCTGAGTTTTTTTGGAGCTAAAACCAAAACCCTATCGTTTCTAAGTTCATAATACTTAATAACGGCAAGAGCCTCAAAAGTCTTACCAAGACCAACACTATCGGCAATGATACAGCCATTGTATTTTTCAAGTTTATCTATTGCACCAAGCACACCATCTCTTTGAAAATTGTAGAGCTTATTCCATACTATGGTATCTTTAAATCCTGTTTTTGTCCGTATAATTTTTTCTTCGTCAAGTTCACTAATGAACTCTTTAAAAATGTTGTAAAGTGTCATAAAGTATAAAAAATGTGGTGATTTATCGATATAAATCTCTTCTATCGCTTCAAGTATCTCTTTTTGAACATCTGCAACCATAGTTTTATTGTTCCAAATCTCATCGAAAGTAACCAAAAATTCTTTTGTTGTTTTAGCATCTTTTGTCAGAGTATTCATAGCAAATGTGGAAGAGTTTGTGTATCCAAGACCAACTGAGGAAAAATTAGAGCTCCCTTGAATAGCTGTGTTGTTATCAATATGATATAGATTAAATGGAATTGTCCCAGTAGTTGCTACTTCTTTTGTTTGAACCTTCTCTTTTATCCAAGTTGCACACTCACGAGCTATTTTAACTTGATGTAATTTATTTTTAAATTTTATCTCTTCAGGTTCGCCAGATAAGTAGTTGTTAATATGACCATTTTTAAAAATGGGTGCACTAAAAAGGAGTCTTAACTCTTTTATGCGAGTCAGTTCTTTTTTTAACTCAGCAAAGGCGTAGATGGTAAAATAGCCCGAAATAATTGAGAGTTTTGAATTGTTGGTGATGTTTTGTTTTAAAACATCACCAACTTTGCCATTTTTTTTATTATCTATGAGCATATTGAATTTGTACCTGAAGTTTGATTGTATAGTATTTTATCAAAATAGACTGAAATTGATTTAAAATGTAGAATAATATTATTCTACATATTCCCATAAAATAACTCACTTCAATCTCCATATCACGACCAAGAGCCTCATAGTCAAAATATCCTTGTAAACTCTCAGACATATTTTGTAAAGCTCCAGACTCTTCAATGTACTTATAAGTGATATCTTCCATTTTAACGATATTATCAAGATTTTCAATTGCTTCATCTATAGTGCTTATAATATGAATAAGTATTACAATTTGATACCATATACATTATAACATTATAATAATTCAGTTGTCATTAATCATATTCTTATTATAATAGTATAAATATAAAGCTTTAGTAGAGCGTGAATTGGGTGGGGGCTTTGCTCCTACTCAAGATGACAGTTAGTAAAATATGAAGGAGACAATATGAGAACTAACCAAAAAGTACTTTTTGTAGATGCTGCGACATCTTTTTACAGAGTAAATCGTTATGAATTGGGTGAATTTTTTGGGCCGGTTGATTTAGGTCTTCATTTAGCAGGAAAATTTAAGAGTTTAAATATAGGCACTGGTGTTTTGGCAGGTTCTATTTTTCCAGGTTCAAACCGTTTGGTTTTTACAGGATTTTCTCCGGCATGGGGAGGGTTTTATATATCCTCCATGGGTGGAGCAGGATTGGTTTTTAACAATCTTGGCATAAATATGCTCTCTATCGTAGGAAAGGCTTCGACACCGTCAATTCTCTGCTTAAATAGAAAAGAGGGTGGCGAGATTCAAGTTCGGATTCATCCTGTTGACATAGAAAAAGTTTGGCATGAGGGAAGAGGAGGTATTTACTCTTTAATGGAGTATGCACTGGAGAATTTTGGTCATAGATATAGTACCAATCCCCGTATTCTAGCTACCGGACCTGCTTCGGCACATACGGATTTTGGATCTATATGTTCTGCTCCTGTGAAAAAAGGAGGGGTTACATTTGTAGATACATGGGCAGGAAGAGGAGGTTTTGGTACTAAAATGTTCAAAGAGCACGGAATTGCCGGAATCATATACGGTGGAACATTTTTGGATGATGATTTTAGAGATAGAAAAGTGGCAGATAAGTGGTTCTATGATAAATATAAAATGAAGCTTTCTACAAAAGATATGGAAGCAACTACAAAGTATCGATTTGACGGCAATTTCGAAACAGGTGGAACTTTTGGAGTCAATTATGCAAGCCTTGCAGGAAGTATGCTCTCTTTCAACTATAAGAGTATCTACATGAGTGAAGACGAGAGACTTGACATACATAATAAATTTGTTATAAATCACTATCTAAAACAGTTCAACGAAGAGACGATTGCTACCAAAAGTTCAAAAAATTGTGGTGAGCCGTGCTCAGCAGTTTGTAAAAAGATGAATAACAAGTATAAAAAAGATTACGAACCTTATCAGACTATGGGCCCACTTTCGGGTATATTTGACCAAAGAGCTGCTGAAAAACTAAATCATCATGCAGATATGTACGGGTTTGATGCCATATCGGTTGGTGGAACAATCTCCTGGCTTATGGAGTGCTTGGTAGATGGCTCACTGACTCCTGAAGAGTTGGGAGTCAGAGGGATACCGCAATTTAATCCAAAAGAGTTTGATGTTGTAGAGTCTTCAATGCATAATGCAAACATAGGTGTTGCACTGCTTGATTCTATCATTCAAAAAAGAGGTATCTTGGATTTGAGTGACGGTGCTCGTAAATTTGCACAAGATGTGTCAAGACAAAAGGGTAAGAAAGTTTTAGACTCTTTTGTTTATACTGCGTATGCAAGAAAAGGCTGGATGGTGCCAAACCAATACTGGACACCAGGCGCTCTTTCGCCTATGCCTATTATGGGGAAATACTATATGTATTATGGTCCTGATTTTGTTCCTCCAAGAGAACTTGGAAGGAAGAGTGCGGGGCGATTGAGTGGTGAATTGATACTTGACAATATAGGAATTTGTAGATTTCATAGAAAATGGGCTGAAGAGATGATGCCTGAAGTCATGGGTTCGCTCTATGATTTGAAAGAGCAGTATCTCTCATCAATAAACAGTACTGCAAATTGGATTGGTGGTCGTAATTCATCTATATTTTGGGAATCAAACAGGAGTATAGATATGATTTATGAATTTTTAAAAAGAAAGCATACAATAGATGGGAACAATGACTCTGAGTTGATAAAATGGCTTAATTTTTTCAATAAAGACAAAAAAGAGGCAGCTTTGAGCTTTTGGTATGAGATGCACAAAGGGATACAGGAGACACTAAAAGAGTTTTAAGAGACCTAGTCTATAAAAATTTTATCTAAATTTTTATAGCTATCTATTCTTCTGTCTCTAAAAAATGGCCAGATTTCTCTGGTCGTTTTACTTTTATTTAGATCAATATCGCTTATGATAATCTCTTCTTTATCACTATTTGCCCTGGCTAAAAATTCACCCTGAGCGCCAACGACAAAAGAGTTCCCCCAAAATCTTATACCATCTATCTGTTTAGAGTTGTCAAACTCTTTTCCGACTCTGTTTACTGCGATGAGTGGAAGATTATTAGCGATAGCATGTCCTCTTTGCACCGTTATCCAAGCATCCAGTTGCCTTTGTTTTTCATCTTTGCTGTCTTCATCAAACCAGCCGATAGCAGTAGGGTATATGAGAATTTGTGCACCTTTGAGTGCCATAAGTCTGGCAGCTTCAGGAAACCACTGATCCCAGCAAACCAAAATTCCCAGTTTTCCCAAACTTGTTTGAATTGGCTCAAACCCCAAATCTCCGGGAGTAAAATAAAATTTTTCATAAAATCCCGGGTCATCCGGAATGTGCATTTTTCTATATTTTCCAGCGATTGAGCCGTCTTTTTCAAAAACAAAAGCTGTATTGTGGTAAATGCCGGGAGCTCTTTTTTCAAACAAAGAAGCTACCAAAACAATACTGTTTTTCTTTGCCACTTCTGACCAAAATTTTATATTATTTTTCCAATTTTTGGCAAGTTTGAAATTTTTTGTATCTTCATTGATACAAAAATACCTGTTTTGATGCAATTCTTGCAGAACAATTAGCTCTGCATGTAGAGCTTTTGCATTTTTTATGAGCTCTAAGGTTTTATTTATCGTCTCTGCTTCTGTGCGGTATGATTTTTGTTGTATAAGTGCTGTTTTCATAAGTAGAATTATATCATAAAATCCCAAAATTAGTTGATAATGATTATCAATTTAAGAGCAATTTAATTTAATTTTAGATACTATTCCAACAAGTCTAATGTTACTCCACCGGGTAATAATAAATGATATGGGTTAAAATTATGAAAAATATTTCGGATTTGAAAATTGATGAAGAGGCAGAAGTTCTTAAAGTGATAGCAAAAGAGCCTGTAAAGGGGAGATTGCTATCTATGGGGATAGTAAAGGGTGCTAAAATTAGAGTTATAGCACATACTTTGGCGAGACAGACTTGGGATATATTGAGTGACAATACAAAAGTAGCTTTAAGAGAAGAAGAAGCGCAAAGCATTCTTGTAGGGGAGATAAAGTGAAAAAAGAGATAAAAGTAGCAATAGTCGGTCAGCCAAATGTTGGTAAAAGCTCCATCATAAATGCCCTAAGTGATGCAAGGTTGCATGTAGGTAATTTTAGTGGCGTTACAGTAGAGAAAAAAGAGGTTTATATTCAAAAAAATGATTATGACATAAAGATGACGGACTTGCCCGGCATCTATGCTTTTAATGCTTATACCCCGGAAGAACAGGTTGCAAAAGATTTTTTGATAAAAGAAGACTATGATTTGATTGTGAATGTCATAGATGCAAATACGCTCTCTAGAAATCTTATCTTTACTCTGCAACTTTTAGACATGCAAAAAAAGATGATTTTAGTGATCAATATGGTAGATGAAGTTGAGAAAAAAGGCGGTTCTATCGATAAAAAAAGAATAGAAGAGTTACTGGGAATTCCCGTGATGCTGACTTCTGCAAAACAAAACAGAGGTGTTGATGAGATTGTAGAGGAAATTATAAAAACATATAATAACCCAAAAGGCAAAAATAAAATCTATTATAATGAAAAAGTAGAACAGAGAGTTGAAGATTTAGCAAAGATCCTGCGAAAATCACAACATTTCAGAGATAGGGATTATTCAAGATTTATAGCAATCAGACTGCTTGATCGTGATGAAGATATATATAAAACCATACATGATTTGCCTATATTTATAGAGTCTCACAATGCTTTGGAGAAGATGTATAAAGAGCTAGAAGCAGAGTTCGACGAAGATAGTACTACTGATATATTAGCAAACGAGAGGGTGGCAATAGCACATAATCTTCAGATGGAAGCATTGGAGATTGAAGAGGAAGATGAATCTCTTAGTGAAAAGATAGACAATTTTTTAATTCATCCAATTTTAGGACTTCCTATATTTTTATTTTTTATGTGGGCTCTTTTTCAACTTACTTTTGTACTTGGAAATTATCCGATGGATATAATCGATACTATATTTAGCGAAACTTCATCTTTCTTGGCTGATCTTTTGCCAAAAGGGGTTTTTAACTCAGTATTGACTGATGGTGTTTTGCCGGCAGTCGGTGCTATCGTGATGTTTTTGCCAAATATTTTGATACTTTTTTTAGGTTTAAACCTGTTAGAGCAGACAGGCTATATGAGCAGGGCTGCATATCTGATGGATGGTTTTATGAAAAAGTTTGGCTTGCAAGGAAAGGCGTTTGTTCCTCTAATCAGTGGGTTTGGCTGTACGGTTCCGGCATATATGGCAGCAAGAACACTAAAGAATCCAAAAGATAGAATCATAACAATGTTGGTTTTGGGATTTATGAGTTGCGGAGCAAGACTTCCTGTATATGTACTGTTGGTTTCTGCATTTTTTGCAAATCAAAATCCTGGGAATATACTTTTTATTATATATATAGGCGGCGCACTTTTAGGTTTAATAGTAGCCAAGATTTTAAGAACAGTCCTTTTTAAGGGTGAGCCTGAGCCTTTTGTTATGGAGATTCCTCCTTACAGATTTCCATCTTTTAAAGCATTGGGTATGGATTTGTGGATTAAAACAAAGATGTTTTTAAAAAAAGCAGGTACATTTATAGCAATCTCCGCTATGGTGATATGGTTCTTGAGTGCATATCCTGTAAATGATACATTGGTGCAAAAATATAATGCAAAGATAGAACAAACAAGCAATACACAAGAAAAAGAAAAATTGCAAAATGATCTAAATGCAAAGTTGTTGGAAGATAGTTATTTGGGTAGTGTTGGCAAATTTATAGAGCCTGTTTTTGCTCCCCTTGGCATGGATTGGAGGCTTAGTGTTGCGGTAGTGGCTGGATTGGCAGCAAAAGAAGTTGTGGTGTCAACTTTAGGCACACTGTATGCCATGGGTGGTGCAGATGAAACCAGCAAAGGGTTGATCTCTAAAATACGACAAAATGTGGATTTTAAAGCGGCCATTGCTTTGATCATCATTATCATGATCTATTCGCCTTGTCTGGCTGCTATGGGGACTTTTTATGCAGAAGTTCCACAATGGGCTTGGAGAACATTTTATACTATATATCCAAATGTAGTAGCGTGGTTATTAGCTTTTGGAGCATATAAAACACTAGCTTTGATGGGGTATTAAGTGGTTTTGATGTATAATATCAATAAAACTTAATAAGAAGATATAAATGGTGCAGTTAGATAAGCTGGAAAAAGGCAAAAGAGCTATGATAGAGAGCGTTGATTTGGACATAGAGACAAAAAGACGCTTCTCAAACATGGGTTTGAGTCCCGGAGTAATTTTGAGAGTTTGCAGAAGAACATTTGGTAGCGACAGCCTACATGTAAAGCTCGAATGTGCTGCCTGTATAGCTCTAAGTAAAAGTGAAGCCAAACACATCAAGGTTACTCCCATAGGAGGAAAAGGCGGATTGGGCTACTGTTATCGCGGTGGTGGATATAAGCCAAAAGATTATTGCTGCGAAAGAGAGGATTGCCAATTAAAAGACGAGACCCAATTAAAATAAAAGCTATATTTTTATATTAATATTTCCTGCTTAGACCTTCTTCTAACCTAATTCTTTACCTTCTGTGGGTACACTCCATTGCGCAGTGGTCTCATCATGGGTGCAAATAGAATATTTTATTCGCTATTCATCTCAGAGTCATCATATGGGTCTAAGTGAGTATTTATGACCCACTCGTCTTTTTGGTTTAATTCTCTTATTTTATCTTCAACCCGATCAGCTGCACGGTGAGCATCAAAAAGTGATATATCTGTGTCAAAGACCAAGTGGACATCTACAAAATTTGTATTGCCTGATTTTCTTGTTTTGAGAAAATGGTAGTCATTTACAGCTTCTTCATTTTTGATTATATCTTTGATGTTTTGGACTGTCTCTTCATCAAGGGCAGCATCTAAAAGCATATAAACACCATCTTTTATGATTTTATAGGCTGAGTATATGATATATATTGAAATTACCACACCCATTATAGAGTCTATAAGATAAAAATTTGTAAGTTGGATTACGACTAGAGATATAAGTATGATTCCATTGCTGAATATATCAGTTTTATAGTGAAGTGCGTCGGCTTTTATGACCATATTGTCTGTTTTTTTGGCTACAAAATTTAAAAACATCACCAGTGCAATTGTGAGGACAAGTGAGATAACCATCACTATGACTGATGGTGTCAGATGCGATACTATTTCACCTTTATATGCTTTTTTGATAGCCTCATAGAATATAAAGATACCGGACATTGTAATGACAGTGCCTTCTATGACAGCTGCCAAGGCTTCAACTTTTCCTCTTCCGTAGTTAAACTGTTTGTCTGCCGGTTTTTCTGCTTTGTTGATAGCAAAATAGTTAAATGCGGAGACGATTAAATCAAGTATGGAATCGATTGCACTGGCAAGGACTGCAACTGAGCCGCTCAAAATGCCTATGGTTAATTTTATGATTATAAGAATAGCTGCTGTTGAACTAGAAACGATTGTTGCTTTTTTCTGTAATGTCACTTTAAATCCTTATAGTTTGCAAGGTCGGATAATAATTCATACTTGCACAGTGCAGGCTTCCGCGTTCCCTTATAAATATAGAGGCATCTACACCGATAATATCTTTAGTCGGAAAGAAATCCTGTAAAATTTTGAGAACAATTTTATCATTTTTGTCCTTATAAGTCGGTACTATCAAGGCGCCGTTTATAAATACAAAATTTAGATAAGTTGCAGGAAGTCTATGGTTGGTAAAAAATTTTGGGCTTGGCAAAGGAAGAGCCAGGAGATGAAATTTTGTTTTTTTAAGTTCGTCTTCCATCTTTTTAAGTGTTATGTAATGCTCATCAAGAGTATCGTAGCATTTGACATAGGCTATGGTCTCTTTATCTATAAATCTTGCAAGAGTGTCTATGTGTGAATCAGTATCATCACCTATAAGCGAACCATTTTGCAGGACTATTATTTCATTTATTCCAAAAGTGTTTTTTATGACATTCAAAATCTGTGCTTTTGATAATTTTGGGTTTCTATTTTGGTTAAATATACAGTTTTGTGTGGTAAGAAGAGTGCCTTTTCCGTTTGTATCTATGCTACCTCCTTCTAAGACAAAGTTTATATCTACCATTGGATTTTTAAAAAAGTTTAGCTCTTGAAGCTTCCTGTTGAGAAGATTGTCTTTTTTGTAGTCAAATTTTCCACCCCAAGCATTGAACTTGAAATTTAACAGTTTTAGCTTGTTGTCTTCATAGATACTGATGGCTCCGAAATCCCTTATCCAAGTATCATTTGTTTCGATTTGAACTATCTTTATATTTTTGGATTTTGGCATTATTTTTGAGAGTTTAGCTTTGTCTTCACACAAGAGTACACATTTTTGATAAGGAATAATTGCCTTTATAAGCTCAACATAACTTTTTTGTATATAATATATGCTATGTTCCCAATCGCTTTTGGGACTCGGAAAAACAAGCATTATATACTCTTGTTTCTCCCATTCTGCTGGCACTCTTATTGGCAAATTTAATCCTTTTTTTGATATAGTATTATATCAAAAAAAGGATATGTGTGTTTAAACTCGGGCGTAAAAAAGGTATAAATCAGATAAATATGTATGCTATATTTTTTGCCGGTATTTTTGCTTTTGTTGCTGCTTTTGTTGTTATTTTCAATGAATATTTAGATTTTAACAAAGAGATATCCAAATTTGAAAAAAGTTATATGGACTCCCAAAAAAAGAAAATTATCGCTAAAACAGATAAATTACGAAAAATTATAGAGTATAATCAAAAAAGATATAAAAAAAGAAGCTTTTTAGACAGCAATATTGTCGATATGAGCCGTAGTATCTTGCTCAACAGTGATGACGGCATAGACTTTTTTTTATTTGATAAAATAAATGATAAACTTTATTGTTCAAAAAATGATAATTTCAACAGTAAAATAGGAGATAAAATACGCAGTAGTAAAAACAGCAATTATCTATTTTTTGATTTTGCTTATAAAGAAAAAAGGTATCTTGTTTACTCAAGAGTATTTGAAGATTTAAATATAATTTATGGAAGCATAATAGCTATAAATGATCTTAATGACAAACTTCGGGCAAAAAGAGTGGAGTATAAAAAGAAGATATCAGGCTTTGTTTTGAAGATAGTTTTTCTGACGCTTGTTTTGTATATCATAAGCATCTTGAAGTATAGATTTTTTACGGAAAAGATTTCTAAGGAACTGAAGTATATAACCAACTCTCTAACAGATACATCTTTGGTATATAGGCATATAGAGTTAAACAAGATAGAGTTCAAAGAGTTCAACCAGATAGCTCTGCATGTAAACAAAATGATGGATAAAATCAAGACTAAAAACAGAGAACTTATATCGTTAAATCTTGACCTTGAAAAGTTAGTACAGGAAAAAACAGATGAATTGCAAAAGTCTATAGAGTACACGAAAGAGTTGCTGAAGTATCAGGATAAATTTGTCAAAAATGCTATTCATGAGATAAACACCCCACTTTCGATAATACTGATGAATATAGAACTTTACAATCTAAAATATGAAAAAAACAGTTATCTTACAAAGATTGAAGCCGGTGTGAAAGTTTTAGAAAATATCAATGGAGACCTGGGTTATATAGTGAAAAAAGACCGCCTTATATATAAAAAAGAGATGATAGATTTTTCTGCTTATCTTAAAGAAAGGGTAGAGTATTTTGATGATGTTGCCAAAGGAAACGATCTTGAGCTTAAATCAGATATACAAGGTGGGATTTTTGTCTATTTTAGCTCTACTCAGCTTCAAAGGCTATGTGACAATAATCTATCAAATGCAATAAAATACAGTTATCCGCATGAGACTGTATGGGTGAAGCTTTTTATACAAAACAATAGTGTTGTATTTGAAATTTCAAACAAAGGGGATGAGATAAAAGAGAGTGATAGGTTATTTGACAGATTTTACAGAGAAGACATGGCAAGAGGTGGCTTTGGATTGGGCTTAAATATAGTCAAAGAGATTTGTGACATAAACTATATAACAATCAATGTTGTCTCAAGCGAGGGTGTGACAACCTTTAGATATGTTTTTAACGGAGAGTTATATTGAAGATTTTACTTTTGGAAGATGAGACTATGCTTAGAAACTCCATAGAGGAGTATCTAAGAGCGATAGGACATGAAGTGCAGAGTTTTATAAGTGGAGAGAGAGCTTTTGAAGAGATTCGCAAGAGTAGTTTTGATCTTTTGCTTTTAGATATAAATGTACCTCACTTAAGTGGGATGGAGCTTTTTGAGAGATTGAACAGTTTGGAAAATGTACCCACGACTATCTTTATCAGTGCAAATTTGGATATAGAGGATATAACTCAAGCATATCAGCTGGGAGCTAGTGACTATCTAAAGAAACCGTTTCACTTAAAAGAGTTGGCTTTGAAGATAAATCATATAAAAAAAGAGCAGAGTGCAAAGGCTTTTGTACAGGTAATTTTATCGAAGCACTATAGGTTCTCAAAAGAGAAGCAGATGCTGTTTTACAATAACAGCGTACAACATTTGACTAAAAAACAGCTTCAAATCATAACCCTTCTGTCTTACAATATGGGCATAGTAGTTGATTTCGATAAATTTAGAAGCTATGTTTGGAACCACGAACCGGTTGACAATGCCACCATAAGAGCGGAGATAAGTAGATTTAGGAAAACCTTAAAAGAGGATTTTATATTAAATGTTAAGGGAATAGGGTATAAAATAGAGAAATATTTTGCCTGATGGAGTGGCGGTGCTACTATTCTTCACAGTTTATTTGAGAATATATATAAAAAGTGTCTAAAAGTTTAAATGCTATGAAAATGCTACGAAATCTTTATAGTATATAAGAAATAATAAGTTCTAGGAGGAGATATAAATGTCAGAAATTTTTGAACCAAACAGAGAGTTTAGCAAAGAAGCCCGCATTAAAAATATGTGTGAGTACAAAGAGCTTACATATCAAGTAGATGATGATTATGAGGGATATTGGGACAGGCTGGCAAAAGAGAAGATAGAATGGTTTGAGCCGTACGATACTGTTTTGGATGAGAGTGATGCTCCGTTTTATAAGTGGTTTACGGGCGGAAAACTAAATGTTACTCATCAATGTATAGGACGACACTTAAAGACAAGAAAAAATAAAGCTGCTATTATATGGGAAGGGGAAGACGGAAGCAGGAGGATTATCACCTATCTGCTTTTATACTACAGAGTAAACAGATTTGCAAATTTGTTGAAAAACAAGTTTGGTATCAAAAAAGGCGATAGAGTTGTTTTATATATGCCGATGATTCCAGAGGCTGCTTTTGCAATGCTTGCTTGTGCAAAGATAGGTGCTATACACTCTGTGGTATTTGGTGGATTTTCAGCTGAAGCTTTAAGAGACAGGATCATAGATGCTGATGCTAGGCTTGTAATCACAGCAGACGGTGCTTACAGAAGAGGCACTCCATATCTTCTTAAGCCTATCGTTGATACAGCTTTGCAGAGTGGTTGTGAGTGTTGTGAAAATGTACTTGTGGTTAAAAGAAACTTTGAAGATATAGATATGGTTGAAGGCAGAGATCATATTTATAATGATCTCATAGGCAAAGAGTCTCAACATTGCGAACCGGAGCCTATGGAGAGCGAAGATCCACTCTTTTTGCTTTATACTTCAGGAAGCACAGGGAAGCCAAAAGGAGTTCAGCACTCAAGTGCCGGATATATCCTATGGGCACAATATACAATGGAAAATGTTTTTGATGTAAAAGAGAATGATACTTTTTGGTGCACAGCCGATGTTGGTTGGATCACAGGTCATACATATATAGTGTATGGTCCGCTTGCTATGGGAGCGACAACGATAATGTACGAGGGCGTTCCTCTCTATCCGGATGCGGGTAGATGGTGGAATATGATAGAAGAGTTAAGAATAAATCAATTTTACACAGCTCCAACCGCGATAAGACTGCTCCATAAAGTCGGAGCTGACCAACCCGGTAAGTATGATTTAAGTTCTCTAAAAGTACTAGGAACTGTGGGTGAGCCTATAAATCCTGATGCATGGATGTGGTACTATAATGAGATAGGTGGTGGAAGATGTTCTATAGTTGATACATGGTGGCAAACTGAGACAGGAGGTCACATGATATCTCCACTCCCGGGAGCTACACCTATCAAGCCCGGAAGTGCAACATTCCCACTGCCAGGAATCAAAGCTGAAATCATAGATGAAGAGGGAAATCCTGCGCCGGTTGGAGAAAAAGGTCTTCTTTGTATCACAAAACCTTGGCCGTCCATGATAAGAACCATATGGGGAGATCCTGAAAGATTTAAAAAGTCTTACTTCGGTGATTGTAAAAAAGACGGAAAGCCTGTTTACTTCTCGGGAGATGGCGCCATGTATGATGAAGATGGCTATATAACAATCACAGGCAGAACAGATGATGTCATCAATGTCTCAGGTCACAGACTGGGAACTGCTGAGATAGAAAATGTAGTAGCACACGATGATAATGTTGCTGAGGTGGCGATTGTAGGAAAACCGGATGATATAAAAGGGGAAAGCTTATTTGCTTATGTAGTGACCAAAACTGATATAGATGCAGACAGTTTGAAAAAAGAGATAAATCAAATCATCGTAAAAGACATAGGGCCGATTGCCAAGATAGATGGCTTGTTGCTTGTGCCGGGACTTCCAAAGACAAGAAGCGGAAAGATAATGAGAAGGCTTCTTAGAACTATAGCCAAGAGTGAAGATATAACTCAAGACATATCAACACTTGAAGATCCAAGTATAATCATAAAAATAGAAAAACTGTTCAAGGAGGAATAGATGAAAAATCATAAAGTTGTAGATATAAAGATCACATACGAACCGGAGCATATGGAAGATATGGAAGCATTTGAAAAAAAAATAAATGATTTTTTGGATGGCATAAAAGGAACCAAACAGAGTAAAATTCTTATAATCCATGGAACAGATACTATGGATAAAACAGCGGAGTTTTTAGAAGACAAAATCAAAGACAAATGTATAGTTTTAACTGGAGCCATGGTTCCTTTTAGTATAGATTTTGTCGAGGCCACTGCAAATATCTCAACAGCTATCGGGTATATGCTTAATTGTGAAAAAAATGGTATCTATATCTGCATGCATGGTATAGTTGATATTCATAATAGAGTGTTTAAAAACAGGGAAATCGGGGTTTTCCAAAAGAGATAACCCTCTACTTGTGGAAGGTCATCCTATGTTTGTATAAACTGCCTGGACATCATCATCGTCTTCAACCCGTTCTACAACTTTTTGTATATCATTAAGTTGTTCTTCTGTGAATTCTACCGGTGTATTTGCTATTCTCTCAAGTGTAGCTTTTTTTAGTTCAATTCCGAGTTTTTCAAAAGCATGAGAAAGATTTCCAAAATCTTTATAGTCACCATGAGCCAGTACCAATCCATCCTCTTCTTCTATCTCTTCCAACCCAGCATCTATGAGTTCTAATTCTATCTCGTCTAAGTCCATATTTTGTGTTTTATCAAATTCAAAAACTGCTTTTCTTGAAAACATGAAGTCCAAAGAGCCATTGTTTAGCATCTCTGCCCCACTTTTTTTAAGATTAAATTTTACTTTTGCCACTGTTCTTGTTGAATTGTCTGTCGCACACTCTATGAAAAAAAGAGAGCCGTGCGGACCTTTTGCTTCATAAGTTATCTCGCTCAGTGCTGCCAAATCTTTGCTGTTTGCTCTTTTGATGGCTGCTTCGATATTGTCTTTTGGCATATTTTCAGCTTTTGCATTAAGTATGGCAGTTCTTAGTTTTGCATTACTCTCAGGATCGCAGCCGCCCTCTTTTGCTGCCATTGTTATCACTCTTCCAAGCCTTGGAAATACTCTTGACATATTTCCCCATCTTTTCATTTTAGCCGCTTTTCTATACTCAAAAGCTCTTCCCATAATCAATCCTTGTATTACTTTTTTAGATGTGCTATTATACTATCTGTTTTATTTGTACAAACTGATGTTGCGCCAAGGAAAAAAAATGTTTAGAAAAACAAGACATCTTTACAGGCTAAAAGATATAGAAAAGATTTTGGTATACTTCCCCATTTTTTTCATTTTGCTTTTGTCATTTATCTCTTTTTTTGTATCTTTTTTAGTTTTAGATTTCAATAAAAAATCACAACTAAATTTAATTTCTCAAAAATCCAAACTTCAAGAGAGTTATGAAAATACTAAACTTTTACAAAATTACATAGATAAAAACACTAGACTGGTAAATAAGCATTTTAAAAATGTAGAAAAAACCATGTCTCTTTATGTTCACGAAATAGAAGGTGTTATAAGCGGATTGGAAGAGAGTAAAAAAGAGATAAATATCAAACAACTTCAGCCATTTTTAAAAGAACGAGAAACTAAAAGAGAGATTAAATTTGTTATTTTTAGAAGAAAAGATTTAAGAGTTTTGTACGGCTTGGATACCGTCAAAAATATTCAAAAATTGATATTTAACAACTACAACAACCAAAAATCACTCTACCTCACTCTTTTATATATCTCATCTCAGGGTAAAAAAAGTAGTTTTTATTGGAAAAATGATCTAAAACAGACTATACAGGTTAACTATTTTGAGTATTTAAAAAAACTAGGTTGGTACATAGGAGCTTTTTCAATCTCAGATGATTTGAAAAAATTTACAGCAAGAACCTTTTTTAATTCTATGAGTGAAGACATAAGAGAAAAGAGAAAATATTATTTTTATTTTTATGATTATAATGACAGGTATTTTTACAACTATTTTGGTGAAAAAAAGTGGCGAGGTTTCGACAATATCTTTGCATATCTAGACCCGCAAGAGATGAGTTTTATAAAGACATTTGCATCGAGGGTCGATAATCAAAATGGAAAAATGGAAAAATTTTATGATTTTTACAAGTATAGTTTTGGCGTGGGAATGAAAATCAATAAAAATTTAGTAGTTGATAAATATCTCGCCCAAAAGCAAAAAATTGAAGAGGAATTTCAAAACAAAAAGAGAGCTGTAACGATGATTATACTCGCTTTTGCAATTATTTTGATTTTTGCCTCTTTTTCATTTGCAAATTTTATAAAAAAGATATTTTCCACATACAATAAAAGGTTTGAAGCAAAAAATATGCTTCTTAGTAAATGGAAAGAGAGGTATGAGCTGGCTATAATAGCTACAAATGATGGGCTTTGGGATATAAATTTTAAAAACGGCAAGATATTTTTCTCTAATACCTGGCTGGATATGTTCGGCTATAAAAGAGGAGATGTTAATTCGTATAATGAGTGGTTAAACCTGATACACAAAGATGACAGAGATAATGTCATCAAAAAGATGGACGAACATAGCAGCGGAAAGCTTGATCATTTTATAGCCGAATACAGGCTTAAGACAAAATTAGGCAGATACAAATGGACACTTTCGCGTGGAAAGATATTTTTTGATGATTTAAAAAAGCCGGACAGGCTGTTGATGATGGCCATGAATATAGTGGAGAGAAAGAGGATAGAGAGGTCGCTTGATGATACATGGAGGCTTGTAAAAGAGGGAGATATAGTGCTTTTAAGATGGCTAAATGATGAGAAACTGACTGTCACTTTTGTCTCTGAGAGCATATTGAAATTCGGGTATTACCCAGATGATTTACTTCAAAAAAGCACCATGTATGCAGATATCATATATAAAGATGATCTTAAAATGGTATTGGAAACTTTAAGGCAACATATTGAAAATGGACTTGAAAGTTTCTCTTGCACCTATAGAATCAAAAATAGGGATGACGAAAGTTTGATATGGGTTTTTTCACATGCTATTTTTATAAAAGATGATTTTGGCAATGTTACTGATTTGTATGGTTATATTTATGATATCACAGCTATCAAGCAGAGTGAGCAGGATCTTGAAAACAGGGTTAAAGAAGAGGTTGATAAAAACATAGCCAAAGACAGGCTTTTAGTTCAGCAAAATAAACTAGCGGCCATGGGGGAGATGATAGGAGCAATAGCACATCAATGGAGACAGCCTCTAAATAATGTATCTTTAATTTTGCATTTTGTAAGAGATAATTTTGATAACGAAAAATTGAATAAAGAGATGATAGGAAACTATCTCGATAAGGGTAAAAAACAGATTGAGTATATGTCTCATACTATTGATGATTTTAGAAATTTCTATAAACCTTCAAAGACAAAAGAGAGGTTTGAGATAAAAGAGGCACTTGAGGCGACAGTAGAAATTATGAGTGCAAAACTTGAGCAAAAAGATGTGCATGTAGAGCAAGATGTCCAAAAATTTATACTTAATAGTTTTGAAAATGAGTTTAAACAGGCTGTTTTAAATATCATCTCCAATGCAAAAGATGCAATTTTTCAAGAAAAAGAGAAGAATAAGGATTTTAAAGGTATCATCTATCTTATAGGCAAAAAAATCGCTAATACTTATGAGATAACTATTTCAAACAATGGTGGAGAGATCGAAAAAGAGGTTATGGACAGGATATTTGAGCCATATTTCACAACAAAATTTGAAAAACAGGGGACGGGTATAGGACTTTATATGACCAAGATGATCATAGAAAACAGTATGGCAGGTTTTATAGATGTTAGAAATATAGAAGATGGTGTTGAATTTAAAATTATTTTACCGATAGAAGGATAGAGTATGGATATAACAAGAGTTTTGCTTGTAGAAGATGAGGCTGATGCCAGAGAGATTTTGAGCTTTTATCTAAATACTATTTTTGAAGATGTTGTAGTTGCTGTTGATGGGCAAGAGGCACTTGAAATCTTTGAGCTTGGATTGAAAAATGGCAAATTATTTGATTTGGTTTTGACGGATATTAAAATGCCAAGACTCAATGGAATGGACATGATAGAGAAGATGCTGTCCCTTGTGCAAAATCAAAAATTTATCATAGTATCTGCTTACAAAGATGAAGACAAACTTCTAAAATCTATAAACTTTAGAGTACTGGGGTACTTCTTGAAGCCTATTAATGTTGATAATATGATGGAGATACTTAAAAAAGCAAAAGCAGAAGTCTTAAAGGAAAAACAGGAAAAAAAGAGTCGAAATTTGCTAAAGATAAATAAAAACTATACATATGCCATAAGTGAAAAACTTTTGTATTGTAACGCTTCTTTGGTCAAACTTTCAAAAAAAGAGACAGAACTATTGGATATTTTGATTAAAAATATAGGAAAAATAGTCACCATAAAAAGATGCAAACTTGCATTGTGGAATGATGAAGACAAATCAGATACTACTTTTAGAACCGTTATGAAAAGGCTCAAAGATAAACTTATAGTAGAGGATTTTATAGTCTCTTTGAAGGGACAAGGCTATACAATAGAAAAAAATAGTGTAGATTTGTAACAGTTAAAAAAGAAATTTTAAAATGTAAACAATAATAAAACTATTTTGAAACTTTTTATGATATAATGCTCTTAAATTTTTTAAAGGAGATTATATGATTAAGAGTAAACTACTTAGTAGAGTTTTAGTTACAACAGCAGTTGCCCTGTCTTTGGTTGGTACGCTAAATGCCGCACCAAAAGAGAAAAAATACATAATAGCAACAGCTAGTACAGGAGGTACTTACTATCCTGTGGGTGTTGGTATCGCTACAATCGCCAGTTTGAAACTTGCCAAAAAGCATAAAATGACATTTTCTGCGATGACGAGTGCGGGTAGCAGTGAAAACATTGATATGATTGACAAGGGTGAAGTTAACTTTGCTATTATCCAGGGATTGTTTGGCTCTATGGCTTGGCAAGGCAAGGGAAAATACGAAGGAAAACCTAAAAAAAATCTAAGATCAGTCTCTATGTTGTGGCAAAATGTTGAGCAATTTACTGTCTATAATAATTATGCAAAAACAGGTAACATTATGGATCTTAAAAATCTCTATGGAGAGAGATTCTCAATTGGCGGTAGAAATTCGGGTAGTAGAGTTTCTGCTGAGACTATCATGAAAGCTTTAGGTATCGACTACAACAAGATGAACATCCAGTATTTGGGTTACAGTCCTAGTTCTACCGCTCTTCAAGATGGTAAAATTGCAGGTATGAATACTCCCTCAGGTCCTCCGACAAGTGCTGTTACAAATGCATTTGCAACTATAGGTGCCGATAAGATAACAATCCTGAATTTTAATGCTAAAAATTTGAAAAAGATAGATGACAGTTATCCTGTATGGTCTCCTTTTACTATAAAAGCAGGGACATACCCCGGACAGAAAAAAGATGTACATACGATAGCTCAGCCAAATCTTTTGGTTGTAACAAAAGATACTCCGGAGCAAACAGTCTATCTTTTGACAAAAACTATCTATGAAAATTTACCTTTTTTGCACTCCGTGCATAAGGCTACGCTAGCTATGAGCTTACAAAAAGCAATAGACGGTCTTCCTATGCCCCTTCATCCAGGTGCTGCAAAGTACTATAAAGAGATGGGTCTGAAAATCCCTGCCAGATTAATAGCTAAATAACAAATGTGGCGAAGCAATTTCGCCACAAAACACCTCCAGGAGATCCACAATGAGCAGAGAAAGTTTAAATAAGTTTATTTTTGTTTATGCTATTTTAATAGCAGTTTTTCATTTTTATATCAATATTTGGGGTGGCATCAGCAATCTGAGATTTAATGCAGCCCATTTTTCCCTTTTAGCGTCTTTGGGTTTTTTAACATTTAGAGCAACCAAGCACTCTTCTGAGGACATTATTCCGATATATGATATATTTTTGGCTCTTTTAGCCTCCAGTATAGTTATATATATGGTGCTTTTTGAAGATAGTTTTTATGCCGTGGCAAATAGCAACATGAGACCACTCGATCTCTTTTATGCAGGTTTGACTATATTTATATCTATCGAGATACTGAGAAGAACAACAGGACTTATCATACCCACCATGATAGTGATAGCCATCAGTTATTTACTATTTTTTGGTAAGTATTTAACCGGTGTCTTTGCTTTTGGTGGCATGACCGTGGATAGATTTTTATATAGGATGTTTTATACAGGAGAGGGACCATTTGGACCAATTGCCACAATTTCAGCTACTTATGTATTTATGTTCATACTCTTTTCTGCATTTTTAATGAAAAGTGGTGCCGGAGATTTTATAGTAGAGTTGGCATCAGTTGCAACTTCAAAGTTTAAAGGCGGAACAGGACATGTGGCGCTCTTTAGCTCAGCTTTGATGGGGACGATATCAGGAAGTGCTGTGGCAAATGTAGTTTCAACCGGCTCTATTACAATTCCTATGATGAAAAAAGCTAAATTTCAGCCAATGTTTGCAGCTTCAGTTGAAACAAGTGCGAGTACGGGTGGACAGATAATGCCTCCTATCATGGGTGCTGGAGCATTTATTATGGCTCAAATGACTCAAATTGCGTATTCGACTATCATCGTTCTTTCGATTTTGCCAGCGATGTTGTACTTCATTTCTATCTCTTTTTATATACATATCCATGCTAAAAAATATAATCTACCCGCAGGCGAGTCAAATAAAAAAGCTTGGCCGATTGTGCGAGAAGGTTTTCATTTTTTGATTCCAATCACTGTTTTGATTGTGCTGTTGATATACGGATTTACTCCAACTTATGCCGCTGGTATATCTATGCTAACCATAATAGCAGCATCTTATCTTACTAAAACAAAAAGGATGAATTTTAGACTTATCCTTGAAGCCATGGCTCAAGGTTCACAAAATATGGTAGTTACCGGTACACTTTTGGTTAGTATAGGTATTATTGTCGGCGTGATAAATATCTCAGGAATTGGCATAACATTATCCCAATTGATAATCGAATGGTCTAACAATAACCTTTTTATAGCTCTTATGCTTGTATCTGTTGCTGCTATAGTTTTGGGTATGGGACTTCCGACAACGGCAGCCTATGTTGTTTTGGTTGTTTTATCAGCTCCTGCATTGGTTGGTCTGATGTTAGATCCGGCAACTGCTGCACTTGTGAGTGCGGGCATTAGTGTACCTCAGGCTACAATGTATCTGCTTTCAGCTCATTTGATGGTATTTTGGTTGGCTCAGGTTTCAAACTTGACCCCGCCTGTCTGCTTAGCTGCCTTTGCAGGAGCTGCGATAGCAGGTACTCCTCCGATGAAGACAGGGTTCAAGGCTCTTAACTTAGGAAAAGCATTTTATATCATGCCTCTACTTTTTGCTTTCAGTCCGCTTATAACAGGAACATGGCCTGAAAAATTTGAAGTTTTTATTTTTGCAATACCTGGATTTTTAGGAATTGCCGCAGTATCTGAGGGGTTTTGGGATATGAAAATGACAATTTTTGAGAGAGTACTTTTTGCGATTGCCACAATTTTACTTTTTTCACAAGATCATATTTTTAATTTAAAGAGTTATTTTGATTTAGTGCAAGATACTAGTATCTTGGGAATAATTGTGATGATAATTGCCATGAGTATCCATAAAATAAGATATAGAAAATTTTCTTTACAGAAGGTCGCTTAGGTGATATATGATTATCTTATAATCGGTGGGGGAATTATAGGTTTAAATATTGCAAGAACTCTAAAATTAAAATTTAAAGATGCGAATATAGTTGTGATAGAGAAGGAGAGTGAAGTTGCTATGCATAGTAGTGGACGAAACAGCGGCGTGCTTCATGCAGGATTTTACTATAGTGCTGATTCTCTAAAAGCAAAATTTACAAGAGACGGCAATGCTAAAATGCATGAGTTTTGCAAAAGCAGAGGACTTCGCATAAATAGGTGTGCAAAAGTAGTAGTTGCCCAAAACGAAGAGGAGATCAAGGGCCTAGAAGAGCTAAAGAGAAGAGGGGATGTAAATGGAGTAGAGCTTCATTGGATGAGTGAAGAGGAACTGAATAAAAAATTTCCACTTATAAAAACAAGAAAAAAGGCTCTCTTTTCACCAACAACTGCTACGATAGATCCAAGAGAAGTTACTTTGGAATTTAAAAAAGTAGTTCAAGAGCTAGGTGTAGAGGTTTTGACTTCTATAGCCTATGTAAAAAGAGATCATGAGTATGAGATTGAGACAAGCAGAGGCTCTATGAAATTTAAAAAATTGATAAACTGCGCAGGACTCTATGCCGATAAGATAGCAAAAGACTTTGGTTTTGGGAAAAAGTATGTAATCATACCTTTTAAAGGCATATATCTAAAAGACAAGTACAATGTATGTGGACTTGAAACCAATGTCTATCCAGTGCCAAATCTCGCAAATCCTTTTTTGGGAGTGCATTATACCTATGCGGTTGAAGATGATAGCAAAATAGGACCGACTGCAATTCCTGCTTTTTGGAGAGAAAATTATAAGGGATTTGATAACTTTAGCCTATCTGAAATGGTGCAGATTTTATATTATGAAGCGAAGCTGTTTATCACAAATGCCTTCGGTTTTAGAAATCTTGCCATCAGCGAAGTAAAAAAATACTCAAGATCTTATCTTTTAAATTTAGCAAAAGGTTTGACAAAACCACTTGATATGAGCGGCTTTGACTCTTGGAGTACACCTGGTATAAGAGCTCAGTTGCTAGACACAAAAACTTTGGAATTGGTGCAAGACTTTGTAGTAGAGGGAAATGAGGTGAGCATACATGTGCTAAATGCAGTAAGCCCGGCATTTACCTCTTCTATCCCATTTTCACAATGGGTAGTGGACAATTATATAGATATATAAGGCACCAAATGATGCCTTATATTTTATTTTTAAGAAAGAGATTCTCTGACTATTTTCACTGCTTCAACCATATTTTTAAGGCTCGGTATTACCTCTTTCCACTTTCTTGTTTTTAGGCCACAATCCGGATTTATCCATAGCTGCTCTTTTGGCAGGACTTCTAAAAGAAGTTTTATTTGCTTGACTATTTCATCAACGCTTGGAATTCTAGGAGAGTGAATATCATATACTCCCGGACCTACTTCTTGTTTATATCCGACTTCTTTAAATACTCTCAAAAGCTCATTTCCGCTTCTTGCTGTCTCTATCGTGATGACATCAGCATCCATTGCTTCGATAGTTCTTATGATGTCGTTAAATTCACTATAACACATATGAGTGTGTATCTGAGTCTCTTTTTTTGCACTGCTTACACTTAGTTTAAAGTTTTCAACCGCCCACTTCTCGTAAGCAGGTATTTTACTAGTTCGCAAAGGATAGCCCTCTTTAAAAGCCGCCTCATCAACCTGTATGATTTTTATGCCTGCATTTTGCAAATCATCTACTTCATCACTGAGTGCGACTGCTAGCTCTTTTGCAACTTCATCTCTTGGTTTGTCGTCTCTTACAAAAGACCAGTTTAATATAGTCACAGGACCTGTTAGCATGCCTTTCATAATCTTTTTGGTTTTACTTTGTGCATAAGTGATCCACCCAACTGTCATAGGCTTTGGTCTGCTTATGTCACCATAGATGAAAGGGGGCTTTACGCATCTGCTGCCATAACTTTGAACCCAGCCGTTTTGACTGAAACCATATCCGTTTAACTGCTCACCAAAATATTCAACCATATCATTTCTTTCCGGTTCTCCGTGAACTAATACTTCCAGTCCTGTATCTTCTTGTATAGCAATACACTCATCTATGTAATTTTTCATCTCTTTTTCATAACTCTCTTTTGAGATGAGAGAGTTTTTGTACTCTCTCCTTGCTTTTCTTATCTCATCTGTTTGAGGAAATGAGCCGATAGTTGTGGTCGCCAAATCTTTATATCCCAAAAGCTCTCTTTGAATTTTTATCCTCTTTTCAAACTCGCATTCTCTTTGGAATTTTGTAAGATTTTGAACCCTGTTTTTTGTCTCTTGGTCATGAATTTTTTTAGAGGTTTTCCTGGTTAGATTCGCCTCTTTGTTATTTTTTAGAGTTTTAAGCTCGTTGTCGTCTAATGAGTAGATACCCTTTAAAAAGATTTTTGATATGAGAGAAACTTCATCTAGCTTCTCTACTGCATAACTGAGCCAATTTTTGATCTCTTTATCCATTTTTTGTTCATACTTTAGGCTAAAAGGGGTGTGTAAAAGTGAACAAGATGAGCCTATGATGAGGTTGTCTCTATCAACTGTTTTGGTGATTTTTTTCAAAAGCTCCAGTGTCTTTTTGATATCGTTTTTCCAGATATTTCGTCCGTTTACTACTCCGGCTATCAGTTTTTTACCGGATGCTGCTATTGCTTCAAGAGCCTCTAAGTTATCCTCTCCATGTATAAAATCAAGCCCCAAAGCCCATATAGGAGTGTGTACCAAGATATTTGTAGCTTCATTTGAGTGCTCAAAATATGTACTAACCACTATCTTTACATGTGGAACAACGCTGCAAAGTCTGTCATAAGTCGTCTTAACAAGACTCAGTACCTTTGAATCTAAATCTTTAACAAAAATAGGCTCATCTATCTGAAGAGTTATATCATCATCCAGCTTACCGATTTGCTTGATAATATCCTCATAAACAGGTAAAATTTTAGTAAAAAGCTCATAAGTATCGCCTCTGTCAGTTCTCTTTGAGAGTCCTAAAAATGTCAAAGGTCCTATGAGATTTATCTTTGTCTTTATGCCTAACTCTTTTGCCTCTTTATATTCATCTACTATCTTTTTGGCATTTGCCTTGTAATTATCTTTGAGCGAGAGTTCGGGCACTATGTAGTGGTAGTTTGTATTGAACCACTTTGTCATCTCCATAGCGACTCTGCTCTCGTCTCCCCTTGCCATAGTAAAGTACAATTCTTCTTCTTTTAAATCTTGAAATCTTTGTGGAACGGCTCCTAATAAAATGGCGGTATCAAGCATATTGTCGTACAGTGAAAAGTCGTTTGAACTGATATACCCTATACCAGCCTCTTTTTGATAATTCCAGTGTCTTTTTTTGAGTTTACTTGCAACTTTTTGTACTTCATTAAATGGGATCTTTTTAGCCCAAAAACTCTCCAATGCTCTCTTTAACTCTCTTTGCTCTCCGATTCTTGGAAAGCCTACTATATAATTTTTTGACATAGTTATTCCTATTAGTTTATTTTTTTGTATGTTTTATGAAAAATGTGTAAAAACTAGCAGGAGAGAGGAGGGTGTACACCAGTGCGTCTAAAAGCAAAATATGTGCAGTAGTAAGGACATCTCGGTATAAATGTGTTTAAAAGCATAACCAATCTGGCTTTCAATCTAAAGATGCAATTACAGTGACAAGGCTTTGTATTTTGCAACAAAATCTTCTCTTTTAGTGTCTTATGTGTGATTTTAAAAAAAGGGTGGATTGAGCTAATATATAAAAAATTCAATTAACAACCCCTTTTTTTTTATGAAATTATACCAAAAAAAGGAGTATTTTGGAAGTTACATATGATTTCTAGTGTTAATACCTTTTGAAAAAAGTGGTGCATTGTGATTTATGGATTTTAAGACAGTACTCTTTGTAATGGCATTAAAAGACCCTGGATATGGTTTTTTATGATATTGTTATTTTTTAAAATGGATATTTTAGCTAACTTTTAGTGCAGAGATAATAAATATCTCTTGACATTTATTATCTAATTAAGGTAAATTATGCCTTAAAATCAAGAGAAATACAGTTTAAAAAAAATATAAAGAGAAGGTAATAATAGAATGATTCAATATGATAAAGTTTTTGATTTAACAAAAGAGCTTGCAATCTTGTATGTTGAGGATGATAAATCTTTATTGGAAGAAACCAGTGAGGTTTTTGAAGATTTGTTTTCTCAAGTTGATACTGTAACAAATGGAGAAGAAGGCCTAAAAAAATATCTATCATTTTTTCAGGATCATTCAAAATATCATGATATAGTAGTTACTGATATTAGTATGCCAAAGATGAATGGAATTGAACTGATAAAAAAGATATACGAAATAAATAAAAACCAAGCAATTATTGTAATTTCAGCACATAATGAATCTGAATATCTTATTGAACTTGTAAATGTTGGTATCGAACAATTTCTAATAAAACCCCACAGCTACAACACCGTTTTAGATATTTTGTATAAAACTTCGACTAAAATTTTAAAATCATCAAAAGAAACATCCAATAGCAATATAGATAAAATTGAATTGAATAGTGATTTTTTATGGAACAAAAAAGATTCTGTACTATTTTTTAATGGAAATAAGATAAATTTAACAAAAAATGAGACTCTTTTAATGCAAATTTTTATAAAAAATAGATATAAAGTATCAACACTTGAAGAGATATTCAATACTCTTTGGGAGGATAACCCGCACCTTGCATCAACTGAAACATTAAAATCTATCATTTCAAGACTTAGAAAAAAGATTTATGGCATAACAATAGAAAATGTCTATGGATTGGGATATAGACTGGTTTTCTGAAACAATATAATATCAAACTTCCCACATAGTTCAATAGATTTAAAACCCATATTTTACTATAATGATGCTCTTATTATAATTTTTAATTTATAGAATACCTGGAGGTACTAAATGTTTAAGTCAAAAATATTACATAAAACAATGTTGCTTATGACAATCTTAATATCCGGATATATTGGCGCTATATTAATACATGCTTTCCCTAAAATAAATAGCAAAGTCATCTCTTTGGAAAAAATAAATGTAGAAGATATGCTAAATAGTATTATAATTATCAGTAAAATGAGTTATAACAATATAGAAGATTTTAAAAAAGAGACTCTATCTTCATATAAAAGGAATCTAAAAAATATTACCCTGCTACCCAGCTATATAATCGAATCATACTACAATAAATATAAAAATGGCAAACTTAGTGAAAAAGAAGCAAAACTGCTTGCCTGCAATGAAATAAATAATTTAAAATATCCTATAAATGTAAATTTTTTCATTTTAAATAATAACTGTAAATTTATTTCTCACTCAAATCTAAAATATAAAAATAATAAATATTTAACAAAACAGATAATTGATAAAATTAGAAAAAAGAAAGAAGTTTTTATAGAATATTCACATTCCGATGCAAAAAGTGCATACAATAAAAGGCTGGTTTATATAAAAGCTTTTAAACCATGGAATATATATATTGGTTCAGAAAAACCTATTGGTTATATCAATAAAGAAGTTAAAAAGAAAGAAAAAAATCTACTTAAACAAGTCAATAATATTATTGGTATTTCAAATATAGGAAAGTTAGGAACCTCTTTTATTTTCAATAAGCGAGGAGAGGTGCTTGTGTATCAAAATTCTAATATGAAAAATTCTAACCTAAAAAAAATAAAAAATCCCAAGACAGGAAAGTCTCTTTATGATATTTTTCTAAAAGTGGCTAAAACCAAAAAAGAACTAAAATACTATTGGAACAAGCCAAATGACAAAAATAACTATATATATGAAAAAATATTATGGATAAAATATATACCTGAACTTAAATGGTATGTGGCAACTACTGTTTATATGGAGGAATTTGAAGTAATGTCACATAAATTACAAAAGATTGTTGGATCTTTAGGCATTATGACTCTGCTCATAGCCATAATCATAAGTTTTGTATTTTTTAAAAAACTTTTACAGCCTATTTTAACTCTTTCAAATATGGCAAATAGTGCTATACAGGGGGATTATAGTGTACGATCTAATGTAAAAGCAAATGATGAAATTGGACAATTATCTAAAAATTTCAATATGATGATTGAAACTATTGAAAAAAATATCAAAAAAGAAAAGAAAATAATGGAGCAATCTCGCTTAGCTCAAATGGGAGAAATTATGAGTATGATAGCTCATCAATGGAGACAACCATTAAGCTCAATAAGCAGTGCTGTTGTAAATATACAAATTAAAATACATAGTAAGAAATATGATTTTGAAAACAAAAATGATACATTGCTTTTTTTGAATTTATTAAATAAAAAACTTAATTCTATAGAAGAGTATGTACAGTTTCTTTCAACTACAGTTGATGATTTTAGAACTTTTTTTAAACAAGACAGCAATAAAAAACTTGTACCTTTAGCGATACCCATAAATAAAGCTTTACAAATGATTGAAACTTCTATGTCCAATAAAAATATACAAATCAATAAGAATTTTCAAGCAAATAATGAGGTTTTGATATATAAAAATGAATTAATACAAGTTATTCTAAATATTTTAAAAAATAGTGAAGATAATTTTATAGAAAAAAATATACCAAATCCAACAGTGCATATAACAACAAAAGAAGAAAAAAATATGAATTTAATATCAATAGTGGATAATGGGGGTGGTATTCCAGATGATATCTTGTCAAAAATATTCAAGCCATATTTTTCAACAAAAGTAGAAAAAAATGGTACAGGCTTGGGCCTTTATATGTCAAAAGTTATAATAGAGGAACATCACAATGGAATACTGCGAGCCAGAAATGTAGAGAATGGTATCAATTTTGAAATAATTTTATATAAATAATTATAATTTTACACGCCTGCAACCTTTATGCAACCCTCTTAAAGTATGATGACAATATGACGATGATCAATAGCTTTTTTAACAAAGTTTTTGATCCTATTTTCAAAAAGGAGTACTTATGAGTGATATTGCAAATAATTTATTTGTATATACAGACCCAGATAGATGCATGGGTTGCCATAGCTGTGAGATAGCCTGTGCTACTTCTCATTCAGACTACGACTTGCAAACATCTGTCTTAATGCGCATAAAATCATATCCATCAAGAAATACAGTAATTAAAGTTGGCAATTTAACTACCGTAATTCAATGTGTAAGTTGCGATGCGCCATGTATAGACCCATGTCCTATTGATGTTATCAATAGATATGATGAATTTGGAGGAGTAGTTAAAATTGATGAGGAAAATTGTATTGGTTGTAAAGCTTGTGCAAAAGCTTGTCCTTATGATGTAATCAAAATGGTTGATGAGATAATACCGCCAGAAAAAGAGATAGCTTTAAATGGGAAAAAGAAAAAAAGAAAAAAGAAAAAAGCTTTAAAATGTGATTTATGTTTTGACAAAAAAGGAGAAAATGGAGAATTTAACCCTGCTTGTGTAACAGCATGTCCTACGGAAGCTATAATCTTAACAAGTGATGATTTACTTCGTACCAAAGCTCTAAAAATGGCTGGATATCTTTAGGATATTTATAAAAATCAATATTATTTAAAGGATAAAAAATGTTAAAAAATAATAAAAGTGTAGAACCTTCCGCAATAAATTTAATTTTTAAAGCAGAAAAAGAACATATAGAAACTGTCTGGGATCGTCATGAAGCTATGCAGCCACAATGTGGATTTGGTGATACCGGTGCATGTTGTCGTATTTGCTGGAAAGGTCCTTGCAGAGTAGATCCTAGAGGAAATGGACCTACAAAAGGTATTTGCGGAGCTGATATTGATGTGATTGTAGCTAGAAATCTTCTTAGAAGTTTAGCTGTTGGTGCTTCTGCACACACAGAACATGCTCGCCATATAGCACACACTTTATCTGAGCTGCCTAATGGTAAAGTTTCAGCATATCAAATTAAAGATAAAGAAAAGTTACTATCTGTTGCGAGAAGATTGAACATAGACATTGAAAATAAAGATATTATGCAAATTGCAAAAGAGGTCGCTCAAATTTCTTTAGAAGATTTTGGACGCCTAAATGGAGATTTTCACTGGGCCAATGCAATAATGAGTAAAAAAAGAAAAGAGAAACTTGATAAATTGGGAGTTTTACCACAAAATCTTAGTGGTACTGTTGTGAATTGTCTCTCTCGTACTCATGTTGGTTCTGAATCAGACCCAGCTAATCTTCTCTCATCAGCCGTAAGTTTAGCTGTAGCTGATGTTTCTATGATGGCTATGGGTACAGAATTGTCTGATATTTTATTTGGTACACCTTCGCCAGTAATTACAACATCTAATATGGGGGTATTAAAGAAAGACGCTATCAATATAGCACTTCACGGACACAATCCTCTGCTTTGTGATGTTGTATGCGATGCTGCAGCATTAATGAATCAACAAGCTATAGAAGCTGGAGCCAAAGAAGGTATTAATATAGTTGGGGTTTGTTGCACTGGTAATGAATTAATGGAGAGACATGGTGTCCCTTTGGCTTCTAATTATTTATCCCAAGAGTTAGTTATGATTACTGGTGCTGTTGAGGCAATGGTTGTAGATACTCAATGTATTATGCCAGCAATTGTCGATACTGCCAGCAATTATCATACAAAAGTTATAACTACATTAGATGATAATAAAATAGCAGGAGCTACACATGTTTCATTTCATCCAGAGAGTGCAATGGAAAGTGCTAAAAAAATAGTTCAATATGCAATAGATGCTTTTATCCATAGGGATAATGATAGAGTTGAAATTCCTAATGGAACACAAAAAGCTATGAGTGGATTTGGATACGAAGCTATTTTGGCTGCTTTAGGTAAAGTTAATGCTGATGACCCCATAAGCGCACTAAGTGATAATATTGCAAATGGAAATATACAAGGAATTGTACTGTTTGCAGGGTGTAACAATACCAAAGTAGTACAAAATGATAACTATATTAAAATGGCAAAAGAATTATCCAAAAATAATGTATTGGTAGTAGCAACTGGTTGTGCTGTTGGAGCTCTTGCTACTGGTGGCTTAATGACTCAAGAAGCAACAAATGAGTATGCTGGAGATTCTTTAAAATCTGTATTAACAGCAGTAGGAGAGGCAGCAGGACTCAATGGACCTTTACCATTAGTTATAAATATGGGTTCTTGTGTTGATAATTCCAGAGCACTTAGACTATGTGTGGATATTGCTGATAAACTGGATGTAGACATAGATAGTTTACCAGTTGCAGCTTCAGCACCTGAAATGATGTCTGAAAAAGCACAAATTATTGGTACATGGGGAGTTGTAATGGGATTTCCAACTCATATAGGTGTCATTCCTCCCGTAACCAGTTCTCCTTTTGTAACCAATTTTTTAACACAGGGAATGAAGGACTTATTTGGTGCTAATTTTATAGTTGAAGTAGATCCAATTGAAGCTGCTGATAAATTACTCTCTACAATAAAAGAGAGAAGATTAATTTTAGGCATATAATTATTAATATTTAAGGAAATTATTTATGAAAATAGCTATTACTGGAAAGGGAGGAGTAGGAAAAACTACCCTCTGCGGAGTTTTATCACGCCTTTTTGCCAATGATGGATTTAATGTATTGGCGGTTGATGCTGATCCTGATGCCAATCTTGCTTCATCTATAGGAGTACCCGAAGAAGAGTATGAAAAGCTTACTCCTTTTTCCAAAATGAAAGATTTAGCAAAAAAGCGTACAGCAGCCAATGACGGATATGGTTCATTGTTTATTCTAAACCCCAAGGTAGATGATTTGCCAGATGAATATTGTGTAGAGCATAAGGGAGTTAAGCTGCTCTCTATGGGGACTATAGATCAAGGAGGAAGTGGTTGTGTATGTCCTGAGAATACACTGATAAAAAGATTAATGCAAGAACTTTTAGTTAATCGTGATGATGTGGTGATTATGGATATGGAAGCTGGTATAGAACATCTTGGTCGTGGAACCGCTGAAGCTGTAGATGCTTTAATAGTTGTAGTAGAACCTGGTAAAAGAAGTATTCAAACAGCAAATCAGATAAAAGGGTTGGCTGATGATATTGGAATTAAAAAAACCTTTATTGTTGCCAGTAAAGTACAAAATGAAGAAGATTTAAAATTTATAAAAAACAGTTTGGAAAATTTTGAATTTTTAGGACATATCTCTTTAAGTAACACTGTTAAACAAGCGGATATGGAGGGAGTTTCACCAATGGATATAGGTGGAAAAATAGTTAATGAAATCAATTTAATCAAAAATCAAATAACAATAAAAGTATATTAGCTTATTTAATGGTCAGCATTGATTGTTGTTTTGCTGGCCGTTAAATCCTCTATAAGGAATAAGATATGCATATATTTGATTCAAGCTGTTGTTTTTGGAGACGGAGGAATATCCACATTGGCGGCAAATGCACTCTCTATGGCATTTGTTGGCTCTTTTGTGGGGTATTATAG